>DASPSI010000124.1:0-27301 GCA_035624015.1 Methylocystis sp.
TCATCCCGAACGTGGGCCTGAACGAGTGGGGCCACACCTTCTGGTTCATGGAAGAGCTGTTCGTGGCTCCGCTGCACTGGGGCTTCGTGTTCTTCGGCTGGATGGCGCTTGGCGTGTTCGGCGTGGTTCTGCAGATCCTGCTGAACGTTCGCCGGCTGCTCGGCAAGGAAGGCGTCGCGCTGCTGATCTAAGGCCAACAGTCGCCAACCCACACGACATCGCCTCTTCCCGTCCGCGGGAAGAGGTTTTTTGTGCGTTCATCATGGGCGCGGGCGCCTCGGTCGCGCTGATTTTCCGGGCTTCGTCGAGCTCCCTGGCGCCGTTGTCATCCCGAATTTTTCCACGTCGGGCCCCTTCGCTCGCCGGCCCTCAAATCGCGACAAAGGACCCTTCACCGCATCGGCCGGTCGAGGGCGCCGGGCTTCACAAGCGGATCATGTTCCGATAGGCTTGATCGCGACCTTGGGAAGATTTTCAGACCAAAGATTGGGCAAGCTCATGTCCGCCAGCAACGAAAACATCGCTTCGGCAGCCGCCAGTCCCGGGCTCCTGCTGTGGCTTCGTCCGCGCGCTGCGATGCGCGCCGTTCTCGCCAGCGGCGGGGAAAGCGGAACGATCGCTATCACCGCCCTCTATTCGTTGCTCTCCGTCGCGGGGATGCTCGGCGGCTTTCGGTTCATCCTCGCGTCGACGTCTTCTCTGGATGCGGCCGGTTTCGTCCTCATTCTTTGCGTCGCCGCGGCGCTCGGCGTCTTGCTGCTCTATGTCGGCGGCTTCCTGACCGCTCGGGTCGCGGGGGTTCTAGGCGGACAACGCTCATCCAAGGCTGCGCGGGCCGCTCTCTCCTGGTCCGCTCCGCCAGCCGTCGCCGTGGCTGCGGTTTCGGCCTTGCATCTCACGGAAGACCCCGCGATCGCAATCGTGCTGGGCGTGGCCACCTTCGTTGCGGCAATCTGGCAGGTCTGTCTCGCGACGATCATGACTTCGGAAGCGCTGCAATTCGGCAAGGCTCGCGCGTTCGGCGCCTTGTTGATCGCAGATGTTCTTTCTGTCGGGATCGCTCTTGCGCTCGTCGTCCTGCTACGCTTTTTCTTGTTTCAGCCATTCAACGTTCCAAGCGGCGGGATGATCCCTTCGCTGGAGATCGGCGACCATTTCTTCGTCTCGAAGTTCGCCTATGGCTACGGCCCCTACTCGACTCCGCTTGGGAAGTCCGCGTTCAAGGAGCGAATATTCGCCCGAACGCCGCAACGAGGCGACGTCGTAGTGTTTCGGGCCGTTTCGAACGGCGCCGATCACGTGGATCGCATCATCGGACTTCCGGGCGACCGCATCCAGTTGATCGCGGGACGGCTTTACATCAACGGCGAATTGGTTCCTCGGCGCCCGGTCACGCCCGGCGTCACGGTTTTGTCGCGGAAAGGCGAGCCGTTCGTGGCGCCGACCTACATCGAGACCTTGCTCGGCGGCGTCGAGCACAAGATTGTCGAGATGGAAGGCGATCACGGAATAAACGACAATACCGGGGTTTTCCTCGTCCCTCTGGATAGTCTCTTCGTCTTGGGCGACAACCGCGACAATTCCTCAGACTCGCGTATTGCGCCGCAGCTCGGCGGGGTTGGCTTCGTGCCGCTCGAGAATCTAATCGGCCGCGCGGATCTGATCTACAAGAGGAAGCTCAAGGACGCGCCGGAAGGGGAGGCGCGCCTTCATCTCGAATGGGTCGACTCGGGTCTCGCCAAAGCCGCGCCTTGAGGCGGCGAGGATGCAAAATCGATCTCACCCCTTCTCCCGCATCAGCCGGCCCTTCTCGCGGCTCCAGTCGCGCTTCTTTTCGACCTCGCGCTTGTCATGCAGCTTCTTGCCGCGCGCGAGCGCGATCTGCAGCTTCGCTCGCCCACGCTCGTTGAAATAAAGCCGCAGCGGCACGATCGTCATGCCCTCGCGCTCGACCGCCTGCGACAGCTTCGCAAGCTCGCGCTGCTTCAGCAGGAGCTTGCGCAGCCGTTTCGGCTCGTGATTGAAGCGGTTGCCGGCCTCGTATTCGGGAATCGTCGCGTTGACGAGCCACGCCTCGCCTTTGCGATCGACATGCGCGTAGCTCTCGCCGATCGTCGCCTTGCCGGTGCGCAGCGACTTCACTTCCGTGCCGGTCAGCGCGAGGCCGGCTTCAAAGCTCTCGCCGATCTCATAATGAAAGCGCGCCTTGCGGTTGTCGGCGACGACCTTGAAATTCGGCTCCGGCTTCTGCGCCACTTAAATCAGCCTTCCAGCACGCCCGCGAAGATCATGGCGGCGCGGATCCTGTCCTTTGTCGCTTGGGAGAGCGGGATCAGCGGCAGGCGCACCTCCTCGCTCACGCGCCCCAGCAGCGACAGCCCATATTTCGCGCCGCAGACGCCGGGCTCCAGAAAGGTCGCGACCTGCAGCGGCACGAGCTTGTCCTGGATCTCGAGTGCTCGTCTAAAGTCGCCCGCAAGCGCGGCGTTCTGCAAATCGGCGCAGAGGCTCGGCGCAATGTTGGCGACGACCGAGATGCAGCCGTGCGCGCCGGCGCCCATGCAGGCGAGCGCCGTGAGATCGTCGCCCGAGAACTGGATGAAGTCCAGCCCCATCGCCTCGCGCTGTAAAGAGATGCGGCCCACATTGCCGGTCGCGTCCTTGACGCCGACGATGTTCTTGATCTCGGAGAGACGTTTCATGGTCTCGACGCTCATGTCGACGACCGAGCGCGGCGGGATGTTGTAAATGATGATCGGGATCGACACCGATTCGGCGACCGCCTTGAAGTGCTGGTAAAGTCCTTCCTGCGTCGGCTTGTTGTAATAGGGCGTGACGACGAGCAGCCCGTCGGCGCCGGCGCGCTCGGCGTGGCAGGCAAGCGCCGCCGCCTCGCGCGTGTTGTTGGAGCCCGCCCCCGCGATGACCGGCACGCGCCCGCGCGCCGCCTTGATCGTGGCGGTGATGACAGCCCCGTGCTCCTCATGCGACAGCGTAGGACTTTCGCCCGTCGTGCCGACAGGCACGAGACCGTGCGCGCCGCTCTCGACCTGCCAGTCGATGAGGGCGCGCAGCCGATCGAAGTCGACGACGCCTTTAGAGAACGGCGTGACCAGCGCTGTCACAGATCCATGGAAAATTGCGGTTTTGCTCATGAAGTCAACGTTCTCCTCGCGCCACGCCGGCGCCGCATTCCGGTCTCACTTTAAGGCTGTCGTCCCTCATAGCCCTTGCTCGACCCCGAGGAAAGGGCCTTCGGCGACGCGGGCGACCCGCCGATTCGGCGGGACAGAATGAGCGATTCGTCAAGACTTCGGAGGCAAATTCGCCTAATGGGCAGCCAGGAGGGCTTGAAGATGCAACAGACGAGGCCGATCCTCTTGCGTGCGCGCATGATCTCGCGGCAGGCGCTGTTGCTTTGCCTCTTCGGCGGCCTCCTGCTGATTCCTTTCGCGCGCGACCCCGAGCGGCGCCCGCCGAAGCAGGTCGCGGCCCGGCGCGAGGAGCCGCCCGCAAGGCTCGATTTCGGAACCGGGGAGCTTCTCCAGTCGGCCAGCGCGCTCGCGGCGGTCACCTCCTTCGCCTCTCTCTCAGGCAACCCGGAGGCGCTCCCGGGCGAAGCGAGCGCCTACGCCTCCCCCTCGCTGCTGCTGCTGGAAGAGCCGATATTCGTTTCGCCCGAGCCGCCGCCGCTTGAGCCCGCCATGCTGATCGGCGACGAGGCGCCGGCCTTCGCCGCCGCGCTCGCCGCCTATCGCGCAGGCGACTTCGCCGCCGGCGACGCCGCCGCGGCGCCGCTGCGGAACGAGGCGGCCATCGCGGCGGCGCAATGGGCCGGTCTGCGGCTGCATCCGCGCGAGGCGGGCTTCAAGCGCCTCCAGCGCTTTCTCGACGAGCGCCCGGATTGGCCGGCGGCGGAGTGGCTGCGCCGGCAGGAAGAGGAGTCGCTCTACGCCGAGCGCGCGTCGGACGCGGCGGTCAAGAGCTTCTTTTCCGAGGCGAAGCCTTTGACCAGCGGCGGCGGCTTCGCGCTCGCGCGGGCCCTCGTCCATGAGGGCGAGTTCGAGCAGGCGGCGGCGCTCGTCCGAAAGATTTGGCGCCAGAACGAGTTCAGCGAATCCTTCGAGAGCGCCCTGCTCAAGGAGTTCGGCGAGGTTCTCGCGCCGGCGGACCACAAATATCGCGCCGACCGGCTGCTTTATGCCGAGAAGAACGCCGCCGCGTTGCGCGCCGCGGCGCTCGCAGGCGAGGGCGAGACGATTCTCGCGCGTGTGCGCATGGCCGCCAACTCCAATTACGGCGACGACAAGCTCTTCGCCAAGGTCGCGCCCGCCCTGCAGAACGATCCGGGCCTGCTCTTCGCGCGCATCCATCTGGCGCGCAAGCGCGAGCACATCGCGGAGGCTGGCGCGCTGATGCTGAAGGCGCCGCGCGATCCCGCGCTCGCGATCGACGGCGACGCGTGGTGGGTCGAGCGCCGCCTCGTCGCCAGGAAGCTCCTCGACATCAGCGACGCCAAGAGCGCCTATGAGGTTTGCGCGGCGCATGCGGCGCGGAGCGTCTCAAGCAAGGTCGAGGCGGAGTTCCACGCCGGCTGGATCGCGCTGCGCTTCCTCAACGATCCCGCATTGGCGGAGAAGCATTTCGACGCCATCGGCGCTATAGCCGAAACGCCGCTGCAACTGTCGCGCGCCAATTACTGGCGGGCGCGCGCCGCAGAAGCGCGCCACACGGAGGAAGGAGACGCCGAAGCCCGCGAGCTCTATGCAGAAGCGGCGGCCTATTCGACGACATTTTACGGTCAGCTCGCGGCGGCGAAACTCGGCGCGGCGGTCTCTCCCCTGCGCGAGCCGCCGAAGGCGGCAGAGGGTGACGAGCGCGCGCTGGCGGTGCGCGTGGTCGAGCTGCTGCTGGCGGCCGGCGAGAAGGAGTCGGCGCTGACGCTCGCGATCGAATCGATGAAGCATCTTTCGGGGGAGGCGCAGATCGCGGCTTTGGCGGAAGTCGCGGCGCGCCCACGCGACGCGCGCATCTCGCTCAATCTTGGGAAGCTCGCAGCCAACCGCGGCATCGCGCTCGACGACATGGCCTTCCCTGCCTATGGCGTGCCGAATTTCAACACCTTGCCGGGCTCGGCATCGCGCTCGATCGTCTATGCGATCGCGCGGCAAGAGAGCGCCTTCGATCCGCACGCGGTGTCGTCGGCGGGGGCTATGGGGCTCATGCAGATGATCGCCTCGACTGCACGCAATACGGCCAGCCGCATGCGTGTGGGCTTCGATCTGCATCGCATGATCTCGGAGCCGGCCTTCAACGCGCAGCTCGGCGCGGCGCATCTCGGGATATTGCTTGGCGAGCACAAGGGCTCGTATCTCTTGACCTTTGCGGCTTACAACGCCGGCGGCGGGCGCGTGAAGGAATGGATCGACGCCTATGGCGACCCGCGCAAGACGAATGTCGATCCGATCGACTGGGTCGAGCGCATCCCAATCCAGGAGACGCGCAACTATGTGCAGCGCGTGATGGAGAATTTTGTGGTCTACCGCGCGAAGTTCGAGGATGAGGCGACGAGGGCGCCGCAGACTGACATGGCGAGGATCGGCGGGCAGTATTAGGGGATGCGAACCCCAGCTGCGGGCGCCATTTTGCTAGATTGCGAAACAATGCAGCTCATAGTCAAATTCTTGGCGGTTGAGTTCGCCGTCAATTCGACTTCTTGCGTCATTGGCCTGCCCCTTTGTAGGGATCGCAGTCCCGCAATCTTATATGACCCCGAAAGCCGATGAAGGCCCGCGTCCGTCCCCTCTCCCCGCAAACGGGGCGAGGGAGCAGATTTGACGCATCACGAAGGATCCGGCTCCTCT
Organism: Methylocystis sp.; assembly: GCA_035624015.1. Classification (GTDB taxonomy): domain Bacteria; phylum Pseudomonadota; class Alphaproteobacteria; order Rhizobiales; family Beijerinckiaceae; genus Methylocystis. Next base: position 5,865 of record DASPSI010000124.1, read on the forward strand.
CCCCCGCAATTTCGGCTTTTCAACTCATCCCGGGTATATCTCGAACGAAATTCTCCATCTTCCTCTCCGCGCGCTCCAAGAAAAACCTATGACCGACGCACCCCGCTCCCCCTGGCCGATCTTCCGCTCCTTCCAAGGCGTCGGCTTCGTCGCGCTGCGGTTCGATCTCGTCGCCGGCCTTACGCTGGCCGCCATCGCTATCCCCGAGCAGATGGCGACCGCCCGCCTCGGCGGCTTTCCGCCACATATCGGCTTCTTCGCCTTCGTCGCCGCTACGCTCGCCTTCGCCGTCTTTGGCGCCAACCGCTATCTCTCCGCCGGCGCGGATTCGACGATCACGCCGATCTTCGCCGGCGCGCTGACGCTCATCGCCGCCGCCGGCACGCCCGCCTATGCTGAAATGACGACCGTGCTCGCTGGGCTCGTGGGCTTATTCCTGCTGCTCGCGGGCGTACTGCGCGCGGGCTGGATCGCCGACCTCTTGTCGATCCCGGTCACGACTGGCTTCCTCGCCGGCGTCGCTGTCCATATCGTCCTCTCGCAGGCGCCGGCCCTGCTCGGCGTGCCCGGCGGCGAGGGCGCGCTCTTCGCACGGATCGCGGCGCTCGCCGCCCACATCCATGCAACCAACCCGCTCACTATCGCCATCGGCCTCGGCTGCCTCGCGCTGATCTCGATCTGCGAGCGCATCAGCCCGCGCATTCCCGGCGCGCTGATTGCGCTGGCGCTCGCAACATACGCCGTTTGGCGCTTCGACTTGCAAGATCAGGGCGTGCAGGTCGTCGAAAGCTTCAGGGTCGCGGCGCTGCACATCGGCCTGCCGAACGCTTCTCTGGACGATCTCACCCACGTGGTGGGACTTGCCGCGTTGATCGCGATTGTCGTCATGGTGCAGACAGCAGCCGTCTCGCGCTCTTTTCCCAGCGACCCAAGCGGGACGCCGGACGTTGACCGCGACTATGTCGGGCTTGGCTGCGGCAGCATCGCCTCGGGCCTCATCGGGGGCTTCCCCGTCAATGCGAGTCCGCCGCGCACCGCGATCGTCGCCGAGACCGGCGGCAAGAGCCAGCTTTCCGGCCTCGTCGCAGCAGCCGTCGTCGTCACTGTGGCGGTCTATGGCGCGGAGCTGCTTGGCCATGTGCCGGAGGCGGCGCTCGCAGCCGTCTTGCTGTTCGTCGCCTCCCGCATCTTCCGCACGGGCGAGATGCGCGACATCTTCAAGAAGACCAAGGCCGAATTCGCGCTCGTGGCAGTGACGGCGCTCGCGGTCGTGATGCTGCCCGTGCAGACGGGCGTGGCCCTCGCCATCCTGCTCTCGCTGATGCACGGCGTTTATATGATGACGCGCACGCATCTCATCGAATATGAGCGGCTTGCGGGCACGACCGTCTGGTGGCCGGAGAGTCAGCGCTTCGCCGGCGAGAAGCTCAAGGGCGTGCTGGTCGTCGCGTTCCAGGCGCCGCTGTCGTTCCTCAATGCTTACAGCTTCGCCCAGGAGTTTCGCAAAGCGCTGGCGCGAGTCGACGGCGGGCTCCAGCTCGTGGTGCTGGAGGCCAGCAGCGTCGTCGAGATTGATTTCACGGCCGCGCGCATCCTGCGCAACGTCATCAAGGAGTGCCGGGAACGCGGGGTCGATTTCGCCGTCGTCAGGCTCGAATCGGTGCGTGCGCAGACGGCGCTGGAGGACTTCGGCGTCATGGCGGAGCTGCATCCGGAACGTCTGTTCCATAGCGTCGACGAGGCGACGCGGGCGCTCTCGCCTGGCGCGCAAGTGATCGAGACGAGCGGATGAAATAAGTCGCCAAGCGTGGGCGTATCATGTAGCCACAGAGTTGCCGACGCCGTCGTCCTCGGGCGGCTGGAGACGAGCGCGGCCGCTCCAGAATTTCGGGTTTAAGCATCCGCGGCGCCGCGCCGGCCCAAGTCGCCCAAAGACTCGGGACCTTCCGGATTGCAGCGAGCGACCAGCCGCTCGATCCAGCGCCGCCAAAACGAGGTGATGTCAGCCGCTTCGCCAATGCCATGGCCTTGGGCGAGCCGCTCGACCGCGTGAAATTGCCGCGCCCTGCAGGCGCCGGCGCTCGAAACATACAGTTCGCGCTACGCTTCGATGCTCAAATGCGACGCTATCGTCGTCACGCTCTCTTTCTTGGCGAACCATGACGAGGCAGCCCGCCCTTCCGGCTCCAGGCTCGGAATCCCGTTGGATCTGGTCGATCGCCTGGAAACCGTACGATTCTTAGTGTCGCCGACTTGGGGTGGGAGGCGATCCAGATTGCCTTGAGGGCGCTCGCGCTCGAGAAAGCGCTCGCCATGATCGCCGATTCTGCTTCGGCAAACATGTGACGCCCTGGGCCTACTCGCTTGAAAGCTCCTCGACACGGAATCCTTGAGCATAGAGCAGGGCCGTCAAATCGCCGTGGTCGATGCGATTACGGATCTGCGCGACCACGAGGGGTTTGGCGCGAAACGCCACGCCGAGGCCGGCGGCTTTCAGCATCGGCAGGTCGTTCGCGCCGTCGCCGACGGCAAGCGTGGCGGAGAGCCCAACGCCTCGTTCCGCCGCGAGCCGTCTCAGCGCCGCCTCCTTGCCCTCCTTGCCGACGATTGGCTCGAGCACCTTCCCCGCGAGCTTGCCGTCTTCGATGACGAGATGGTTTGCGACCACAGCGTCGAAATCGAGCATCGTTTGCACGTGGCGCACGAAGAAGTCGAATCCGCCGGTCACGAGCGCGACGAACGCGCCATGCGCGCGGGCGGTGGCGATAAGAGTGCGCGCCCCTGGCGTCAGGCGGATATTCGCGGCCGCTCTGAGCAGCTCGGCCTCGGGCAGGCCCTCAAACAGCGCCACGCGCGACTTGAGCGCTTGCGCGAAGTCGATCTCGCCGTTCATCGCCTGCCGAGTGATCTCCGCGACCTTTGGCTTGACGCCGATCAATTCGGCCAGGTCGTCGAGCATCTCATTTTCGATGAGCGTCGATTCGAGGTCGGCGACGATGAGGCGCTTACGCCGCTCGGCGGCGGGCTGAACGACAAGGTCGACCTTCGCTGCGGCGAAGCGCCGCCCGATCGCGGCCCGAAGGGCGGCGGCGGCGAGGTCGAGGTCTCCGCCGCGAAAGAAAAGATCGCAGGCCTGGCGCGGCGCGAGCCAGTCCGGTTCGCCGACCGCGCCGCCGAGCCCTAGGAGCAGCTCTCGGGCGGTCTCGCCGACGGCCGCGACCGGCGTTTCCTCGGGCGCTGCGCCGATCAGCGTCAGCACGCAATCGAACATGGCACGCTCCCGTCACCCGCCCGGGGCGGCGGGGTCAGAAGCGCCATATCATATCCGCGGACCAGATCGCGATATGGCTGTCCGCGCCGATCGTCGTCGGGCTTGTTTGCGGCTGCGGCGAATTCTGCTCGAAGGCCGGCGCCTTCGGCGAATTATCGGCCACGCCTGTCCTTCTCAAGGGCGTAACGGTTAAGTTGGCGATTTCAAACGACTGGTCGCGCGGGAGCGTTTTTCCAGATGCGTCCGAGCATTTTTGCGCTTCGTTTCTAAAATCCCCATTGTTAAGTTTCCCGGGCCTCGCCATCTTCTTAGCCGTGCCGATTCGCGCGAAGCGGGGAGGGCGCAAAGCAACCGAAAGACAGGAGAGGATCATGCCGAAGCTTGCGAAATTGGCGATCGTCGCGGCGCTGGCGGCGGGAGTGGTGGCGTCGACCGCATCCTACGCGGCGAGCCGGCGGACCTGGACGGCGGGCGAGAGACACGTGGCGGAGCTGCTGCGGCTGATGGACCAGGACAAGAACGGTCGCGTCTCGAAAGAGGAGTTCATGAGCTTCATGTCGGCGGAGTTCGATCGCCTCGACCGGAACAAGAGCGGCGAACTGGAGCCCGAGGAGCTCTCCCGTTTTCACTACGCGCCCTCCCAGAGCGGCGCGCATGTGAACCCGCACAAATGAAAAGTTCCCTGCAGGGCGGCCGCGTCGCGCCGCCCTCGCTTCGCCAATCACTGCTGAAAGACGAAAGTTTCGCGGCGCGCCGGGGCCTCCGGCTTTTTCGCGCGCGCCGTGATCCGCTCCAGCGCTTCGCAATAAACGTCGCTGAGGATACGCATCTCGACGCGCCCGCGCGCGGTCTTACTGTCGAAACCATCCACGGGCACGAGCTCGCCGCTGCCTTCGTCATAGGCCACGACGACCCGATCGACCGCCATGGGCATGGCTAAACCTTCCGCGTCGGCGAGCGCCGCGATCTGCTGCCGATCGACGAGGCGGACGGCGTAGCGGTCAGAGCCGTCCGCCTGCAAAAGCTCGAACGCAAGCTTCTGGCCCATGAATTGAACTCCCTCGCGCTTCAGCCTTTCGCCGGACGAGCCCTGCGGCTTGAAGGCTCCCGCTAGATAAATGCGCCGTCCGTAAGGTCTCAATCGCGAATAGCGCGCCGCAGTGTAAAGATCGCATAAAGGGCCGGGCCGCGGGCCGCTTCCCCGGTTGGGTCGCGCTCGCCGGTTTTCAGCCTTCGATCTCCTCCCGCTTGATTTCGAGCTCGAGCCACTGTTCCTCGGCGGCGGCAAGTTCAGCTTCGGCCTCCGCCAGGAGCGAGCCGGCGCGGGAAAATTTTGCCGGATCGCGCGCATAGAGGTCGGGGTCGTCGAGTAGAGCTTGCAGCTTGGCCTTCTTCTCGCGCAGCTCCTCCATCTTCGCTGGCAACGTCGCGAGCGCGCGCAGCTCGTTGAAGCTGAGCCTCGCCTTCGCTGCGGGCTTCTCGCGCGGCGCGGGCTTCTCCTTCGGCTCCTGCTTCGGCGTCTCTGGCCTCGAGCGCGCCTCGACGCCGGCGCCGCGCTGCGCGACCATGTCCGAATAGCCGCCGGCATATTCCACCCAGCGCCCGTCGCCTTCCGAAAAAACGACCGAGGTCGCCACGCGGTCGAGGAAATCGCGGTCATGGCTCACGACGATCAGCGTGCCCGGATAGTCTTGCAGCATCTCTTCCAAGAGATCGAGCGTCTCGAGGTCGAGGTCGTTCGTCGGCTCGTCGAGCACGAGCAGGTTCGACGGTCTCGACAGCGCCCGCGCCAGCATGAGCCGGCCGCGCTCGCCGCCCGAGAGCTTCGACACCGGCGTGCGCGCCTGTTCCGGCTTGAACAGAAAGTCGCGCATGTAGCCGGCGACATGACGCCGCTCGCCGTTGATCTCGACATAGTCCGAGCCGCCGCCTGTCAGCGCGTCCTGCAAGGTGAGCGCGGCGTCGAGGCTCGCTCGGCTCTGCTCTAGCGCAGCCATGGCGAGGCCGGAGCCGAGCTTGACCTTGCCGCTGTCGGGCGCGAGCGCGCCGGTGAGCAGCGAGATCAGCGTGGTCTTGCCGGCGCCGTTGGCGCCGACGACGCCGAGCCGGTCGCCGCGCATGACGCGGGTCGAGAATTTGTCGACGATTCTGCGCTCGCCATAGCGCTTCGAAATTTGTACAGCCTCGACGACCAGCGCTCCGGAGGCCTGCGCCTCGCTCGCCTCGAGCTTGACCAGCGCGGTCGGGCCTACGCGGTTGCGCCGTTCCGCGCGCATCTCATGGAGCCTCGCCAGTCGCTGCATGTTGCGCTTGCGCCGGCCCGAGACGCCGTGACGCAGCCAATGCTCTTCGGCGACGATGCGGCGGTCGGCCTTGTGCGCCTGACGCTCTTCTTCTTCGAGCTCCCTGTCGCGCCATGCCTCGAACTCGCTAAAGCCCCGCGCGAGATGGCGCGTTCCGCCGCGATCGAGCCATAGGGTCTCGCGCGTGAGGTCTTGCAGGAAGCGGCGGTCGTGGCTGATGAGAACCAGCGCGGCGCGCAGGTTCGACAGCTTCTCCTCGAGCCACAGGATCGTCGGCAGATCGAGGTGATTCGTCGGCTCGTCGAGTAGGAGGATGTCGGGCTCGGCGGCGAGGACTCTTGCGAGCGCCGCCCGGCGCGCCTCGCCGCCCGAGAGATGTTGCGGATCCTCGCAGCCGGAAAGACCCAGCTCGCTCACGAGCAGCCCCGCCCCATGCGCGTCGCTGAAGGGGCCGAGCCCCGCTTCGACATAGGCGCGCACGCTGCCGAAGCCCGAAAAATCCGGCTCCTGCGGCAGGTAGCGCAGCGATGCGCCGGGCTTTAGGAAGCGCTCGCCCGAATCGGCCTCCAATTCGCCGGCGGCGATCTTGAGCATCGTCGACTTGCCTGAGCCGTTGCGCCCGACGAGTCCCACGCGCGCGAAAGGCGCGACGGAGAGCGAGGCGCAATCGAGCAGCGGCTTGCCGCCGAGCGTGAGGGTGACGTCGGTGAGCGCGAGCAGCGGAGGGGCAGCCATGGGGTCCAAGCTTGGAGCGGAAGGGCGGGCACGCCTTAGCACCTCGGGCCCGCAAGGGAAACGTCGCCTCGCCGCCGGTGGACGGCGGTTCAACCATCGGTTTTGAGCTCTCAGCCCGCGTCGGCGAACGATTCGGAAGAGCTTTGCGCTCTGGAGGGCTTCGACCGGCGTCGGTCAGGACCCTCGTCGAACCCTCTGTAGGCAACGAGAATCAATGAAATGAAGCCTCGTTGAACAGCCGCGTGGCCTTCCGATAGTATCTTCCACATCTCAGCCAAAATGCGTAAATCAGGAGGGCCCATTCAGTGTGGGGAAAGACCAATGAACAAAGGCCGGGAGCCTCGCCGCCAAACCGAACAGCCTGAGCTCGATGGTCAGGCGCTCGAGACCACCTGGGCTCGTTGGGCGCCGTTCTATGATGTGATCTACTCGACGTGGCTGGAATCGGCGCGCAGGGCCGGCGCCGCCGCCGCATCACAGGTCCAGGGTCTCATCCTGGACGTGGGCGTGGGAACAGGTCTCGAGCTGCCCATGTTTCGGCCCGATGCTCGCGTCATCGGCGTCGATCTCTCCGAGCCCATGCTTCGTCGAGCGGTCCATCGCGTCCAGCGGGAACGGCTCTCCCTTGTTCAGGGACTGGCCTGCATGGACGCGGCCCGGCTGGCTTTTCCGGATTCGAGCTTCGGCTGCGCGCTGCTGATGTTCGTCTTGACCGTCACGCCGGACCCGGCGGGAGCGCTGGATGAAGCCGCGCGCGTGATCAGACCGGGTGGGGAGATCATGGTCGTCAGTCGAATAAGCCCCGACACGCCGGTGCAAGCCGCCGTGGAGCTATGGATCGGGCGGCATTTCGCCGCGCACCTCGGCTGGCGCCCATACTTCCCCTGGGCGGTCATCGGCGATTGGCTTGCGGCTCGGACAGACATGCGTCTGGTCGAACGACGCCCCATCGGACCTTTTGGATTGTTCACCCTCGCCCGCATACGGCGGACGCGGTGAAGGGACAGAGCCGACGTTCGCCTCACAGGCAAAGGATTAGTCGTCCCGACACGCTTGGCGGAGCGAGGCGCCTCTCGCGGGGACGGTTCTGTCGATCCAGTCGCGCAATTGCGCAAAGGCGCCCGGTCCCAGCACCACGTGGCCGCCGCCCGGCACGCCAAGAAACGTCTTCGGCTCGTTTGCAAGCTGAAAGAGCCGCCTTCCCGAGCTGACCGGGATGACGCGGTCGCGCTCGCCATGAATCATGAGCAACGGCATCCGCACGCTGGAGATCGCCAGATCGGATCGAAACTGATCGCGCATCAGCCACCTCACCGGCAAAAGCGGAAAACGACTCGCGGCGACATCCATCGCCGATAAAAAGGGCGCCAGGAGAACGAGGGCGGCGGCCTCATGCTTCGAGGCCAGACTCACAGCTATGCCTGTCCCGAGCGACGCCCCCACAATGATGAGTCGATCAGCCCCATATCGCTCGCAGGCCGCGCGGTAGGCGGTTTCGGCATCCTGCATCATGCCGGCCTCAGTCGGCCGACCGGTAGAGCCTCCGTAGCCGCGATAGGAGACCGCCAGCACGCCGAACCCGCTCTCCGCGAACATGCGCAAGCGCGGAGCCCGGTTGACGAGCGCCCCGCGGGCCCCATGAAGATATAAAATTACTGGCCTCCCGCGCTCGGGTGGAAAATGCCAAGCGACGAGAACCTCGCTGTCGAGGGTCTCGAGTCGCAGCTCTTCCCCGCCGGTCACGCCGGACAGCACGATCGGCGTGTGGCGCCGGTCGGGAAAATATTGGAGTCGACGTTGAAAAACCGCGAGGCCGAGAACCGCGAGCCCATAGGCGGCCCCGAGCGCCATCGCAGATGTCTCGATGGGGACCATTCGCGCCCTCTTATCGAGGAGACCAAAGCGAATGCGCTCGCTCGCGCCCTTGTCAGCCGTTGAGGTCATTCGCACTCGCGCCGTCTTTTAGGCCAGGACGTGCGGCTCGAGCAAGGCCAGGTTGAGTCGCTTTGCGCCTTGCGCTCATCCAAGCTGTCACGAGCCGGCGGCGCCGAACGCAGGTTGGAAATTCGTGCAAATAATTCGGAGAAAATCACCTCATTCAACAAACTTCAAACCGCTGCGCAGGAATTGTCATACCCTGTTCACGAAACCGAAATAGCGAAGCCGAAAGCGGCCTCGCGTTTGAAGGTGCCCCATGCAAAGCTTCCTCCAAGCCCTGAAAGTTCAGCGTTGGGACGACCATCGCTATTACCATCAGAATCGCATCAACCAGACCCTGCATCTGGTGAGCGCCTTCAGCTTTTTATATTGCTACGCGCTGCTATTGAAGGATCCGGCCCTCGCGGCGATCATCGCTTGGCTCGTGTCTATGTTGACGCGGCAAGCCGGTCACTTTTTCTTCGAGCCGCGCGACTATGACGACCTCAATCACGCGACCCAAGAGTACAAGGAATCAATAAAGGTCGGCTATAACCTCCAGCGTAAACGGGCGCTCATGGCCATTTGGGCCTTGTCGCCCTTACCGCTGCTGGTCGATCCGACGCTGTTCGGCCTTTTCGGAGCGCCCGCTAACGCGGGCGATTTGCTCCGCCATGTGGGATACATCTGGTTCTTCGTCGGGGCCGCCGGTTTCTTGTTCCGCATCGGTCAATTGTTCGTGCAGCAAGATGTCATGACCGGGGTCGTGTGGGCGGCAAAAATCCTGACGGACCCTTTTCACGATATACAAATCTATCTGAAGTCTCCGCTTTATCTGTTCCGCAAAGCTGAGAGCCCGCATGCCGGCACCGGCTACGAAGACTGCCAGGAGCCGGATTCCGACGATGAGGCGGAGCCCGCTCACTGAGATCAACTGGTCACGAAGCGAGAGAACAGGCGGCGCGCCAGCGTTTCCCGTAGGATGCGCCGCCGGATCGATTTGTTCGTCGTCTCGGGCGCGCGCCAGAACCATCCGTCTTCGCGCATTTTTTTGCCCGCGGCGACGAATCGCTCGACGACTTCCACAAAATTCGCGTCGGTATAATTGAGACTGAAGATCAGTCGCCCAGTCCCGACCCAGCTCAGAGCGAGGCCTTCCGCGCGCAAATAGAATTGCAGCATCCAGTTGTAGCGGGACGGCTCCGTGAAGCAGACCGTCCAAATCGTCGACATGTTCGCGACCTCGATCGGCAGCTGCGCTTGCTTTAGGCGCGCATTCAGCATCTGCGCGCGCGCGTCCCATATCCGATCGATATCTCGGTAGAGATCCGCCGTCTGCGGGGTCGCGAGCTTTCGAAAGAAGCTGCGCATCGTGGTCATGACATAGGGATGCGAATTGAAGGTGCCACGCGCGAAGCAAATATCGGCGGGACGATGCTCGCGGAAGCGCCGCATCAACTCCTTGCGGCCGCACAGGACGCCGACGGGCAATCCGCCCGCGACCGTCTTGCCATAGGTGACCATGTCGGCGCTTACGCCGAAATATTCCTGAGCGCCGCCTCTCGCGAGGCGAAATCCGACGAGCACCTCGTCGAAAATCAGGACGATACCGCGTTCGGCGCACACGGCGCGCAGCTCCTTCAACCACTGCGTATAGGCAGGCCTGTCGAAATGCGCCGCGCGCGCGCCGTCGACGAGCGAGGAATCCGAGGCTGCCGGCCTGTTCGGCGCCAAGGCTTGCACAGGATTGACGAGCGCGCAGGCGATGTCCTTGCGCGTGCGCAACACGTGCAGGGTGTCTTTGGACATTTCCTTGAGCGTATAGGTCTCGTGCGCCGGGGCGGGATTGCCGATCCCCGGCTGCACGTCGCCCCACCAGCCATGGTAGGCGCCACAAAAGCGAACGAGATGCGAACGGCGCGTGGCGTAACGCGCAAGCCGCACAGCCTGCATCACCGCTTCGGTGCCGGACATGTGAAACGAGATCTCGTCAAGGCCCGAAATTTCCCTCAAGAACCGCACATTATCAGCGATGGCGGGGTGATAGGCGCCGAGCGCCGGCCCGAGTTCGTGCGCATCGGCCTCGCCTTCCGCAATCGTCGCCTTGTAAAAATCGTAGCCGAACACGTTCACGCCATAGGAGCCGGAGAGGTCGAAGAACCCATTGCCGTCGAGATCGGTCAGCTTTACGCCGCCAGAACTGCGCATGAACACGTTCGCCGGCAACTTCTCCCGCACATAGCGGCTGAACTGAAACGGCGTGCGATAGCGATCGGTGAACTGCAGGTCCGACACGGCGCCGCTGATCTCGCCGCTAAGCCGCGTCGTCTCGGGGTATCGCAAGCGATAGCTTTCGGCGAGCCGGGCGAATCCCGCCCGCCGGCGCCGGGCGACTTCGGCGGGCGCGTCGTCGCAATTGAAGAAGCGCGTTTCGTCATATTCATACAAGGGCAGCAAGGACGCGACGAAACGCGCCATGCGCGGATGACCCGCGAGCGAAGGGTGCTTCGCCCGCGAGAGCTCGAGGCGTCGCTTAAGTTTCACGGCTGACGCCGTAAGCGCCGCCGCGGCGACCGCATAAAGCGGAAGTGTCTGGGTTTCGATCGTCATGAACCGGACATCTAGCTGTGGGACTTGACCTGAGCATGACGTTTCGACGCAAGGCGCTGCGGCCATTTGAACAGGAGAGCGTGAATTTCCTGGTCACCAATCTGATCGGGCGCCGCGTGCTCACCGAATTCATGGGCTGGTTCAGCAAGATCGAGCACCCTCTCGTGCGCGATCTCTCCATCGGCGTCTGGCGTCTCTTCGCCGATCTGGATTTGAGCGACGCCGCGAAGCAGCAGTTTCTGAGCCTGCACGACTGCTTCGTGCGCGAATTGAAGGATGGCGCCAGGCACATCGACGACAGGCCCGAGATCGTGGTTAGTCCTTGTGACGCCATCGTGGGAGCGTGTGGCCAAGTCAACGGCGACGAGGTTCTGCAAATAAAGGGCATGCCGTACGCTCTCGGCGAGCTTTTGCACGACCCTGAGCTGGTCGAGGCGCATCGGGACGGCTGCTACGCCACCCTTCGACTGTTGTCGAGCATGTATCATCATTTTCACGCGCCGCAAGATTGCCGTGTGGACCGAGTGACATACGTCTCCGGGGACGTCTGGAACGTCAATCCAGCCGCGTTGCGGCGCGTCGAGAAGCTGTTCTGCAAGAACGAGCACGCCGTCATACGCGCCCGGCTCGCCGGAACGGGAATACCCATCACGCTGACGCCCGTCGCGGCCGTGCTCGTCGCCTCCATGCGCTTCGATTTTCTCGATGCCGCGCTGGATTTGAGGCGCAGCGGGGCGAAGGTCTTCGCCTGCTCGGCGGAGTTTAAGAAAGGGCAGAAGATGGGGTGGTTCGAGCACGGCTCGACGATCATCGTGTTCGCGCCCAGAGGCGTGTGCCTGCACGAGAGCGTCATCGAAGGCGCTCGGATCCGTGTCGGCGAGCCGCTGATGCGGCTGTCGTAAGGCGGCCGGGACTGCTCGCCGTCGACGCTTATTTCGGCGCGCTCGACAGATCCCAAATCACCGCGGCGCGCGACCGAGCGTGATGGCGAGGAGCTCGCGCCGCGGCGCTATGACGACGGCGCGCAAGATCCACACTGCCGACGCTCCCGCGACGAGCCCGAGGCCCATGAACAGCGACCACATCGGCGCGCCATGGTCTTGCAAGCCAGCGACGACCAGACCGCCCGCGACGATCGCGCCGGCGTCGAGCACATTGACCGCGCCGATAGTTCGCGCACGCTCCGCTTCGCGCGACTCGGCCTGCAAGGCCGCAGAACTCGGCACGATGATGAAGCCCCCCGCCGCCGAGAGCAGCATCAGGTCGATGAGCGCACGCCAGGCGCCGGGCGTGGCGAAATATGGGGCGGGCGCAAGGGGCGTCGATTGCGCCGCGGGCGGGAGTCCGCCCAGCGTCAGCGCAAGGTCGACGCAGACCATCGCCCCGATCGCTGCGCCCATCGCCGCGGGAAGCAGCACGATCCCACCGCGCAAAAGATAGGCGGCGAGAGCGGAGCCGGCGCTGATTGCGATCGCGAAAGCCGCAAAATGCAATGTCACGACGAGCTCCGAACCCCGCAACTCGCGCGTGACGAGCGTCGGCAGCAGCGCCAGGATCACAGCGCCGATGAGCCAGAAGATCGTCGTGACGAGGCCGAGCCGCCAGAGCCGCGTTTTGCGCCAAATCTCATAGAGCAGCGCCGCCGTCGCCCGCGCGATGTTGAAGTCGAGCGGAAGTTCCGGGGCCGCGCGCGGCGTCGGCGGCATGAAGCGCGCGGCGGCGTAGCTCGCCGTGGCGAGGCCGACCATGGCGGCGGCAGTGAGAGCCGGCTCGCCCCCGCCCGACATGGACAGCGCCCCGCCGGTCGAGCCGAGCAGGATCGCGACGAAGGTCGCGGCCTCGATGAGCGCATTGCCGGCAGGCAGCTCGTGTTGCGCCAGGAGATCAGGCAGCACGGCGTATTTGACCGGTCCGAACAGGGCGCCGAGCGCGCCGAAGGCCGCAAGCGCAAGGAAGAGCAGCGGCAGCGAGGCGAGGAAGAAGCCGAAGCCCGCGAGCGCGGCGCCGGCGATCTCGACCAGCTTCAGCCGCTGCGCCATGGCGGCCTTGTCGTATTTGTCGGCGAATTCGCCGCCCAGCGACGAGAGGATGAAATAGGGCGCCATGAGCGTCGCCGTGGCCAGAGTCGCGAGCGCCGCTCCTCTCTCGCCGCCGACATGTCCAAGGATGAACAACGCGAGCGCGCTCTTGAAGAAATTGTCGTCAAAAGCGGCGAAGAACTGGCACCAAAACAAGGGCGCGAAGCGTCGCGCGGCGAGCAGCGGCGCCTGCGCCGGAGGTCTTTCCAGAGAGGCCATTCGAGGCTCCAAAGGTTGCGTTCCGCTCAGCTTGGCGGCAACACGCGCTCATGACTGAGGTCCGGTTCACCGCAGCGGGCGAGAATTTGCGCGCGGACGGCTTGCCGCAGAACCAGCGCCGCCTCAAAGTCGTCGCCGTTGGGCGCGACCGGCGCGCCAACATGAACGGAGATCGCGCCGCGTCGCGGAAGCCACGAGCCGTCGCGCAAGATTGAACGCGTGCCGCGTATGGTCACCGGGATGATCGGCGCCCCCGATTGAACCGCGGTCAAGAAAGCGCCGACGTGGAACTCCAATAGCCCTGGCATTCGCGAGAATGTCCCTTCCGGAAACCAGACGACGCGGCCGCCGGCTCGCGCCCGCTCCAAAGCCGCCCTGGCGTCGGCGACGCCGCCCGCGGGATCGGTCCGGCGCACGAAAATCGCCCCGAGCCGCCGCAAGAACGAGCCCGCGACGAGTTGTCTCGCCAGCTCCTCCTTCGCCACGAAGGCGATCGCCCCAGGACAGACCGCCGCCATCACGGCGCCGTCGAGATAGCTCGAGTGATTGACGACAATGATCGCGCTCGCCGCGGGCAAGGGAGCATCGAAGTCGACGCTCAAAGAAATTCCGGCGAGACGAAAAAAGGCTCGTGCGCCCGCGTTCAGCATGCGATGCCGCCAAAGCCGTTTCGGCGCCAAAAGCACGCAAGGGAAAACCCAGGCTGCGATAGCGAGCAGCGCGCACCAAGCATAGGCCCCATAGGCGAGAACGCCGAGGTTCGACAAGACCCGGCGCAGTCTCGGGCCAATGCCCGCGAGCGCCACGCGCAGCAACTGCCATCGCGGGCTTGATCTTGCGGCCTCCGCCGCTCCCGCCTCGAAGATCGCGCGCGCCGCCGAGCGGCGGATTTTGCCGCTCGATGTTTTCGGCACCGTATGCGGCGGCGCGAGCACAATCTCATCGGGCGCAAGATCGAGCAGCGCTTGTGATCTCTCCACGATCGCCTTGCGCAGGGCCTCGCGCGCCGCGGCATTGGTCGTCCGCGTTTCGGCCATGACGATCAATCGTTCCGTGCCGGCGCGGCGGTCCTGGGTCGGGAACGCCGCGACGCAGCCTCTTCGAATGCCGGCGAGCGAACCTATCGCCTCCTCCAGCTCCTGCGGATAGATGTTGCGTCCGGCGCGCTTGATCAGATCCTTTATGCGCCCGGTGATGAACACGTCGCCGCCGGCGATGTAACCGCGGTCGCCGGTCTCCAGCCAAGCTCCGTCAAAGAGATCGTGCGTCTTTTCGGGGCTTCGAAAATAGCCCCTGGTCGAGGAAGGCCCTCTGAATTGCAGACGCCCTTCCTGGCGCTCGGGTAATTCCCGGCCGGCATCGTCAATCACGCGAATTTCATGATGCGGCAGCGGTCGTCCGCACGCGACGAGCGCGACCGCATTCGCGCTCCCTGCTTCCGCCACGCGCGCCGCGCCGTCCCGATCGAGGGCGGCTCGATCGACGAAATCGATCAACGGAGGTCTTCCGAGCGGCGGAAAGGCCAGTCCCACCGCATTTTCCGCGAGCCCATAAACCGGGGCCAGCATTTCGGGCCGGAAACCAAACCGGGCGAATTTTTCCGTGAAGCGCCCGATCGTATTTGGGCTGACGGGCTCGGCGCCATTGAGCACGGCGCGCAGCGAGGAGAGATCGAGGCCTTCCATGGCCGCTTCGTCAATCGCCTTGAGACAGAACTCGAAAGCGAAATTGGGAGCCGCGGAAATCGTCGCCCTGTGATCATGGATCGCCCATAACCAGCGCGCCGGATCGGCGAGAAAAGAGAGAGGCGACATGATCAGAACCGGGGCGCCATAATACAGGCTGCCGAGCCAGCAGCCGATCAGCCCCATATCGTGGTACAACGGCAGCCAACTGGCGACCCTGTCCGCCGAGGACGCCCCCAAGACCTGCCCCATGGCGCGAATATTGGCGAGAAGATTGCCGTGCGACAAGACGACGCCCTTGGGATCGCCCGTGCTGCCCGAGGTGTACTGGATTAACGCGATCGTCGCGGCCGTCGCCGGCAAAGGGGCCGGAAGCGCAGCGCCCGCGCCCAGATCGGCGATCGTCACGATGCGGCGTAGGCTGTGAACCAGGCCGAGCAACAGCCCGCCGATGGCTCGGATTTCCTCGCTCGTGATCAAAGCCCCGGCCTCGGCATTGTTCAAGATGCCGGCCTGGCGAAGCAGGTGATCTTCGATCTGCGCCAAGCGAAATGGCGGGTAGATCGGCACGGGAACGGCGCCTGCGAACAAGACGGCGAAGAACGCGACGAAGAAGTCGCGGCTTGTCGGCAGCATGATCGCAACGCGGTCGCCCACAACAACTCCCCGCTCGATCAAACCGCCGGCCGCGGCGCAAGCGTCGCAGTAGAGCTCGACATATTTCAGCGGCTGCGCTTGGCCGACGCCGGTCCACAAAAGGACGTGCTCGCGCTCGCCGTGTCGCCGGGCGTGTTCCGCTAGCGCCTCGAGCAAGGTCTCAGCCTCGATCGGCTCCTCTATCGTCTCGAGGCGCAGCTGCCCGCGCTTGGCGGGGCGAGTCGTTTCAGCGGCGGAGGGCGCGGCGCTGACCACGGCCCTCGCAAGGTCGTCGGGGCTTTTGGCCTCGCCGAGCAGGGTTTCGGAAAGGTGGATCTTAAAATGGCGCCCCAGCCGCATGAGCAGTTCGGCGCGGGAAAGACTGTCGAGGGCGAGATCGCGGTCAAGGTCGCTGTCAAGACGGACGAGACGCGGATCGACCAGGTTCGGGTGGAGCTCGGCTACGAGGCCGCGGACGATATCGAGAACCCGCGCGCCGACCTCCTCGCTCGACGCCCTCGCGCGGCCTTCGTTCTGTCGGCTTTCCTTCTCCGCCGGGCTCGTCACGTTTCCCATCCCCGGAAGACTCTTCAATCGGCCGCTATGAGATGCCCAGAATCTCAGATATCGCCGGACCTCGCTCGAGCCAAGGCGGCGGGCGAGCGGAGCGGCTCGCAAAAACCAGCCTATAGAACCTAGATCGTCTTCACTCCGGCGGGTGGAGCGGCGGGCTTCTCGCGCCTCGCGGCGTCACGACGCGATCGGCGGGAAAAGCCAGTAATTTCCCTGTTCGTCCTTATGAGGTCGCATGACCATGACCGAGCAGTTGGCGTGGTGGAGAATCTTCTCGGCGCTGGAGCCAAGCAAATATGTGCGCACCGACGGGTTGTGCGCCCCCATGACAATAAGATGAGCGCCCCAATAATCGGCTTCGAGGAGCACCTCGTCGGCGACCGCGCCCGTTCGCACGGTCGTGGAAAAATAGTCCATCGGAATGCCCGCCTTTTTCGCCAGCTCCTGCAGCGTCGCAAGGGCGGCGCTTTCTCTCCGGGCGCGGAAGTCAGCAGGAACGAGGCCATGGAGATAGGATGGGAGGGGCGCTAAGACATGAATCAATCTCACAGCCGCATTGCTCAACGCCGCTAGTTGGGCGGCGAAACAGACGGCAGGCTCCGCAATGGCCGTTTCAGCCGTATCGATCGGAACGAGGATCTTTTTAAACATAGCCGGGGTCCTCTCGCATTGTTTTGCGCCCTTTTGCGTCCTTCCCCGTCGATCGCCGCAGGGCGCGAATGCACCCGCGCCCGCCGGACGCTCGTTCGAGCAGAAGCTGGTATTCCTGCTCGACAATTTGGAAGTTGTGATGTCATATATTGTTGGCAACCGCTAATAAAGGATGCGCGCATGAAACACATACCCCTGGTCCTCTCAGCCAGTCTCCTTGCCACTTCGGCCTTTGCCCTCGATGCGGGTCAGAACGCCTCTCCTCCCCCCGAAAACCCGCCTGCGTCCACCGAATCCACCAAGGGCACAGACGCCAAAGGAACGGACGCCAAGGGGACAGACGCCAAGGCGACGGAGACAAAGCCGTCCAAGCCGAAAGAGGCGGCGGGATCTGCGGCGCCAAAAGCCAAGCCGGAGCGTAAGACCAGCGAGCTGTCGTCCCAGGCGTATACGCGGATATTGGCGGCCGAGATCCGAAAGCACACGCCCAAGACGTCGCACCACCAAGCGGGCTCGGTGAAGATTTCTTTCACGGTCGACGGCTCAGGAACAGTTGTGTCTCATAAGGTTCAGCAGTCTTCGGACCCGGCGCTCGCCGAGATAGCGACAAAAGTCTTGGCGTCCATCCATACTCCGCCGCCGCCCGGAGGAAAGTTCACTGGGGTTCAGCAGTTCAACTTTCGCTAGAGGCCGATAGGGACTAATCAGTCAGTGGAGGTTTGCGGGCGGGGCAATACCCGCAAGCCTCTTATCCCTCTAGCTCTCGGCTTCCGGATCGGAACAGAAAAGAGCTCCTCGCTGTTTGGAGTGGGTGGGAGCTTGGAGCCGAAATGCGGAAAGTTGCGCGCCGTAAAATCGTCGCTCCGTCCGACGCCCACTTGCTGAGCGTCGAGTCCGTCGAGGCGCTGATCCGGCTGTTGACGCCAGATAACCGCAGCCGGTTGCGGACGATACGCGACGCCAAACCGCAATCGGTCGCCGAATTGGCGCGGCTAACCAATCGCGCGGAGCCGAACCTCTTGCGCACTTTGGGCAAGCTGGAGGCTTTTGTGCTTCTCGAAATGCGCGTCGTGAACCGCCGCCGCGTTCCGACGCCGGTCGTCGTCATGTTGCATCTCGACATCGACCCTTACGCCATGAGCGACCGCATCGAGGCCACCCCGCGCCGTGACCTCGACGCGCGATCCGCTGCTCTAGATAGAGCATCGCCACGCCCTCACTCGAGCGCTCGCCATGCCGTCGACCCTGCCGAAATTCGCCGCGCCTTACGCGCCGCCCGACGAAGCGCTTGCGCGCGCCTTGCTCCGGGAGCGCTTCGACCCCAGGAGTCTCACCGAGACGCAGCGGCTCGCCAGTGACCTCCTGGCCAAGACCCGGGCGCGCGGCGGCGTCGGCGGCCTTGAGGATTTCCTGCACGAGTTCCGGCTCTCCTCCCGCGAGGGGCTCGCGGTCATGGCGCTCGCCGAATCGCTCTTGCGGGTCCCGGACGATCAAACGCTCGATGCGCTCCTCGCCGACCGCCTGAGCGCCGGCGATTTCTCGCATCGCCACGCCCAATCCGACGCGCTCATCGTGCAGGCCTGCGCCTTCGCGCTCGGCCTGTCGTCGCAGCTCATCTCGGCCGAAGATTCCGCCAATGCGATCGTGGCCGCGCTCGCGCGACGGCTCGGCGCTCCGGCTCTGCGCACTGCTGCGCGCAGCGCCATGCGCTTCATGGGCGCGCATTTCGTCTTCGGCGAGACGCTTTCGTCTGCGCTCGCCCACGCGAGGGCGCAAGGCGGACGCTACTCCTTCGACATGCTCGGCGAGGCGGCCCGCACGGCGCAGGACGCCGAGCGCCACTTTGCCGCCTATGCCGAGGCGATTCAAACAATCGGCGCGGGCGGGGGAGGAGAGCTCAGCGTCTCGATAAAGCTTTCGGCGCTCCACCCGCGCTATGAGGCTTTGCAGCGCGATCGCGCGCTGCGCGAGCTTCTATCGTCCGTGCTCGAACTCGCGCGGCTCGCGAAGGCGCAGGACGTGGCGCTGACCATCGACGCGGAAGAAGCCGACCGGCTCGAGCTCTCCCTCGAAATATTCGCGCAGGCGCTGGCCGACGCGTCGCTTAAAGGGTGGGAGGGCTTCGGCGTCGCCGTGCAGGCCTATCAGAAGCGGGCGGCAGCGGTCGTCGATCATCTCGCGGCGCTTGCCAGCGCGGTTTCGCGCCGTCTGCCGGTGCGGCTCGTCAAGGGCGCTTATTGGGACAGCGAGATCAAGCGCGCGCAAAGCCGCGGCCTTGCGGATTATCCCGTGTTCACGCGCAAGGCGGCGACCGATGCAAGCTATCTTTCCTGCGCGCGGCGGCTCCTTTCGGCGCGGCGCCTTGATCCGGCCTTTGCGACCCACAACGCGCTCACCGTCGCGTCGGTCCTGACCCTCGCCGACAACCGACGCGATTTCGAGTTTCAGCGCCTGCACGGCATGGGCGAAGCGCTGGCGGCTGCGGCGCGCGAGCGCGCGGACATTCCCTGGCGCGTCTATGCGCCGGTCGGGCCGCATCGCGATCTCCTCGCCTATCTCGCGCGCCGGCTCATCGAGAACGGCGCAAACTCGTCATTTGTCGCGCGCGCCGCAGATCCGGCGACGCCGGTCCAGACGCTGCTCGCCGACCCTTACGAGACGATCGGCCTCGCGGAGCGCGCGCGCAACCCGCAGCTGCGCCTCCCACGCGACATCTATGAGCCGCTGCGCGGGAATTCGCCGGGCGTCGAGTTTGGCGACGCGGCCGCGCTCGCCGCCCTGGTCGCCGAGATCGAGAGTTCGCGCCGTCCGGTCGAGGGGCGCCCCTCGCAGCCAAGCGACGCCGCGCCGCAGCGCCGGCAGTCGCCGATCGACGGCAAGGATATCGGCGCCGTCGTCTGGTGCGAGCGGAGAGCGATCGACGCCGCGGTCGCAAGCGCGCGTGAAGCCTTCGACTCTTGGAGCCGACGGGATGTCGAAGCGCGCGCGGCGATAATCGAGCGCGCCGCCGATCTCATCGACGAGCGACGCGGCGCGTTCATCGCGCTGCTAGAGGACGAAGCGGGCAAGACGCTCGCCGACGCCCTCGCGGAGGTTCGCGAAGCGGCCGATCTCTGCCGCTATTACGCGCGCGAGGCGCGGCGCGTGTGCGCGCTGGAGCTTTTGCCCGGCCCCGTTGGCGAAGAGAACGTCTTCCAGCGCGTTGGCCGCGGCGTCTTCGCCTGCATCTCGCCGTGGAATTTTCCGCTGGCGATCTTCATCGGCCAGATCGCTGCGGCTCTCGTTTCCGGCAACAGCGTCGCGGCGAAGCCGGCCGAGCAGACGCCGCTCGTCGCTGCGCTTGCGATCCAGGCGCTCCTCGACAGCGGCGTCCCGCAGGCGGCGCTACAATTCCTTCCGGGCGACGGCGAGATCGGCGCATCGCTCGTCGCGCAGGAAGCGATCGCTGGCGTCGTCTTCACGGGCTCCTTCGAAGTCGCGCAGGCGATCAACCGATCGCTTGCGCAAAGACGCGGCCCGATCGTTCCGCTCATCGCGGAGACCGGCGGCGTCAATGCGATGATCGTCGATTCGACCGCGCTCTTGGAGCAGGTCGCCGACGATGTGCTCACCTCGGCCTTTCGCTCGGCGGGGCAGCGCTGCTCGGCGCTGCGCCTGCTGTGCGTGCAAGACGACATCGCCGACGACTGCCTTGCGATGATTATCGGGGCGGCGCGAGAGCTGCGCGTCGGCGACCCACGCGAGGTTTCCACCGACGTAGGTCCCGTCATCGACGCAGAGGCCAAGGCGCGGCTTTCTGCCCATCTCGACGCGTGTCTCGGCGAGGGCCGCGTCGTCTATTTCGGCGAGGCGCCGCGAGCGGGTCTGTTTGTCGCCCCGGCCATCGTGCGCCTCGATCGCGTCTCTGATCTCAGGCAAGAGGTGTTCGGCCCGATCCTGCATTTGGTGAGGTGGCCCGCTGAAGAGCTTGCATCTCTGCTCGAGGAGATAGGAGGCCTTCGCTATGGCCTCACACTCGGGCTCGCGACGCGGATCGAGGGGCGTCAGCGCGAGGTCGCGGCAGCCGCGCTCGCCGGCAATTTTTACGTCAACCGCAACATGATAGGCGCGGCGGTGGGCGGCCAGCCTTTCGGCGGCTTTGGCCTGTCCGGCACGGGACCGAAGGCCGGCGGGCCCGACTATCTGCGCCGCTTCACGCGCGAGATCACGGTTTCCGTCAACACGGCTGCGGCCGGCGGCGACGCTGGTCTCATGGCGATGGAGGGGTGAGAGTCCCAATCCGGGCACGTCAACGATGCGTGGTAGGCTGCGGCGCCGGCTCACAATCGCCGTGGTCTCGCGCGCAGATCTGCGCTTCGACCCGCGCGAGATTGAGAAAATAGGACAGCATCGGCAAGCCGCTCGCGCCTGCGAGCGTCGCCAGCTCGGCGGACATGTCGGCGATGTAGGAGGCGGTGTCGGCGAGGCCTGTCTGCGAGGCGCCGAATGCGCTGGGCTCGTTGGCCTTCTGGACCGGGACGCGAAGCTGGCGATTCATGAGATCGACTCCCTGAACTAAAAATCACTCGCGCAACTTTTAGTTCGTCGTAACTATTTATCTACAATCTAAGCGTGTCAAGATGTATTTGATTGTGCACAAAGACCTTAGGAGGCTTGCGGGCGCTTCACCACGAAAAAAGCGCCGACGACCTCAGGCCGCTCGGCGCTTCTTCCTATCCTGCCTCCGTCAGGCTGGCCGACCCAAATCGCGCCGCCATCA
>DASPSI010000129.1:0-3360 GCA_035624015.1 Methylocystis sp.
ATATTTCGTCGACATGGGAACGCGCTGGGTCGCAACCTTCGCGACGACGGTCGCGCGGAACGTCGGCGACCACCTGCTCGGCGAGCAGCTCATGACCGCGGCGACGCAGGCTGGCGTCGCCGAGCGCTCGGCGGCCTCCGCCGCCGGCGCCGTCTCCGACGCCGCGGCGAAGGCGACGACGGTGATCAAGAGCATTCTCTCGTCGTCGGCGGAAACCTTCGCCGGCGTGTTTGGCTTTCTCGCGCCGCTCATGGGTCCTGCGGCGGCGGGGCCGGCGGCGGCGGCGCAGGCGAGCGTCGCCAGCGTCGCCGGCATAGCGAGCTTCGACATCGGCGCCTGGAGCGTTCCGCACGATCAGCTGGCGCTCGTGCACAAGAACGAGCTCGTCATGACCGCGACCCAGGGCGAAGCGTTCCGCAACCTCATCAGCAACGGCGGCGGGAGCGGCGGCGCCACGATCCACGTCGCGCCAAACGTGAATTTCAACATCAGCGCGATGGACGGCGCAAGCGTGCAATCCGCGCTGATGGCCAACGGCAAGGCGGTCATGCGGGCGATCAGCCGGCACGTCAGCGACGGCGCGCATCTCGGCATGCGCGGGCTCAATCCGACGTAGCAGGCCGCACTGGAGTCCCCCTCCCCGCGAACGCCCGCGCCAGCGCGTCGCGCGCCGGCTTGGGCGCGAGGTCCTGGTCGTAGATCGTCGGGCGCGGACAGGCGGGCCGCGTCCGGCAGCGCGGCCAGCGCACGAGCGCGCGGTATGTCTCCTCGCCGCGATACCACGACGCGCTGTCGGCGAAATCCCAATTGGTCACCATTGTCACGGCGGGAACCTCCAGCGCCGCCGCCGTGAAGGAATAGGTATAGTCGGCGACGAGCCGGTCGCGCTGCTCTAAATCGTCGCTCGCGAGGCAATCGTTCACGTCCAGCTCGGTGATGTAGATCTTGACGCCGCGCTGCTGCAGCTCCTTCAAAAAATCGACGAACGGCCGCCAGCTCGGGCGCAGAGGATCGTCCATCCATTCCGGCTGCAGATGCGCCTCCAAGCCGATCGCGTCGACCTTGCGTCCAGCGCTCTGGAGGCTGTCGAGCAGCGACAGCATCGCCGCGCGCAGCGGCGCGCCGTATTTGTCGTTCTCGCAATTGGCCTCGTTGAGATAAAGCGCCGGCTTCGAAGCGCCCGAATATTTCTCGCCATATTCGAAGGCCTTGTGGATGTATCCCGGAACCCCGTCGGACATGACGTCGAAGGCGTCGAGCCACGCGCCGTGGCGCCAGGCGGGTCTGCCGCCGCTCTCGCTCCAATAGGCGAAGGGCTCGTTGACGAGACCCCGCCAAGGCATGACCGGCGCGCCGGAGCGCGCGTCGAGCTCGTCCAGATGCGCGAAGACGGCCGCGAAATTGCGCTCGAAAGAATCGACCAGCTTCTGCCGCCAGCCCTCCGGGCGTTTTTGCGCGAGATCCGACACCCATTTCGGCAGCCAGTCGTTCCAGATCATCGCGTCGCCGCGCGTCTTGGCGCCAAGCCTCTGCGCGAGCCGCGCGAGATCGTCGAGCTCCGCCCAGGTCGAGACTCTTTTCTCGCCGGCCTGCCGCTCGAAGGCGAGCGACAGCGGATGAAGATTGCCGAATTTGAGCGCGCTGCCGACGACAAGGACCTTCGGCTTCTCGCCCGCGATCGCGGCGATCAAGGCTTCGTCGTAGACTCCGGCGCCTTCGAGATGCGTTCCCCAGGCGATATTGGGGCCGATCTCGCCAAGCGATGTCGGCTCTCTGCGCTGATAGGCGGGCGCGGGCGCGGCGTCCCTGCACATTGCCTCCGCCTGCGCGCGCGACCCCAACGCCGCAGCCGCGCCGGCGCCAATCAGCATGGCGCCGAATTCCCGTCGCGACGGCGGGAAGACGGATCTTCGGGGAGAGCTCGCCATGCCGTTCCTTCTCGCGCGCATTCCCCGCGCGGCGACAATTGATCGCGCGACAAGGATCGCGGACCGGCATCCGACCTAGCGCGCAAAGATGGCGGTCGCGTTAAGGACGCGCCGCCGCCCAACCCCAAAGCTTTCATCGCCACAGGCTCGCCCGCCGCGAGTCGCTTCACGCAAGGACACGCCGCTCATGAAGGAACTCGACATGTTCATCCCGCTCGCCAAGGTCGACGCCGCGCGGCGGCTCGTCTATGGGCTCGTCACCGCAGAGACGCCCGACCGCGGCGATGAGATCTGCGACTACGCCAGCACCAAGCCCAATTACCAGAGATGGTCGCAGGAGTTCCTGAAGGCCTCCGGCGGCAAGAGCGTCGGCAATCTGCGCGCCATGCATGGCAAGGTCGCCGCAGGACGGCTCGAGTCGATCCATTTCGACGACGAGGCCAAGGAGATCGAGATCTGCGCCAAGGTCGTCGACGACGCCGAATGGGCCAAGATCGAAGCCGGGGTCTACACCGGCTTCTCCCAGGGCGGCGCCTACGTCAAGCGCTGGCCGGACGAGAAAGACCCCAAGCTCACGCGCTACACCGCCAATCCGACCGAGGTTTCGCTCGTCGACTTCCCCTGCTTGCCCGAGGCGACCTTCACGATGATCAAAGCCGACGGCGCGATAGAGAGGATGAAGTTTTCGCCCTACGCCCCCGCAGCGCATGTCGAGCAGGTTTGGCGCGCGCAGGACGGCGCGACCTTCAAGAAGAAGGCCGAAGCGCTCGCCCATCAGGCGGCGCTCGCCAACGCCGGCGCGGCTCTCGACGCGCTCGCCAAGCTGGAGAGCAGCATCGAGCGCCGCGCGACGAGCACGACCCGGAGCGATGCGCTCGCGCAGCTCAAGAAGGCGCTCGAGCAGGACGCGTTCGACGCCGCGCGCGCTATTCAAGCGATGACCATCGTCTTCGACGTGCTGCGCCACGAAATCGTCGAGGGAGAAACGGACGAGCAGCAGCTCGATGCGCTCGACGCCGCGATCGCGCGGCTCAGGGAGTTCATCCTGTCCGAGCTCGGCATGAAGACGCAGCCGGTCCAGCAGGCGGCTTCGACCGGCGATCTGGAGAAGTTCGAGGAGGCGTTGGCGAAGGCCGGCGCCGAGCGCGACGCGCATAAAGCGACTCTCGACGCGCTGACGCCGCGGCTCGAGAAGCTCGCCCAGCGCATCGAGGAGCTCGGCCGCCAGGCGCTGCCGGCGCCGCTGCTCGTCGCCGCCCGCCCCGTGAACGGCGGCGAGATCGGGCGCGACGACCTCGTCTCGAAGCTTTCCGCGATGAGCGGCGACGAGCGCGCGGCGCTGCTCATCAAGGTCGCGCAGAGCCAGCCGACGCCGCTGCGCTGAGCGCTCCGCCTTCCCGCGTCGGAGACCGCGAAGCCTCATTCCGCCGGA
>DASPSI010000138.1:0-8924 GCA_035624015.1 Methylocystis sp.
CATAATCGCCTCCGATCTTCGGGTTGAACCGTTTGCGCCCGAGGCCATGAGGCCGCAACAGGGTTAACCCCCGGTAAATTCGGGTTGCAAAAACCGGTCGGGCGCCCTTTGACGCCGGGAGGCAATAGTGTATCGAGAGCCTGACAAATTCCGCCTGAAACGAGACCGACATGTGCTGGAGTGGAGAAGCGTCTACCGTCCTCGCGGCGACCGGCATCGCCGGCGCCGCCTATTCCGCGCTGAAACGCAATCCCGAGCCCATGGCGCTCTGGGTTTGCCTTCTCTACTTCGCGAGCATGGAATCGCTTCAGGCGGTCAGCTATTCGGTGCTCGGGCAGTGCGACTCGTCCCTCAACCAGATGATGACCTTGTTCGGCTATCTGCACATAACATTTCAGCCCTTCTTCATTAACTCGGTCGCCCTCTACTTCATGCCCAAGGACTCCGCGCGCAAGGTCGCGCCCTGGGTCTACTTCGCCTGCTTCTGCTGCGCGATCACGATGCTGGTGCAGCTCTACCCCTTCAACTGGGCCGGGCATTGCACGATCGGCCGCCCCCTGTGCGGCGACGTTCTCTGCACCGTGCGCGGCGAATGGCATCTCGCCTGGCATCTGCCGGCCAACGGGATCGGCAACAGCATGGCCGACAATGCGTGGCTCGGGCGCGGCTTCATCGCCTATCCGCTGACCGCCTTCCTCATGCCGGCGCTGATCGGTAGCTGGCGCTTCACCCTGTTTTCCTATCTCGCCGGCCCCTGGCTCGCGGCGCAGACCACGGGCGACATCACCGAATGGCCGGCGGTCTGGTGCCTTTTCAGCATCGGTCTCGTGCTCGCGATCATCAAGACGCCGCTGCGCCACCATCTTCATGTCAGCGATCCGTGGTGGGTCATGCTCGGGCGGTGGAGATCCGAGAGGCGCGCGGCCGGCGCGCCAGCGCCGGAGCCACTCGGAGCCCCGGAGCCGGAGATCGTTCCCGACGCGCCGCCCGCCGAGTGAGGGCGGCGCGGGCTGCGCAAAAACGACATTTTCGAGCGGTAGAGCTTTTAAGTCCTCGTTAGCCAAGGACGACGATCCCGCGCATCCGACAGGTCCCGGCAACCCCTCGTAAAGGTTGTTGAAACCTTGAGCCAATATCTGAGCGGCTAGCTCAGATACGCTGGGGAGCGCCTCTCGAAACGGAGTTAGCCAAAGATGCAGCTTGTCACGGGCCTGCGCGCCGCCAAAATCGTTCTGGCGCTCTCAGTGGCGCTGGCGGTTTCGGCCTGCGCCAAGAACGCCGCCGACGAGGCCGGCGACCCGAGCCGCCTTGGCGCCGGCTACGGCCGCAACGGCGCGCCCGGCAGCCCGCAGGATTTCGTCGTCAATGTCGGCGACCGCGTGTTCTTCGAGACCGACTCGACCGATCTGACCTCGACCGCGCAGGCGACGCTCGACAAGCAGGCCGAATGGCTGAACCGCTATTCGCGCTACAGCTTCACGATCGAGGGCCACGCCGACGAGCGCGGCACGCGCGAGTACAACTTCGCGCTCGGCGCCCGCCGCGCCGAGGCGGCCAAGAGCTATCTGGCCTCGCGCGGCGTTGCCGCCTCTCGCATCCGCACGGTCAGCTACGGCAAGGAGCGTCCGGTCGCGGTCTGCGACGACATCTCGTGCTGGTCGCAGAACCGCCGCGCCGTGACGGTGCTCGCCGGCGGGAATTCGTAAGCGGAACGGGGCGCCCTCGAGAGCGGAGCGCCTAAGCAGGCTCCGCCTCGAGATTATCTCGGACGATGCTCGATCTGAAAGGGCGTGCGCCATACCGCGCGCTCCGTCAGTAGCCTTGTCCCGAGACCTCCGCCGCGGCGGGGCCCCAAGGATAGAGCCACGGCGCGAAGAGCCGGGGCGTCTCGACGAAGCTTAAGCCGCCATCGACCCAGCAACTGCGACCCTTTGTTGCGTCGGACCATTCAATGGTCTAAATCTATGTGGAAATTGGACCGCACTCTGGCGCAGAAGGAGGCCGCCCGTGCGCGTTTCGGTGACTGAAGCCAAGGGGCAATTGACCGAGCTGGTCCGGCGCGCAGAGGCAGGGGATGAGGTCGTCCTGACCCGGCACGGCCACCCCGTCGTGCGGCTCGCTCCCCTAAAAGCGGCGCCCGACAGAACGTCCCGCCGGGCGCTCCTCGAGTCCGTGCGCGCCTCCGCCGCCGCGCGGGCCCTGGACGGGCCCGGCGCCGCGCGCAGCCAGGATTTCCTTTATGACGAGGACGGTCTGCCGAAATGATCGTCGTCGACACCTCGGCGCTGGTGGCGATCCTGCTCGACGAGCCGGAAGCGGAGTCCTGCATTGCAGTGCTGGGCGCCGAGGACGATCTCGTAATTTCCGCCGCAACGGTAGCGGAGGCGCTCATCGTCGCCGCGCGCCGCAATGTCGGAGAAGAGATGTCGCGCCTCATTGACGGCTTGGGATTTGAGATCACTCCAGTGACGCCCGCGTCGGCGCGCCGCGTCGCACAGGCCTACGAACGCTGGGGGAAAGGCCTGCATCCCGCCGCGCTGAATTTCGGGGACTGCTTCGCCTACGAGGCGGCGAAGGCGCATAGCCGCCGCTTGCTCTATGTGGGGAACGACTTCGCGCAAACCGACGTCGAGAAAGCGCTCTGAGGCGACGGGCCGACCGCGCCTCGGCGAGGCTTTCGACAGATAGCGCGTTTCCCCTCCTCTCGGGGCGGCCCGCCGCCGGCGCGCGGGCTCGTTTCACGGCGAAATATTGCCGTTATCGCGATATGCATAGAATACGTTCATGTCTCAGTCATCTAAGTCATGGTTTTCTCGAGCCCGATATTGATTTGGATGGCAGGAGGCAAGATGGCCATCGGACCCGATCCCAAGGGCGCCGTCAGGGCGCTGAACCGTTTCGGCCTCGGCGCGAGGCCGGGAGACCTGATGCTGGCAAGCCAGGACCCGCGCGGCTTCGTGCTGGACGAGCTCATGAAGACCGATTCGGCGCTCCTCCCCGCGGGCGATCTGCCGACGACGCCGCTCGCGCTGCAGCAGGTCTATCTCGACAACCAGCAGAAGAAGATGGAGCGCGAGCGCGCGACCGCCGCGCCGCCGACTGAGGCCGCGCCCGCCGCCGTGACGCCGGACGGCAAGCCGGCGGCGCAACCCAAGCCCGAGCCCTCGCCGGAGCAGAAAATCTTCCAGGCCGAGGCCCTGGCCCGCTTCAAGAAGCAGCTTGCCGCCGGCTGCGGGATCTCCGAGCGGCTTGTCGCCTTCTGGTCCAACCATTTCGCGGTCTCGGTGAGCAAAAGCGGCCACCTGCGCGTCGCCGCCGGACCGATGGAGCGCGAGGCCATCCGCCCCCGCGCGAGGGCCAAGTTTTATGACCTGCTCAGGGCGGTCGAGACCCATCCGGCGATGATCCTGTTTCTCGACAACCAGCGCTCCGTCGGCCCCAACGCCCCTGCGGGACGCTTCGCCGGACGGGGCCTCAACGAAAATCTCGCCCGCGAGATATTGGAGCTGCACACGCTCGGCGTCGATGGCGGCTACACGCAGACGGACGTGACCGAATTCGCCAAGGTCATCACCGGCTGGAGCGTCGCCGAGCCTGAGAGCGAGATCGGCCAGCCGGGCGGCTTCGTGTTCAAGGCCAACTGGCACGAGCCCGGCCCGCGCGTGATCCTCGGCAAAGCCTATCCGCAGCAGGGCAAGGACCAGGGCGAGGCCGTGCTGCTCGACCTCTCCCGCGGCACAGCCACGGCGAAACATTTAGCCTTCAAGCTCGCACGGCATTTCGTGGCCGATAATCCGCCCCCTGCCCTCGTCGAGCTGCTGACGCGGCGCTTTATCGACACCGAGGGCGACATCGGCGAGGTCATGCGCGCCCTGGTCTTAGACGACCGCGCCTGGGCTCCTGAAGCGACGAAGCTGCGCTCGCCGCTGGAGCTCGTCGTCGCCAGCGCCCGCGCGATCGGCTTCTCGCCGCCGGAGCCGGGCCCGTTCCTGCATCCCTTGAACCTGCTCGGCCAGCCGTTGTGGCAGCCGAACGGGCCGAACGGCTTCCCGGACGTCACGGCCGCCTGGGCCTCGCCCGAGGCGATGAAGATGCGGCTCGATCTCTCCGCGCAATTCGCGGGGCGCGCGCACGACGAGCCGCTCGCCGTGCTGGAGACGGTCGCCGGGCCGACCGCCTCGCACGAGACGCGCCAGGCGATCGAGCGCGCCGAGTCGAAGAAGCAGGCACTCGCCATATTGTTCATGTCGCCGGAGTTCCAACGGAGGTGATGATGTCGCAAAAGCTCTCCGCTTCCCGCCGCGCCGTGCTTTTGGGCGCGGGCGTCTCCTTCGGCGCCGCCTTCCTGCCCGCGCCGCTTTCGGCCGCAGGCAGCCGCGACATGCGGCTCATCGTGATCATCCTGCGCGGCGCGCTCGACGGCCTCGCCGCCGCCCCGCCCGTCGGCGATCCCGATTATCCGACGCTGCGCGCGCCCTTGGCGTTCACGCCTTCAGGCGAGCACGGCGCGCTGACGCTCGACGGCTTCTTCGCCGCGCATCCGTCGATGCCGGTCTTTGCGAGGCTCTACGGCGAGAAGCGCAGCCTGCTCGTCCATGCGGTCGCGACATCCTACCGCGAGCGCTCGCATTTCGACGGCCAGGACGTGCTGGAGAGCGGCTATCCGGGGCCGGGGCGCACCGAGAGCGGCTGGCTTAACCGCGCCGTGGCGGCGATAGGCGCCCAGAAGTTACGTGGGCTTGGCGTCGGAACCACCGCGCCGCTCGTCATGCGCGGCCCGGCGCCGGCGCTCGGCTGGGCGCCGCAGGGCCTGCCGAGCGCGGGCGACGACCTCGCCGCGCGCGTGCTCGATCTCTATGCCCATCGCGACCCGGCGCTCGGCGAGGCGCTCCGCATCGGCCTCGACACGGAGAAGATGGCCAGTCGCGACGGCATGACCGACGAGATGAAGAAAGGCCGCGGCGGCATGGACTCCCCGGGGGGAATGCGGCAGGCGGCCGCTGGCGCCGCTCGCCTGCTCGCCGCCGCCGACGGCCCGCGCGCCGCCGCGCTGGCCTTCGAGGGTTGGGACACGCATCAGAACGAAGGCGGCGCGCAGGGCCAGCTCGCGAACCGCCTGTCGGGCCTCGACGGCGCCTTCGAGGAGCTCGAGAAGGGTTTGGGACCCGCCTGGCGCGACACGATCGTCGTAGCGGTCACGGAATTCGGCCGCACCGCGCGCATCAACGGCACGGGCGGCGCCGATCACGGCACGGGTACCGTAACTCTTCTCGCGGGCGGCGCTGTGGCGGGCGGGCGCGTCGTCGCCGACTGGCCGGGCGTGAAGCCGGAGAAGCTCTATCAGGGCCGAGACCTCGCGCCGACGACGGATTTGCGCGCGGTGCTCAAGGGCGTGCTGGCCGACCAGTTCGGGCTGTCGCCGAAGGTTCTGGCGGAAAAAGTATTCCCGGATTCCGCCGCCGTCGCGCCCCTGGCGGGGCTGGTGGGGTAGAGCGGGCCCAAACCTTCACCCACTCCGTGGGAGAAGGTGGCCTCGCGAAGCGAGGTCGGATGAGGGCCGGCGCCGCCCCAACCGCACTCCGTCGTCACCTACCGCCCTCCAACATCGCCGTGCGGATCATATCCAGCGCAATATCGCCGCCGCCGATCACGATGTCGTTCTTCATGCGCAAGACCCGATACCCGCGCTCCCGCAGCCAGGCGTCACGCATCGCATCGTGGCTGATCTGCTCCTTGTCGTCATGCGGCGCGCCGTCGAGCTCGACGATGAAGCGATGCTCGACGCAAAGGAAATCGACGACGTAGCGCCCGATGGGAACCTGCCGGCGGAATTTGAGCCTGTCGAATCCTTTGCCCCGTAGGGATCGCCAGAGCATCTCCTCAGCGACCGTCATCTTGCGCCGCAAGCCGCGGGCAAACGCTGTTTTCTCCTTGGAAACGCGAGCAGGCATCGATCCGCTTTCAAAAAAAGCAGGCGTACCCTTCTCCCGCTTGCGGGAGAAGGTGGCCTCGCGAAGCGAGGTCGGATGAGGGCCGGCGCCGCCGCAACCCAACCTCGTTATTGCGCGCGCTGCAATACGGCGGATAATCCAGAGGGCTCGTTGCGTCTGCGAGCGCCCTCATGCGTCATGCTTCGCATGACACCTTCTCCCGCAAGCGGGAGAAGGTGGCGCCCGAGCTAGACGGCAGCCCGCTCCTGGTTGAGCGCCAGCAGCCGCGCGAGCGCGTCTTCGGTCGAGATGTCCTCCGGCCACCCATAGGCGGCTGCGACAGCGCGGTCGAGCTCGGCATGGGCGTTGTCGAGCCAGCTCGGGCGCTGGTTGTAGAGATTGGTCAGCGTGCGCTCCTTGAGGATCGCCGCGGCCTTCTCGTCCCTCGGCAGGAGGCGGTCGGGATAGCCCGGGACGACCTCCGGCACGATCTCGACGAGATCGGGCGGGTTGAGCCAGTTGCGGCGCAGTTCATCCAGCCTCCTGGCCGCCGCCGCGATGCGCTGCGCGCGAGGGTCGTCGGCGTATTTTTCCGCCGGGATGTTTGGGGTCAGGCCTTCGGGGAAGGGGAAGGTTTCGAAGGTGGTGGTCGGCGTGTACGTTGGCCTATCCTCCAACGTCGCTCCCAAATGTAATGACCACTCCGTATGGAATTTTGAGTTCAGAACGCCAAAGGTAGTGTCGTCCTCCTTCGTGATCGCGATAACGAGATTATCCGGATATATTGCCGATGCCAGCCAAACAAAAACGCGATGCTGCGATACTTTGGGGATCGCAACGTAGCGTTTTAGCTTTTTTAGTGCGCTGAGCAGGGCGGGACGGCCCTCCGCGAACAGCCACCATTTTTCGCGATAGAGCGCCCGACGGTTGTTAGCTCTGAAGGGCTTTACGGTGCTGATAATCTCTTCGAACGGTGCTTGGTATGCAGCCGCCTCGGCTTCGGACAACCCGGAAAAGTCGACCAACCAATCGGGCTCACGTTTCTTAACGATGTCGCCCCCGCTTACTACTGGGTGCAACACATCGCTGTTGGGTCGCTCGTTGGGATTCTTTGGCTCCAAAAGCCAAGCGCGGGCGACATCAAAGGAAACCTCAAATGGACCTCCTTTAGTTATGCCCTGAAATGAAACGCCCTCATTTTCTTTTAGCCGGCGCGCACTAGTGAGATCAGACGCAGCACAGGTCAAATCTGCATTTATGACGCCGGCTTCTATCCCGTCCAGACGGTTTCGATCTTCGCATTCACCAAAGCAAATGAGGCTCACGCGGACGGCAGCCCCTTCAACTAGCCAAGGTAGATCGCTCCACGCTTCAAAGATCGCACCGTCATGAGCAATCGGTTTTAAAACACGACGACTTGCTCCATCTCGAATCGAGTTCGTCGAGACCAACCCGGTGCTCTTCGCCCTGCCCGCTTGAATGGCGTCCCAGGCCTTGACGAACCAATAGCAGACGAGATCGGCCTCCGCTGGAACACGGCCCTCATACGCCTTGAACAATCGCTCGACATAGTCGTCGCCGAGCCCCGCGCGCAGCTTCTTCCCGCCCAAAAACGGTGGGTTGCCGATGATGAGATCCGCCTCCGGCCACTGGGCCTCGCTCCCATCCGCATTCAGCACCGCGTCGCGCTGCTCGATCGCGTCGAGCTTGCGCAGGATCGGCTCGGGGCGCGCGTAGATCGCATTCTTGATCGACCACTGAATGTCGCCGATCCAGATCGTGGTGCGCGCGAGTTCCGCCGCGAAGGGATTGATCTCGACGCCGTGCAAAATCTCCGGGCCCACGCGCAGCGGCGGCCGTGCGAGCCCGTAAATCTCGCAGTCGTTGATGGCGCGGTATTCGATGTCCTTCACGCCCTGCAGCGCGAGATAGAGGAAGTTGCCCGAGCCGCAGGCGGGGTCGAGGATGCGCAGCCGCGTCAGCTCGCCGATGAATGCGTCGCGCAAATCCTCCGCCCTTACGCGCGCGGCGGCGATCTTCTTGTCATGCGCGCTGCGCCCTTCCTTGCCGGCGGGCGCGGCTTTCGCCGCCGGCGCCATGATCGCCTCGATCTTGGCGAAGACTTCGCGCCAGCGGGCGCGCAATGGGCGCAGCACGACCGGCTCGACGATCAGCATGATCTTTTCGGGGTCGGTGTAATGCGCGCCGATCTGCGCGCGCTTGTCGGGATCGAGAAAGCGCTCGAACAGCGTGCCGAAGATCGTCGGGTCGATCAGGCTCCAGTCGAGGCTGGTCAGCGCGATGAGCTGCGCGATCTCGACGTGCTCCAGCGGCAGCGGCGGCCGGTTGTCGAAGAGCCCGCCGTTGAACCAGGCGATGTCGGTCAGATCGTATTCGCCGCCGGTCTCCATGCGCGCGAAGAGCCCGGCGAAATAGTCCTTCGCCTTGTGCGGCCGTTTCTCGCAGGTGAGCAGGAGCTTCTTGAGCATCCCCTCGGGCAAGAGCTTCACGCTGTCGGCGAAGAAGCAGAACACGAGCTGGTTGACGAAATGCGCGACCGCCTCGCGATCCGGGTTGCGGCCTTGCAGCGCGTCGGAGATCGCCTGAAACTTCCTCGCCGCCTCCGCCGTGATCATCGCCCGCGTGCGCACGGGCTTCAGCGCGTCGGGATCGTGGAAGATCGCGTGCAGGATCTTCAATTTCTCGGGATCGACGAGGTCCTCGAGCTCGAAGGAATATTTCTTCGTCTCCAGATTGGTCCAGGTCGTGACGATCTGGAAACGGATCGTGTCGCAGGCGACGAGCAGCGGCGGATGATCCAGCGCCGCGGCGTAGCGCGCGAGCTGCGTCATGGCCTCATCGAGATTGCGCCGCCGCTTCTTGTATTCCCAGGCGAAGAAGCCCTTCTTCCACACGTCGGCCCAGCCGTCGCCGCCGCCGGTGATCGCGGCGCCTCTTTCAAATGTGAAGCGCTCGCCCTTGGGATCGTCCTCT
>DASPSI010000166.1:0-16149 GCA_035624015.1 Methylocystis sp.
GAGCACGTCGAGGCGTTCGTCCAGCCCCTGGACGCCCTGGAGATTGAACAGCGTCTCCGCCAACTGGAGAACACGCTGCGTGTGCGCCTTGTCGACGCCAAAGTCGTCGTCAACCATCGTTGGGTTCATCGATAGATAGCCCTGGCGCGGACAGTCATAGAGGACGTGCGTGCGCAGCCACGCCTCGCCCAGGAAGTGGGCGAGGACGTAATACAGCGCGTGATGATAGGCCGTGCCTGGCCCCTCGCCCCGAGCCAGCACGACCTCAAACTTTCGGCGGATCATGTCAAGCGTCAGCGGCGTCGTGGGCTTCGGACGGGCGGAAGGGGCGGCGTTCATGGGCGAGCCGGTGGCGATGGGGACGCGGCTTAGATCGGTGCGGTCAGCGCGACCGCAAGGCCATTCACTACCGCGTGTACGCGGCGGAGCAAAGGTCGGCCACTGGCTTTACGGTGACAGTCCATTTAACCGTAACCAGACGTCGACCCGAGCGCGGACCCGTCATGGCGGAAGGGGTGGGATTCGAACCCACGGTGGACTTGCATCCACGGCGGTTTTCAAGACCGCTGCCTTAAACCACTCGGCCACCCTTCCAAGCCGGCCTCGAATAGCCCATCTCGAACGCGGGCGCCAGCAAAACGAAAGCGCCTCCCTGTTCCGCGGAGCTCGGAACAGGAAGGCGCTCCAAAAGGCGCCTCCGGCGAAAGTCTCAGGCCGTGATGCGCTCGTCCGCTTCCGAGGGCTCGCGCAGCACATAGCCGCGGCCCCAAACCGTCTCGATGTAGTTGCGGCCGTCGCTGGCGTTGGCGAGCTTCTTGCGCAGCTTGCAAATGAACACGTCGATGATCTTCAGCTCTGGCTCGTCCATGCCGCCGTAAAGATGATTGAGGAACATCTCCTTCGTGAGCGTTGTGCCCTTGCGCAGCGAAAGAAGCTCCAGCATCTGATATTCCTTGCCGGTCAGATGCACGCGCGAGCCCGAGACCTCCACCGTCTTCTGGTCGAGATTGACGACGAGATCGCCCGTTGTGATGACCGACTGCGCATGGCCCTTCGAGCGGCGGACGATGGCGTGTATGCGGGCGACGAGCTCGTCCTTATGGAAAGGTTTCGTGAGATAGTCGTCGGCCCCGAAGCCCAAGCCTTTGACCTTGTCCTCGATGCCGGCGAGTCCCGAGAGGATCAGGATCGGCGTCTTGACCTTGGCCACCCGCAGCGTCCTCAAAACCTCATAGCCCGACATGTCGGGCAGGTTCAGGTCCAGGAGAATGATATCGTAGTCATAGAGCTTGCCGAGGTCGATGCCTTCCTCGCCGAGGTCCGTGGTATAGACGTTGAAGTTCTCGGACTTGAGCATCAGCTCAATGCTTTGAGCCGTCGCGCTGTCGTCTTCGATCAATAGAACGCGCATGTTGCTTCCCCGCCGAGGCTCCCTCGAATAATCCCTTTGACGCAAGCCGGCCGCCCCGCACACGCCGCGGGCGTGAACTGGCCACTGCTTCGTCGTCAACTAACGCTAAACGGAAACGGTTAACAAACCCTCACCCCCCTTTGCCGCCGTTTCGCGGTCCGCTCGGCATTTCTGTAAGGCCTGACAAGACGCCTTGCCCGAATCAAGGGGGTACACAGGTATAGCCTTAAGAGCGGCCGGAGTGTATCCTTACTCGCGGATTCTCCAGGGATATTTTCCGTAAGGGCCGCGGATTCGCGCCGGTCGCGCCTCAACGGGCGCCAGGAAAGTCCGGCAGGATTGACTTGACGGAAGGCTTTCTCCTATATGCGCGGCCAGCGGCGCCGTCTCGCAAGAGTCGGCGCCTCAGTCATTGGACAGCCCCGGCGCGGGGCCTGGGCGTGAGCGCGAACGAAAAACGCCTTGATTTCGTTGCAGTTGCGAGCGGAGGACGAGCGTGAAGAGAACCTATCAGCCAAGCAAACTCATTCGCAAGCG
Source organism: Methylocystis sp. (assembly GCA_035624015.1). Classification (GTDB taxonomy): domain Bacteria; phylum Pseudomonadota; class Alphaproteobacteria; order Rhizobiales; family Beijerinckiaceae; genus Methylocystis. The sequence goes on from DASPSI010000166.1 coordinate 1,949, forward strand.
CCGCCACGGATTCCGCGCCCGCATGGCGACGGTTGGCGGCCGCAAGGTCATCGCCGCGCGCCGCGCCCGCGGCCGCAAGCGCCTTTCGGCGTGACGCCGCCGTTGCGGCTCTGACCCTCCCGGCGACGGGAGGCTTCAAGAAGCACCATGGCGACCGGCGCCCAAGATCAAGACGGCTGCTCCAAGGCCGCGCCAAAACGCCTGCGGCGACGCGCCGAGTTCCTGCGCGCGGCGTCCAGCGGGATTTCGCGGTCGTTGCCGGCCTTCAAGATTCAGATGGCGAGACGCGAGGACGGCGCGGGCGAGCCCCGCTTCGGCGTCACCGTCACCAAGAAGACTGCCGGGGCGGTGGGCCGCAACCGCATCCGGCGCCGGCTGCGCGAGGCGTGGCGCCTGGGCGGCGCCCTTGCCGGCGCGGACGGCTGCGACTACGTTTTCGTCGCGCGCCGGGCCGCGCTGACGGCGCCGTTCAACGAGCTACTGACGCAAATGACCGAGGGGCTGGCCCGCATCGGTCGCAGAGGCGCAGCGCCAAGCGCGCCGAAACGAGAGAACGGGACGCCCGCGCCATGACGCCGCACACCAAGAACATGATCATTGCCGCCGTGCTGTCCCTGGCGTTCATCGCGGTGTGGGATTTCTTCGTCTTTCGCCCGCTCATGAACCGGCAGCAGGCCCAGTTCGAGCAGCAGAAGCGGGAAGGGAAGCTCCCCAAGCTCGGGGCGCCGGAGAAGCCCGCCGCGACGGCGGCCGCGCCCGCGGCCGCTCAGGTCAAGCCGCGCTCCGCAGCGCTTGCGGAGAGCCCGCGGATCGAGATCGACACGCGCTCGCTCAAGGGCTCGGTCGCGCTCAAAGGCGCGAAGATCGACGACGTCTCGCTCAAGAACTACCACGAGACCGTGGACAAGAGCAGCCCGATCATCGTGCTGCTGTCGCCGGAGGGCGGTCCGTCGCCCTACTGGGCCGATTGGGGCTATCTCTCGGCTGAGACCGAGAATGCGCCAGCGTTGCCCACGACCGAGACGGTCTGGACCGCAGACGGCGCCAGGCTCACGGCCGGCGCGCCCGTGACGCTTACCTGGGACAACGGCGAGGGCTTGAAGTTCATTCGCAAGATCTCCGTCGACGACGAATATATGTTCACGATCGACGACCGGATCGAGAACACGACGGCGAAGCCTTTGACCGTCTTCGCTTATTCGCGCGTGACCCGCGTCGGCCATCCCCCGAGCTCCGGCTACGCCGCGCTGCACGAGGGCTACGTCGGCGTCATTGGCGATCTGGGCGCGCAGGAGATCAAATACGACAAGATCGAAGGTGAGCTGAACGCCACCAAGACTTTCAAAGGCGTCGGCGGCTGGGTTGGCTTCACCGACAAGTATTGGGGAGCGGTGACGGCGCCAGAGCAGTCGGCCATGATCGAGGCCCGCTACACCATGATCGGCGGGGCCGAGAAGACCTATCTCGCCGAGACCGTGACCGAGCCCAGAACGATCGAGCCCGGCGCGACGGTTTCGACGAACCTGAATGTGTTCACGGGCGCAAAGGAGGTCGAGACCATCGACGCCTATATGGAGAGGCCGGAGCCCAAGGGGCTTTGGAGCATCTGCGCAAGCTTGGGGATTGAGATATGCAAGGCTAAGCCGGGAATAAAGGGCTTTGACCATCTGATCGACTGGGGTTGGTTCTACTTCATCACGCGGCCGATGTTCCGGCTGATCGACTTCCTATACAAATTCCTCGGCAATTTCGGTCTCGCGGTCCTTGCGGTCACCGTGATCGTCAAGGGTGCGTTCTTTCCGATCGCCAACGCGAGCTACAGGTCGATGGCGAAGATCCGCGCCATTCAGCCCAAGCTCAAGGAGCTCAAGGAAAAATACGGCGACGACAAGCACAAGCTCAATATGGAGCAGATGGAGCTTTACAAGAAGGAGAAGATCAATCCCGTCGGCGGCTGCGTGCCGATGCTGCTGCAGATCCCCGTGTTCTTCTCGCTTTACAAGGTTCTCGTCGTCACGATCGAGATGCGCCAAGCCCCGTTCTTCGGCTGGATCAAGGATCTTTCCGCGCCCGATCCGACCAATGTGTTCAATCTCTTCGGCCTCATCCCCTTTGACCCGACCCATATGGCGATTCTCGGGCCCTATCTGAACCTCGGCGTGTGGCCGTTGCTCATGGGCGTGACCATGTGGCTGCAGATGAAGATGAATCCCGAGCCGACGGACGAGATCCAGAAGACGATGTTCAGCTGGATGCCCATCATCTTCACCTTCACGATGGGCGGCTTCGCCTCCGGTCTTGTGATCTACTGGACCTGGAACAATCTGCTGTCGATCACTCAGCAATGGTACATCATGACGCGCGCCGGCGTGAAGTTCGAGCTGTGGGACAATTTGCGCAAGACCTTTAGTCGCGCTTGAGGGGAAGCGAATGGCGAATAGCGAATGGGGCTTCCCTATTCGCCATTCGCCATTCGCCACTCGCTATTCGCCATTCACATGAACGCAACCGACCCCGACTTCACCGAACAAGGCCGCCTTCTCTTCGCGGCCCCTTGCGACTTCATCTTCGCGAGCGCCAAATCGAATGATCTGCCGCCGATCGCGGGGCCGGAGATCGCCTTTGCAGGCCGCTCCAACGTCGGCAAGTCCTCGCTGCTCAACGCGCTGACGAACCGCAAGACGCTTGCGCGCGTCTCGCATACGCCGGGGCGCACCCAGCAGTTGAATTTTTTTACGCTCGGCGATCCGCCGCGGCTGCGGCTCGTCGACATGCCGGGCTATGGCTACGCCGCCGTGGAGAAGGCCAAGGTCGCCTCCTGGAACGCGCTCATGCGCGACTATCTGCGCGGGCGTTCTTCGCTGGCGCGCGTCTATGTGCTGATCGACGCGCGGCGCGGCGTGAAGGAGATCGACGAAGAAATGTTCGATCTCTTGGACCGCAGCGCCGTGTCCTATCAGATCGTGCTGACGAAGCGCGACGAGCTGAAGGTCTCGGAGCGCGAGACGGCTTTGGACGCCGCGCAGGCGGCGCTGGCCAAGCGCCCGGCGGCGTTTCCGGAGCTTTTGTTCACCTCGTCGCGCACAGGCGAAGGGATCGAGGAGCTGCGCGGGGCGATCGCCAAATTGCTCGACGAGATCGGGGCGTGAGCGGCTCGCGTCGACTTCAGCAGCGAAAAGGCGCCCACCCAAAGGCGCCCCTCCTGCGCCGCCGCTCTCGAGGCGACGCCGCCTTATGTGAGCGACTCCCGCGCCGCGGCGAGCAGCACGCCGATGTCGTGCTGTCCTTTATAGACTGGGGGGATCTTCGCCTTGGGCTCGAGCAGCGCCTTCACCGCCATATAGGCCGTGCGCACGGAATATTCGACCGTGAACACCACGTCTTCCGGCGCCTCCGCATATTGCCCCACGAATGCGAGATTTTGCGAGCCCGCCGGGACGACGTCCGGCCGATCGCCCTTCGCGCGCGGCATGAACTGGCTCGTGATGTAAGGCATCATGCAGGGGATCGCCTCGGAATGGGCCATGAGCTGGTCGAGATGGTCCTCGAAATGCAGCTGCAGATAGGTCTCGCGCAGCAGCTCCTTGCCCGTGCAGTCCGACATCTTGTTCTTGACGTAATCGCCTACGGCGTCGGGGTGCAGGCCGTAGCCCCAGAAGATGTCGACGTCCTCCGACTGGCCAGGATACACGGGGCGGAAATGCGGGTGCATGGTCATGAACCAGCTTGAATCCCTGAAGGTGATGAGACCCTCGCGGCCCCAGGTCATGTGCGTCATGCCTTCGATGAGCTTGCGCAGCAGCGGCGTCCTTACCGTGGCCGTGAACGACAGCCATTTCGCCCCGTCGACGTCGCGGATGAACTTGTCCGGATTGCCGAAGCCCGCGCGCTTGGCGGCGACCGTCTTCCAGAGCGCCCAGGAGCCGCCGAGCGGCGTGGGGGAGAGCGGCGCCGGCGTCGTGTTGTCCCCGTTCTTCGAGGCGTCGGTCATCGAACCATTCGTGAAGATCACCAGATCGCTTTCGCCGAGCGCAATCTGACGCTCATCGCTCCCATCTTTGCGCGTCGTCTTGAGGCTCGTCACCCGGAAGCCAATCCCGGACTCGAGCAAGTCCATGTCGATGACACGCGTATCGGTCCGACACGTCACGCCCTTCGCGTTCAGCCAGTTCTGGAGCGGCACGATCATCGAATGAAGCTGATTGTAGCGCGTATGATAGACGCAGGTGAGGTCGGCGACCTGCGGAAACAGCTGGATGAAGCGCAGCAGATAGCGTCGCATTTCCACCGCGCTGTGCCAGGGCTGGAACGAGAACATCGTGCACCACATCAGCCAGAAGTTCGACGAGAAGAAGTGCTTCGGAAAAACCTCGTTGATGCGCTTCTCGCCGAGCGAGCTCTCGCTGCTCAGAAACAGCAGCTTGAAGAGCGCGAGCCGGTCGAGCCAGTTAAAGCCCATCTTCGACGAGTCGATGATGCCGCCGGCGGCGTCGATGAGCCGCGCGTTGGCGCGCCAGTTGTTGTTCCAGGTGAAGTGGAAGATGTCGTTTCGCGCCGAGATGGCCGGATCGTCAAGCGACGGAATCTCGGAAAGCAGATCGTAGGTGCAGACGTAGTGCTCCTCGAACATGCGCCCGCCGCGCATGAGATAACCGTGCATCGCGTCGCCGGAGGCGTCGAGCGAGCCGCCGAGAACGTCCAATTCCTCGAAGAAAACGATGTTTCGCGGCGCCAGCCCGGCCTCGCGGATGAAATAGACCGCGGCGGCGAGACCCGCAATTCCGCCGCCGACGATATAGGCTTTCGTATTCGGCGTCGCTTTCATTTTTGCCTCCAAATCAAGCCTTGCTAATTCTTGCGGATGGCCTCCTCGAACGCGGCCTCGGCGCGAAGACTGTCGATGTCGCGGAAGAGCGTGGCGACCGCGAGCCTGCGTTCGCCGCGATAGAAGGCGACGCTTGCGTCATGCGCCGCGAGATCGCCCGCAAGCTCCGTGCGGTCGAAAATTTGCGCATGGCCGACGTAGGAGATCACCACGCCGTAATGCGCGCTCCAGAAGAAAGGCGCGGCCTCAAAGCGTTCGTTGGCGCCGAGCATGTTGCGCGCCGCCGTCTGACCCTGGCGCTCGGCCAGCGCCCAGTGCTCGACGCGGATGCGCTCGCCGCTGATCTTGTCCGGCCAGCGCGCGATGTCGCCGGCGGCGAAAATCCCCGGCGCGCTGGTCTCCAACCGCTCGTCGACGAGCACGCCGTTGTCGAGCGCTAGTCCGCACTCCTGCGCGAGCGACAGGGCCGGGCGCACGCCGACGCCGACAACGACGAGATCGCAATCGACGCGAGCGCCGTCGTCGAGCGTCGCCCCCTTTGCGTCGATCGCGGCGACCGTTCGCCCGAGATGAAAGACGACGCCGCGCTCCTCATGCAGCGCGCGGATGAATTTGGCGAGGTCGGGGCCGAGGACGCGCTCCATCGGCGCGCTCTCCGGCGCGACGACATGCGTCTCGATCTTGCGCTGGCGCAAGGACGCCGCCACCTCGAGGCCGATGAAGCTCGCGCCGATGACGATGGCGCGCTCGGCTTTCTCCGCCGCGGCGACGATCGCCCGGCTGTCCTTGAGCGTGCGCAAATAATGCACATGCGGCTGATCCATTCCCGGCGTCGGCAGCCGGACAGGCTCGGCGCCCGTGGCGAGGAGCAGCCGTTCGAAGGCCGGCGTCGATCCGTCCTCGAGCTCGACCTCGCGCTCGTTGACGCGGATTTTCTTGACGGCGCAGCCGAGCCGCAAATCGATGCGCTGCTCGCGATACCAGTCGTCGCCGCGCAGCGGTAGCCAATCCTCGGGCGCTAAGCCTGCGAGATAGTCCTTGGAGAGGTTGGGTCTGTCGTAGGGCGGCGCGGGATCGGCGCCGATCAGCGTGATCGCTCCGTCATATCCTTCCTCGCGCAGGGTGTGCGCGGCGGCGAAGCCCGCTGCGCCGGCGCCGACGATGACGATGGCCTTCGGCGCCGCCGCCCCGGGCTTTGGCCGCGCGGCGGGCCCGAGCTTGTCGCGCGCGTAGACTCTTTCGCCCACGCGCTCGGCCCGCCAGAGGGGGAGGGCGTCGAAGGCCGGCGCGCAGAGCGCGCGTCCGGTTGAAAGGTCGAAGCGGGCGTGGTGCCAGGGGCAGCGCAACGTGTCGCCGACCACGAGTCCGTCGCTCAGTGGCGCATGGTAATGCGTGCACTCGGCGCCGATGAAGTGGAACTCGTCGCCGCGGCGGATCAGCAGCGCGCTCTCGCCGCCGACATGGCCGCGCAGCATGGCGCCGTCGGCGACCGCGGAGACGTCGACGCCTCTGCCGAAATCGGGGCCCTGGTCGGAATTCGCGTCGCCGCCCATGCCGTGCTCGCCAAGTTGAGGCCGCTGCAATTCAATATATCTCGTAAACTGGCGCTCCCGAGCGCCGCTGTCAAATGGTTTGGCGGCGGTCCGGTTTGGCGGGGGCGCAGCCGGTCGAGAGGGGCAGCCTTGGCGCAAATCGCGTTGCAGTGCAGGCGCGGCGAGCTTAATTTTGATCCGAGCGGGTCGCTGGCGAGCGGCGCGGAGAAGCGAATTGTGCAAGATGTACAACTCGGCGAACGCCAAACGCCTGCGCGTTCCGCATTCCCGTTAACCAAGCGTTATCCTAGCCGACGGCCGAGGCAATTGCGGCGCGCGTTTCAAGTCCCTGCTCATTGTCAAATGCTGAAATATCCGTTAAGAGTTATTTATGTCACACTGCGGGTCGAAGATCGTGCTCTTGCGTGCGCTGGTTGCGGTGGTGCTCGTCTGCGTCCTTGCCTTAGGACAGATTGGCGCCGCGGTCGCGCGTGACGCGGGTCCGACGGAGCGGGTGTCGCTCCACGCCGTGGCGAAGAGCGCGCATTGCGCGGCGATGGCGCATCTCGCGTCTGACGCTGGCGCGGCGGGCGGACATCATAAGCATAGAGGCTCGCCCGGCTGCCCGCTCTGTTGCCTCCTCGCCAACGCCGCCGTGTTGCCGGAGCGCTCGGGGACGCCCGTTCGGGTCGAGCGCGATCCCGCCACGCGCGACTCGTTTGTTATCGGGCTCATTTCGCATGAACCTGAGAGCCTCGTCTCCCCCACTGTGAACGGCGCCCGCGCGCCGCCCTGCCTCGCGCTCGTCTAAAAGCCTCGTCTTTCCGAAGAACGACGATGGGAAAGGCGCGCGACGCTCATCTTGCGTCGTCCGCTTCGGGCTTTCTCGGCGAAGCCAGGTAAGAAGAAAAAATAAAAAAAGCCTATCGCCAGCGTCGAGCGGCGCGATGCAACTTAAGTCCCTGGGGAGGGAAGCTCATGGAATATACTTCACTGTCGCCGGTGGCGATGTTCGTGAACGCGGGGCCGGTCGCCAAGGCGGTCATGATCGTGCTCGTGGCGGCCTCGATCTATACTTGGGTGCTTATACTGCTTGGCGTCTATTCGGTGGTCAAGATTGGCAAGGCCGCGCGTGAGGCTCGCGCCGGCGGCGACGTCGGCGTGCTCGGCCCGATCGCGGCGGCCGGTCGCGAGGTGGCGGCGCACGAGCTGCCGGGCGAGACGATCGGCGAGAAGCGCGAGCGCGTCGCCGAATTCATGAGCCGCGCGGCGCGCGAGTTTCTGACGACGGAAGAGGGCGGCCTGCCCAATCTTGCGATCATCTCCTCCACCGCGCCCTTCATCGGCCTCTTCGGCACGGTCTGGGGCATCATGACCAGCTTCGCCAGCATCGCACAGTCGCAGGACACGAGCCTCGCAGTCGTGGCGCCGGGCATCGCCGAGGCGCTCGCCGCGACCGCCTACGGCCTCGCGGCGGCCATTCCAGCGGCGGTCGCCTACAACCGCATCGGCGCGAGCTTCGCGCGCGTCGGCCTGCAGGTCGCCCATTACATCGAGGATGAGGCCTTCAGGCTCGTCGCCGGCGCTGCGCCAGCGTCGCAGAAGCGGGAGGCTGCATAATGGGCATGCCGAACCGCATGAAGAACGGCAGCGACCTCTATCAGCCGCTCGCCGACATCAATGTGACGCCGCTCGTCGACGTCATGCTGGTGCTGCTGATCATCTTCATGATCACGGCGCCGCTGCTCGCCAAGGGCGTCAAGGTCAACCTGCCGCAGGCGAGCTCGGCCGTGCCGCTCAATCAGAAGGATCCGATCATCGTCACTGTCGGCAAGGACGGCAAGATCTCGCTCGGCCCCGACGAGGTCACCGGCGACACGCTGCTCGCCGGCATCAAGGCGCAGATGGGCGAAGACTTCAGCCGCGTCGTGCACGTGCGCGGCGACACCGACGCCGTCTACGGCCAGATCGTCGCGGTCATGGACCAGCTGGCGACGAACGGCATCACGCATATTGCGGTGATGACCAATTCGCGCGGCAAAGGCGCCGCCAAAGCCGATGCGGCTCCGGCCGCAGGCTCGCCCGCGCCGGCGCCTGCGCCTGCGCCTGCGGGAGGCAAGCCGAAATGACGGAGGCCGCCTTGTATTCCGCGGGCCTCGCGCCGGCGCCCGGAGGCTATCCGCCGGTCAAGCCGCGCTGGCTGTCGTCGGCGACGACGGTCGCGGTGGTGCTCGCCCATGTCGCGGTCGCGGTTCTGCTGATGGCGGCGAAGATCGAGGAGATTTCGCCCGAAAACGGCTTGAACGTCGAGCTCATGCCGGAAGGCGACACGGTCGAGTCGGAGGAAGCTGCCGCGACGGAGTTCTCGGAAGCGCAGCCGCAAGAAATTGAGCAGACTGATCTGGCGCTGCCGCCGCCGCAGCTGATGACGCCCGACGCCGTCCAGCTGCCGCAACAGCAGGAAGTCGAGGAGAAGAAGCGCACCGAGAAGAAGGACGCCTCGGCCTCCAGCCAGGCGCAGGAGGCGTCCGAGCGTCGCCGCCTCGGCGTGCAGGGCGGGCGCGCGACAGGCATGTCGCGCTCGAGCTACATGGGGCTGCTCGCGGCGGCGATCCATCGTCATGTGCCGAGCGTGTCGAGCCTCGGCCCGGGGACGGCCACCTGCCACTTCAGCGTGACGGGCGGCGGCTCGATCGCCGGCGTTTCCTGCTCCGGGTCTTCGGGCTCGCACATGTCATTGCTGCGCAGCGCGATCTATGCGACCCGGCCCCCTGGAGCGCCGCCGGGAGGCGGATTCTCGACCTCGCAGTCGGCGAAGTTCCACTGAGCGGACGGTTTGCGCTGTTTCGCTCGCGCTCCATCGGAGCGCGAGCGCGTTTAAATAGACGATCCGTCGACGCAGGTTTGGAGCGCAGATGCGGAGATATTGGCTCTCGATGGTCTTCACGCTCAACGCGAGCAGCGCGTTTGCGCAGTCCGCGTCGCCGCGCGTCGAATATATGGGGCGGCTTGCCCAAGCGATTCATCAGCACGTGCCGGCAGTCTCGAATCTCGGGCCAGGAAGGGCCACGTGCCGCTTCCGCGTGACCGACCACGGCGCGCTCGTCGACGTTTCCTGCCCCGGCGCTTCAGAGGCGCAAGTCTCGCTCTTGCGTGACGCGATCGCCGCGACGCAACCGCTTGGACCGCCGCCGGGCGGGGGCTTCGCCACCTCACAGACGCTGAATTTCCTCGGGCCCTACGGAATATGGGGAAGCGTGAGAAAGCTGTTCCAGGGACCAAGTTTCACAACCGGGACAAACCAATGAGGCTTCTCGCGTCGGCCTTGATCGCCTTGTTCAGCATGACTTGCCTGGCGCGCGCACAGGCGCCCGCGGCGCAGGGCGTCCAGCCGGAGTCGCGGTCGCCAGCCCCCAAACCCGAGGCGCCCGCCGTCAAGCCGACCCTGCCGGCGCTGTCCGAGAGCAAGTTCCTTGCACTGCTCTATACTGAAATCTCGCGTCACACGCCGGAGAAGAGCCCGGCGGGCGACGGTGAGGTCACCGCGAGCTTCCATGTCAATGCGCAAGGCAAGGTGGACAAGGTCGTCATCGACAAGGCGACCAATCCCAGGCTTGGCGAGGAAGTGAAGAAGATTCTTGCGCAGGTGCAGGCTCCGCCGCCGCCGGGCGGCAGCGAGGACATCGGCCAGACGTTCAAGTTCCACGCCGAGTGAGGCGCTGGGATGCGGCGATTCGCAGCGAGGCAAGACGCATTTCTCTCCTCGCGCGCCAAAAAAAAATTTCGCATGTGAATTAGGCCGATAGCGCGGACATCGCAGGCGCCGCAACGCGGCGTGGCGTTTTACGCGCTTGCGAAGGCGCGGCCTTCGTGCCAACTTGGCGCGATCCGCTTTCGGCTCGCGCGTGGCGTAGAACGGCCGGCGATTCACCGCTTACGCAGAGTCGACATGTCCCCGCCCGATCCCACCTCGGCGAGGCGCCTGTACCAGGTCGCCGAACCGCAGAGCGCCCCTATCCGTACGCCGCCGCACAATATCGAGGCCGAGCAGGCGCTGCTCGGCGCTCTGATCATGAACAACGACGCCTACGACCGCGTCTCCGATTTTCTAAAAGCTGAGCATTTTTGCGAGGAGCTGCACCGCCGCCTCTATGAGGCCTGCGGCCAGCAGATCAGAGGCGGCCGCGTCGCCTCGGTCATCACGCTGAACAGCCTGCTCGCGTCGATGCAGCTGCCGGAAGGCGTCTCTTTGAAGGCCTATCTCGCGCGTCTCGCCGCTAATGCGACGACGATCATCAACGCCGAGGACTATGGCCGTACGATCCACGATCTCGCGATACGCCGCGATCTGATCTCGATCGGCGAGGATGTGGTCAATCTCGCCTATGATTCGCCGATCGACTCCTCGCCGCGCCAGCAGATAGAGGAGGCGGAACGCAAGCTCTACGCCATCGCCGAGACGGGGCGCTATGAAGGCGGCTTCCAGCGCTTCGCCGACGCCTTGACCATCGCCGTGGACATGGCCGTGCATGCCTATCAGCGCGACGGGCGCCTTTCAGGCATGGCGACGGGCCTCGTCGATCTCGACGAGAAGATGGGCGGCCTGCAAAAGTCCGACCTCATCATCGTCGCGGGCCGGCCCGGCATGGGCAAGACGGCGCTAGCGACGAACATCGCCTTCAACATCGCCAAGGCCTATCAATTCGAGGTCGAGCCCGACGGCGCGCACAAGACGGTGAACGGCGGAATTGTCGGCTTTTTCTCGCTCGAAATGTCCGCCGAGCAGCTCGCGACGCGCGTCATCGCCGAGCAGGCGGGCGTGCCGAGCTACAAGATCCGCCGCGGCGACATCAACGAGGAGGATTTCCGCCGCATCACCGACGCCGCGCGCGAGATGCAGAGCATTCCTTTCTACATCGACCAGAGCGGCGGCATCTCGATCGCGCAGCTCACCGCGCGCGCAAGGCGGCTGAAACGGCAGAAGGGCCTAGATCTTCTCGTCGTGGATTATCTGCAGCTGCTCGCGGGCTCGCGCGCGCGCTCCGACAACCGCGTGCAGGAGCTCACCGAGATCACGACGGGCCTCAAGGCTCTGGCAAAAGAGCTCAACGTGCCGATTGTCGCGCTGTCGCAGCTCTCCCGCCAGGTCGAGCAGCGCGACGACAAGCGCCCGCAGCTCTCGGACTTGCGCGAGTCGGGCTCGATCGAGCAGGACGCCGACGTGGTGCTGTTCGTCTACCGCGAGGAATATTATCTCAAGAACCGCGAGCCGCGCGAAGGCACGGAAGAGCACATCAGCTGGATGGCCGAGATGGAGCGGGCGCACGGCCGCGCCGAGGCGATTATCGGCAAGCAGCGCCACGGCCCGACCGGCACGGTGCAGCTCGCCTTCGAGGCCGAGATCACGCGCTTCTCGAATCTCGCGGACGAGGATCGCCTGCCGGCGCGGATGTGAGTCCCCCTTCTGCCGCCTGCGGGAGACGAGGGCGCGTGCGCGGAAGCGCCGCCCAAATTCCTCGACGCGCGCTCTCACCCGCCTCCAAACCCCGCTCGCCCTGGTTGCAAATTCGCGGGAGGGCTTGTCGATCGGGTTGAAATCCGCCATGGTCCCGGACGCGGCTTTGTTCGCTCCTAGCATCGGAAGCGGAGATTTTCATGATTGGTCGGTTCGCGGGCGCCCTCGGGCGCATGGCTTTGATGGCTGCGGTGTGCCTGCTCGTCACAGCAGGGCGAGCCGAAGCGGAAGGGGAAAAGAACAGGGATTTTCCGAAGACCCCGCCGGTCGTCGACAAAATTTCCGTGAGGCCGGGCGATCGCTGGACCTACCAGTGGATCGACGACATCACCGGCGAGACGAAATTCTACCAGACTTTCACGCTCACCGAGATCAAGGACGGCACATTCAGCGTCGCGATCTCTTCGACTCCCTTCGGCCAAAGCACGTCCACGACCGGCCTCTTGGTTTACGACAGCAGCTGGGGCCTGCTTGACGACGGGGTGTGGAGCCGCAATTCCGGCGACCCGGGCACGGGCGTGCGCCTTCCTCTTGAGGTCGGCGCAGAATGGCAAACGCATCATGTCGCCGTCCGGAAGAATCCCAATCAGGAATGGAATGTCGATACGCGCAGCGTCGTTGCGGCCTATGAAGAAGTGCCGCTCAGGTTCGGCCTCACCTATGACGCCTTCAGGATCGAGACGACCGAGACGCTGACGCCCGCGGCGGGCGGCGCCGGCGCGACGCTGAAGATCACCCTCTGGTATGCTCCCGCCGTGAACAGATACGTCAAGCGGCTGGTGGAGACCCGGAGCAAGGACCGGCTGCAGTCGCGCAATCTCGAAATGCTGACCGAGTATAAGCGGCGGCGCGATGATTGAACGGCAGGATCTTTTGGGTCCCTCTGCAGCGTCGCGCCGCCCCTGCGACCCCTTCAAGGCGCGCGCGAGGGTCGAGAGACGAGCAAGCCGACCGCGAGCGCCAACGCCAACACGAGGCACGTCGCGCCCGCGAGCGTCGAAAGCCCGAAGCCCAGGATCGTGAACGTCACATCGACGCGACCGTCCGCGACCCGGACCGATTCGAGAGACGATTTGACGACGTAGCCCTTGAAGTCGTCGTGGAGCCGATAGACGGGGCGTTGCGCCAAGACGTGCTTCGCCACGGCTTCCGCGATTGGCGCCGCCCAGTCCTCAATACGCTGGGCGCGTTCTTCGATCAGCTGCTGAGCAATCGCGCCCAAGCCCCGCCGCCGGCCAAGGTCGCGGGAGTCGGCCCCCTCGATGCGGGCCAGCACGAAATCCTTCACCTGCGCCTCTTGCGGATCGAAGAAGAACGCGCCGTTCTCATAGCGCGGGGCGCCGATCGTATGGACCGTGAAGGAAAAATCCCTGTCGTTGCGCAGCTTCCCCGCCACTCTGGCGGCAATCTCCACCTCGTCGTGCAGGATGTGAACCTCTGCGGACTCGGCGCGAACGGATTTGACCGCGAGAGCTGCTACGCCCGTGATCGAGAAGTCGTGGTCCAACCGACTGTTCAAGCGGTCTTGAATTTGCTGCTCGCTCAAGGATACGGTTTGCGCGCCGCTGGCGCCGCGAAGCGCCGCGGCGCCCGCGAGCAAGAGCAAGGCTGCTACTCCCCAGAGGAGCTTGCGGTGGCGTTGCGGCTTCTCCATGCTTCCAACTCCGATGTCTCAACTTTTCATCGTCACTCGGGCGCTTCAGGCGGGTCGCCTTTCGGCGTCCGCCGCCTCTCGGCCTCCGCCGCCGCCTCTCTCTCTCGCTCTTCCTCGGCGCGCTTTTTTCGAACCGAGAACGGCTCGCGGCGGGGGCCCTCGACGAGGCGCACGACGACTCCCCACAGCGTGCGGACGTCCTGCTCGGTCAGCGCCATGCGATGAAAGATGTTGCGCAGGTTCCGCGACATCACCGGCTTCTTAGTGATTGGACGAAAAAACTCGCGCGCGTCGAGCTGTTCCTCCAGGAATTCAAAGAAGGCTTCCGTCATCTCGCGCGTCGCCGGCGGCGAGCGCTCGGGCGTGTCGAAAGGCAACCGCTCGCCATGCGCGGCGCGAAACCACTCATAGCCCGTGAGCAGCACCGACTGCGCCAGATTGAGCGAGGCGTAAGCGGGATTGACCGGAAAGGTCAGGATCGCGTCGGAGCTGGCTACCTCGTCGTTGTCGAGCCCGGTGCGCTCCGGGCCGTACATGACGCCGTGACGCTCGCCGGCGGCGATGCGTCGCGCCATGAGGGGCATGGCCTGCGACGGGATGTGCACGCTCTTCATCTGCCCGCGCCCGCGCGCGGTCGCAGCGTAAACGAAGGAGAGGTCTTGGCAAGCCGTGCGC
>DASPSI010000171.1:0-17025 GCA_035624015.1 Methylocystis sp.
GCATATTCGATCGCCGGCGTCTCCAGCGCCTCGAAGCCGTAGAGCTCATAGACGGCGCGGATCGTCTCCAGCATCCTGGCGCTGGCGGCAAGCTCGGCGGCGCCGCGGTCGACGAGGCCGCGCGGGCTGCGGGCCTCGATCCTGGTTTTTGTGGAGTCGCTCATCTATCGCCTCTGCTCGCGGCCCTTTTAGCGGCGGCGGCGCGAGGTGAAAAGGCCCGGACTCGCGGAGAGGCCGCCCACGGCTCGTCTTGGCCGCATGACTTCAGAACGATCGCGCCGATTGGGCCGTGCTGAGCGGCTTTGAAACTGGGTGGCGCTCGTAAATCGAAGGCGATAAAGATGCTTCGGCTTGGCGGGCGCCGCGCATAACCGCCGAGCCCGGCTCTCGCCGGGCTCGGAGACCACCCTGTCACCAGTGGCGGCGCCAATAGCGACGCCAGGGGCGTCCATTCGGCACGCAGCGGCCCCAAGGGTTCGGGTGCCAGCCGGGTCCGCAGCCCCAGGCGACGCTCTCGACGGAGGACGCGGTGGCGACGGCTTCATCGCCCTGCGCGGCGGGCATGGCCTGGGCCGAGGTGACGCCGGCCAGCGCGACCGCGGCCGCGAATAATATCTTGGTGGTGGTCTTCATTCTCAGGTCCTCCCTTTGCGAGCAACCGAATTGACAGGGGGAGGCTAGCACCGGTTTCCTGAACGATTCCTGACTGGCTCAAGCTTTGGGTCACGCCGCTTGCGGGATGGTCTTCAAGGCGGCGAAATGCTCGAGATAGCGGGTGTCGATGAGCCTCACGGGCATTACGACGAAAACGTCGACCGTATTGAACTTGCGGTCGACGACCGCGCCGTCGCCGAACTTCGCCCCCACGCGCAGATAGCCCTTGATCAGCGGCGGCAGCGCCGCGAGCGCCCGCTTCTGATCCAGGGCCTCGCGCGAAAGCATCTCCATCGGGACATGGCGTTCGTCGCGCGCGCGCACGCGCCACTCGCCCTCGGCCCGGGCAAAATGCGCGAGATAGCTCAGCGGCGCAGCGTGCTTCAAAGGGTTTGCGCCCTCGAAGCTCGCGCAGCCGATGAGCGCGTCGATGTCATGGTGGCGGATATAAGCAAGCAGGCCCCTCCACAAAAGATCGATCGTGCGCTTGCCGCGATAGTCAGCGAGCACGCAGGAGCGCCCGAGCTCCAGGAAGCGCTCGCTGGGGTGGCGCAGGAGGAGCTCCGAAATATTGTACTCGTCCGCGGAATAGAATCCGCATTTCGAGAAGGCGATGTCGCTGCGCAGCAGGCGATAGGCGCCGACGACCCTCGGCTTGATCTTGCCGAAGCGATTGCGCGCGGCGTGATCGATGACGATCAGATGGTCGCAATGCCTGTCGAAACGGTCGGCGTCGCGACGGGTCAGCGCCGTCTTGGCGTCGGCTTGCGCGCCGCCCTCCTTGAAGAACACCTTGAAGCGCAGGCGTTGCGCCTTGCGAATCTCTCTCTTCGTCTTGGCGAGACGAACCTCCAGCGAGCCCGCGCGCGCGATGGCGCCCTTCAGTGCTGCGTTGTCGTCTTGGAGCTTCAAAGCCGGAAAGGCGCCGGCGACGATCTGGCGTCCCGCGTCCAAGCTTGCCGCCAACATGGATCAGATTGCCTCCGAACGGGAGCGGCTTCTTAAAGCCGGGTTCGCGACGGATAGATCACTCGCGGACAAAAGTTTTGTGACGGAACGCGAAGCCGTTGCTCGCGCTGGTCTCTGCCGATAGCTGCGCCTTCGTCCGCAGCGAGAGAATCATTTCCGCGAGCGCGTCGAGCTCGACCGGCTTCGTGAGCACGGCGTCGGCGCCGGCCTCGGCGGCTGCGCGCGCATCCTCCTCCAATGCGCTCGCGGTGAGGACCAGGATCGGCGTGCGCCGCGCCTGGGCCTCCTTCTCCGCGGCGCGAATTTTTCGCGCGGCCTCCAGCCCGTCGAGGCGCGGCATGAACAAGTCCATCAGAATCACGTCGAAGCGGCGCCGCTCGCCCGCGATAGCCGCAACCGCGAGCTCGACCGCACGCGCGCCGTCTTCCGCCCGGATCGGCTCGGCGCCCAGCGCCGCAAGGCTCCGCGTCGCGATGAGGGCGTTGATGTCATTGTCCTCGGCGATGAGCGCGCTGAGACCGGAAAGCCGCGCCTCTTGCTCCGCCGGCGCGACAGGCGAGACCCTAGGCTTTGCGGGCGCGAGCCGCTCCAGGAGCGTCGCGGCGCGAATGGGCTTCACGAGCCAGCCGTCGAATTTCGGCAGCGCCGCCTCGCCGAAAGCATGCCGCTCGAGCGGCGAGAACATCAGAAACAGCCGCGTCCCGCCGGCGGCGGGCGCCGCTTGCGCGACGGCGTGGACGGCGGCCTCGCCGAGGCCGCAGTCCACGAAGACGAGGCTGAATGACCGCGCGCCGTCGCGCGCGAGAAGCGCGAGCGCCTCGTCCTTTCCGGCGACCTTGGCGGCGGCGCCGGCCTCGCGCAGATAGCGGGCGAGATAGGAGCCCTCGAAGCGCGAGGCCGCCACGATCAGCGCCGTCTCGCCCTCGAGCCGCGGCGCCGGATCAATCTCCTTGGCGCCGAGGATCGGCAGCGTGAAGGCGAAAGTGGAGCCTGCCGGCGAGGAAGAAGCGAGCTCCAGCGCGCCGCCCATGCGTTCGATCAGCCGGCGTGAGATCGCGAGGCCGAGGCCGGTTCCGCCCTCCCGGCGCGTCGTCGCGCCGTCGCCCTGCTCGAATTCCTCGAAAATGAGCTTTTGCGCCGCGCCCGGCACGCCCGGCCCGGTGTCCTCAACCGCAAAGCGCAGCACGCCGGGTGAAATCGTCTCGACGCTCAGGCCGACGCCGCCTTTCTCGGTGAAGTTGACCGCATTGCCGACGAGATTGATGAGAACCTGACGCAGTCGCGCTTCATCGCCGACGAGCCGGGCGGGAGCCTTGGCCGAGACGAAGCTCGCGATCTCCAGCGACTTCGCATGGGCGCGCGGCGCGAGCAGCTCGGCGACGCTCTCGACGAGC
The DNA here is from genome assembly GCA_035624015.1 of Methylocystis sp. Classification (GTDB taxonomy): domain Bacteria; phylum Pseudomonadota; class Alphaproteobacteria; order Rhizobiales; family Beijerinckiaceae; genus Methylocystis. The sequence continues at coordinate 3,018 of DASPSI010000171.1, forward strand.
GCAGTCAGCGCGAATTCCTCCCGCCGCAATTCGAGCTTGCCGGCTTCGATCTTGGAGAAATCCAGGATGTCCTCGATGAGCCGGCCGAGCGAGCGCGCGCAGTCGCCGATGGCCTCGACATAGCTCGCCTGCTCGGCTTCGAGCTTCGTGAGCGACAAGAGCTCCGCCAGACCGAGGATGCCATTGAGCGGCGTGCGGATCTCATGGCTGACCGTGGCGAGAAACCTCGTTTTGCCGCGCGCCGCCGCCTCATTCGTCGCGCGCGCGTCGAGCGCGGCGCGCAGCTCGCGGTTCTCGGCCCGCAGCGCATCTATCGTCGCCGCGTCGTTGTCCTCGTGGCGCCGCCGCTTGAGCAGAACGAACAGCGCCGCGCCGGCGCCCATCGCGAAAGAGCCCAGGACAAGCGCGATCAGAGTCGTCTGCGCCGCGGAAAGCTCCATCGTTTCAGCTCTCCATCGCCTCAGGCCGCGCGCCGCATCGACGCGAGGCCCGCGCGATAGGACAACGCCTCGGCGAGATGGCGGCGCGACACCGCCCCCACGCCCTCGAGGTCCGCAATCGTGCGCGCGAGCTTCAGCACGCGATGAAATCCGCGCGCCGACAGCGCGAAACGCTCGGACGCCTCGCGCACCAGCGCCGTCCCGCCGGCGTCGAGCTCGACCGTGGCCTCGATGAGCTTGGCGGGCGCCGCGGCGTTCACGGTCACGTCGGGGCGCCCCAGCGCCGCAAAGCGGAGGCGCTGCGCCTCGCGCGCCGTGGCGACGCGCGCCGCGACCGTCGCCGAATTCTCGGTCGGCGGCGGCAGCACGAGATCGGCGGCGAGAATCGCCGGCACCTCGAGCTGAAGATCGAATCTGTCGAGCAGCGGCCCGGACAGCCGCGCCTGATACTGCGCGGCGCAGCGCTCGTTCGGCTGGCGCTTGCAGGCGTAGCCGGGGCTCGTGGCGTAGCCGCAGCGGCAGGGATTCATCGCGGCGACGAGCTGAAACCGCGCGGGATAAACCGCGCGGTGGTTGGCGCGGGCGATCAGCACCTCGCCCGTCTCCAGCGGCTGGCGCAGCGCGTCGAGCGCCTGCGGCGAAAACTCCGGCAGCTCGTCGAGAAACAAGACGCCGTTGTGCGCGAGCGAGATCTCGCCCGGCTTCGCATGCGGCCCGCCGCCGACCAGCGCGGGCATCGAGGCCGAATGATGCGGAGCGCGGAACGGACGCCTGTCGGTGAGCTCGCCCCCTGCAATCTCGCCAGCGACCGAATGGATCATCGACACTTCCAAAAGCTCGCGCGGCTCGAGCGGCGGCAGGATCGAAGGCAGCCGCGCCGCCAGCATCGACTTCCCGGCGCCGGGCGGCCCGTTCATGAGCAGGTTGTGGCCGCCGGCCGCCGCGATCTCCAGCGCGCGCTTGGCGCTCTCCTGCCCTTTCACGTCGATGAGGTCGGGCAGCTCCTGCGCGCCCTTGCGCACAGCCGGGCGCGGGCGCGCCAGCACTTGCGTCCCCTTGAGGTGGTTCACGAGCTGGATCAGCGAGCGCGGCGCGACGACCTCCATGTCCTGCGACGCCCAAGCCGCTTCCGGCCCGCATTCGGCGGGGCAGATGAGCCCCTGGCCGCGCGCGTTGGCCGCGACCGCCGCGGGCAGGACGCCAGCGACCGGCGTCAGCGAGCCGTCGAGCGCGAGCTCGCCCAGCACGGTGAAGCCGTCGAGCGCATCCGAGGGAATGGCCCCGATCGCCGCCATCACGCCGAGCGCGACCGGCAGGTCGTAATGGGCGCCCTCCTTGGGCATGTCGGCGGGAGCGAGATTGACGGTGATGCGCCGCGCCGGCAGCGCGAGGCCCGAGGCGTTGAGCGCGGCCCGCACGCGATCCCGCGACTCGCCGACGGCCTTGTCAGCTAAGCCGACGATCCCGAACGCCACGGCGCCGCCGGAGAGATGCACCTGCACGTCGACAGGCTTGGCCTCGATGCCCTCGAATGCGACTGTCGACACCCTGACCACCATGACCGGCTCCAAAACGGTTCGCGACGCCAACAGGGCGAGCTTAGCCAAACGCTTCCCCGCGCGCAAGAACAATATGCGAACGCCTTGCGGAGCGCGCGCAAAAAAGCCCCGCGAACGGGCGTTCGCGGGGAAGGAGGGGAGGCAGTCGGCTAAGGAGAACCCGCGGCGGGGGCCGCGGGCGGCAAATCAGACCCTCTCGACGAGGATCGCGGCTTCCTTGGAAAGCAGGGCGCCGTCCGGCCCGAACAGCTCGGCTTCGACCTTGTTGCCGCAGCTGTCGTAACGCCAGTGGATCCGCGCGGCGCCGAGGCCCTTGCGCCCTACCGGCGAACCGTCGGCGTTGAAATAGGCCTCCTCGACCTGATTGCCGCGCGCGTCGTAGCTGCGCGCGACCTTGGCGGCGCCTAGGCTCTTGCGCTTGATCGGACGGCCGTCGGCGTCGAAATAGCTTTCGACGACCTCGACCATATGCGGCGCGGCGGGCGGGGCGGCTTCAAGCTCGGGCGCGGGGCGCGGCGTCTTCGGGGGCCGGCCCCGGCGAGCCGGCGTGGCGCAGCCGGCGCGACCGCGCAACGGCAGGGTAAGCGTGACGGAGTCCATGGGTCATCGTCGATTCGGTTGAAACTTCGGCCCTGGATGCGGGCTAACGCGTCCCTGCTCGATAAGCCGGCCCTTCCACTTTGGTGGAGAACGCCGGAACCCTTATGATTTCGCCCTCACGCGGCGAAGCTTGGACACGACGATAGTTTCGGGAGAGGGGACGCCCGAAGCTCGAGAATTCGACGAGCGAAGGGCGTCGAGCGGCGCGGCGAAGGCCGCCGCGATCAGACGAGGACTAAAGGGGGCGCGCGCGAGCCGACGGGCAACAGCAGCCGCGGCGAACGCTCCGCGACCGCGCCGGCGGGACGCAAAGACTCGTGCAGAACCGCGCTCGGGGGGGCCAGCGCCGCGGTCGAAGGCGGCGGCGCGGCGGCGCCCGAGCAGTGCATGACGCAGCAAATGTCTTTATGGCTGTGCGTTTGGAGGGGCGCGCCGGCGTCCTTCGACGCCTCGGCTATGCCTTGGGTCGCGCACAGGACGCCACTCTCGGACAGAGGCGCCGCAACGGCGCCTGCTCCCGACAGGGCGACCATGACTCCCTGCAGGACGAGCATATAGGCCACGAGCAAGGAGCTTGTCGTGGAGCCGATTCCCCGCCTTGGGTTGGAGCGTGTCGCCATAACTCTTGGGTTGGAGCGTGTCGCCATAACTGAAGAGATACCCATTTGTGAGGAAGAGGTCAATCGCCTTCGCGCCGCGCCGCCGGCCTCTGGACGCGGCTCGTCGCCGCGCCCAAAATAGAAGGCGCCATCGGGCTGGTGGCGTCTCAAAATTTCTTGTAGGTGGAACATGCTGTCTCGTGCAACGCGTTACACGCTGATCTTCATCCTTTTCCACTGGCTGCTCGCCCTGGCGAGCCTCGCGCTGCTCGGCCTCGGCCTGTGGCTGCGCTACTCGCCCACCACCACCGAAACGCACGAGCGGCTCGCGTCGCTGCATGTGTCGCTCGGACTCTCGACGGCGATCCTTCTGGGTCTCACGCTGCTGCTCCGCCTCGTCTTCGGCGCTCCAGCCTACCCCGAGGCGCTCTCGTCCTGGCGTCGGCTCGTCGGCGGCGCCGTCAACGGGCTTCTCTACCTTTGCCTGCTCGTTCTGCTCGCGAGCGGATACTTGCGCGAGACCTTTAGCGCGACGCCCGTCGAGCTTTGGGGCCTGCCCTTGCCGATCTGGGCCGAAGCCGACGATACCCTGGCGCAGCAAATGGCGCTCGCGCACGAATATGCCGCCTACGCCTTCGCCGGCCTCGTCATCCTTCACCTTCTGCTCGTTCTCGCCAACGGCCTCACGAGCCCGGGCTTCTTGCGCCGCATGCTGCCGGTCGGACCCTTGGCCGAAGCCGCGCCGGCGCCGCCGCTTCCCCCCGCCCCCGAAGCCCTTGGCGCAAAAATCGCCGAAAACCTCGCGCGCCGGCTGAATATCCTCGGCTGGACGCAGTTCTGGCTGCAGTTCGTGCTGGCCTTCGCCTGCGCGCTGCTGCTGCAGTTCGTGACCTCGGGCCGCATGCTGAGCTCGCTTTCGCTCGGCTATGGCGACGCCATGTATTGGGGCGGCGTTTCGCTCGGCGTTCTCTGCGTCACCTGCGCGCTCGGCTTCATCGACACCCGTTTCGCCAAAAGCGTCGCTCTGCATCCAGATCGTTATCTCGGCGGGGCCGGCGGGCGCGGCTTCTGGCGGCTGACGCTAGGCCTCGGGCTTTCGCTCGTCGGCCTCGTGATCGCCTTCATCGGCGTGGGCCTGAGCATCGCGCTGCTCATCGCCAAGACCGTGTCGCAGCCGCCCGGCATCGCCATCACCGACCCGAACAAGATCATCCGCGCGCTCGACGTCTTCGTCCTGCTCACGAACTTCAATCTGTTGATGGGGCATTTCGTCGGCTTCGTCACGAGCCTTTGGCTGCGCGTCGAGGCCAGCCGCGCCCGCCTCCACTATTATCGCGCCAAAGACGCCCGGCCCGCGCCCGCCCCGCACGCGCCCATGGATCCGGCTGCGTCCTCGACGACAGGCTAAGAGTATATAAAGACTTGCACATATGTTTATCGCGTGGTAGGGGCGGCGCGAGGACGGCCCGCCGTCCGCCGAGAGTCGACCACGAGCGAGGGACCGCAATGAGCAAGCATTTCAACGATTACGCCGTGACCGACGTGGGCCTCGCCGACTGGGGCCGCAAAGAGATCGCCATCGCCGAGACGGAAATGCCAGGGCTGATGGCGACGCGCGCCGAGTACGGCCCGACGCAGCCCTTGAAGGGCGCGCGCATTGCGGGCTCCCTGCACATGACGATCCAGACCGCCGTGCTGATCCAGACGCTGCAGGCGCTCGGCGCCGAGGTGCGCTGGGCCTCCTGCAACATCTATTCGACGCAGGACCATGCCGCCGCGGCCATCGCCGCCTCCGGCACGCCTGTGTTCGCAAAGAAGGGCGAGAGCCTCGAGGATTATTGGGACTACACGCACCGCATCTTCGAATGGGCCGACGGCGGCACGCCGAACATGATCCTGGACGACGGCGGCGACGCCACGCTGCTCATCCATCTGGGGCTCCGCGCCGAGGGGGGCGACACGGCCTTTCTCGACAAGGCGACGAACGAAGAGGAGTCCGTCCTCTTCGCGGCGATCAAGAAGCGCCTGAAGTCGAATCCGGGCTGGTACAAGCGCATCGCCGAGGCGATCAAGGGGGTGACGGAGGAGACCACGACCGGCGTGCATCGCCTCTATATCATGCAGAAGGAGGGGAAGCTCCTCTTCCCGGCGATCAACGTCAACGACTCGGTCACGAAGTCGAAGTTCGACAACCTGTACGGCTGCCGCGAGTCGCTCGTCGACGGCATCCGCCGCGGCACCGATGTCATGATGGCCGGCAAGGTGGCGATGGTCGCGGGCTTCGGCGACGTGGGCAAGGGCTCGGCGGCGAGCCTGCGCAACGCCGGCTGCCGCGTTCTGGTCTCCGAGATCGACCCGATCTGCGCGCTTCAGGCCGCGATGGAGGGCTACGAGGTCACGACGATGGAGGACGCGGCGACGCGCGCCGACATTTTCGTTACCGCGACGGGAAATGTGGATGTCATCACGCTCGAGCACATGCGGGCGATGAAGGACCGCGCCATCGTTTGCAACATCGGCCATTTCGACAGTGAGATTCAGGTCGCGGCGCTCAAGAATCTCAAGTGGCACAATGTGAAGCCGCAGGTGGACGAGATCGAGTTCGCTGACGGCAAGCGCATCATCCTGCTCTCGGAAGGGCGCCTCGTGAACCTCGGCAACGCCACGGGCCATCCGTCCTTCGTGATGTCGGCGTCCTTCACCAATCAGACGCTGGCGCAGATCGAGCTGTGGACGAAGCAGGGGCGATATAAGAACGAGGTTTACACGCTGCCGAAGCATCTCGACGAGAAGGTGGCCTCGCTCCATCTCGGCAAGATCGGCGTGAAGCTGACCAAGATGACCGATCAGCAGGCGGCCTATTTGAACCTGCCGGCCAACGGGCCGTTCAAGCCGGAGCATTATCGGTATTGAGGGGAGCGGACCGCGAGCCTCCAGGCTCGACGTCGACGCCGTGCGCAACTGGGAGTACGGACGCCGCGAGCCGGACCGGGCCGCGAAGAGCTATCTCGCGGTCATCGACCGCGATCCGGAACGCGTGCGAGAGGCGTTGGCGACGCCGATTAGTTAATCCTACCGCGTCAAAAGACCTGAAAAGGATGGAAGCGTCATTGCGAGCGAAGCGAAGCAATCCAGGGGCCGCATCTGCGCGAGTCGCGGGACGTTCGCGCGTCCGCGAGGCAAAGCTTCCCGTTGCGCCCTCGACTCCTGGATTGCTTCGCTTCGCTCGCAATGACGGGGGCTTATTCGTCGGGCTCGACTTGTGATTCAGTAGAGTTAAGGCCTCGTTCGGAAACAGTTGATGCATTCCCTGCGGCGGCCCCAGGTTTCGATCCGACGAATTCTTTCGACGCCTTCTTCGTGTCCTTTGCGACTTCGTGGTGATCTTTTACCAGGAAGACTCGAAGGACACGAAGAATTGCCGTTTTCCTATGCGCCGGCTGACGCGTCCCAAGCTTCTTCTACATCGCGCCTCGGCGGAGCCGCGCCGAACCCATCCTTCGCTCAGCGGCAGTTGTCGCGGAACCATTTGCAATTGCCCTCGCCCTGCTCGCCGAGCTCGAATTTATGGAGACAGGCTTCGCGAAGCTCCTGGCAGCGCACGGAGCCGTAGTAGCGCTCCTTGGGGGCGCTGCGGGCGGGAGGCTGGTCTTGCGGCGGCGGCTGCGGCGGCGCCTGCGCCAGGGCCAGAGTCGGAAGCGCCAGCGACGCCGTGGCGACGCAGAAAAGCAGAGCACGCATGGGACGCTCCTGTTCGTTGAGGGACACTCCTAAACGAGAGCCGGCGCAACATTGTTCCTTCGCGGTCGCTGCGCCATAATTCCTACGCCTTTGGTCAGAAAAGTGCGATGCGCCCCGCTTCCCGCGCCTCTTGGCGCCGCCTCGCGGCGCCTCTATCTCAACCGGCTAAAAGCTCCAACCTCGAAGACGCCATGACAGAAACCTCCGCGATTCTCCTCGACGCCGCCGTCGCCGCCAGCGCCGAGCGCGCGCTCGACGAAATCCATCGCGCCCGCGCCGCGGTCGCTGGCGTCATCTTCGGCCAGGAGGACGTCGTCGAGCAGGCGCTCGTCACCCTGCTCGCCGGCGGCCATGGCCTCCTCATTGGCGTGCCGGGATTGGCCAAGACCAAGCTCGTCGAGACGCTCGGCAGGGTCCTAGGGCTCGACGTGAAGCGCGTGCAGTTCACGCCGGACCTTCTGCCCGCCGACATCCTCGGCTCCGAAGTGCTGGAGGAGGCCGCCGACAAGACCCGCGCCTTCCGCTTCATCAAGGGCCCGGTCTTCGCGCAACTGCTGATGGCTGATGAGATCAACCGCGCGTCGCCGCGCACGCAGTCGGCGCTCTTGCAGGCGATGCAGGAGCATCACGTCAGCATCGCCGGCAAGGCGCATGACCTGCCTTCGCCCTTCCATGTGCTCGCCACGCAAAATCCGCTGGAGCAGGAAGGCGCCTATCCGCTTCCCGAGGCGCAGCTCGACCGTTTTCTGCTCCAGATCGACGTGAGCTATCCCGACCGCTTAAGCGAGCGGCGCATGCTGCTCGAGACCACCGGCGACACGCAATCGAGACCATCGCAGGCGCTCGGCGCCGACGAGCTCCTCGCCGTGCAGCGCCTCGTGCGGCGGCTGCCGGTCGGCGAGAAGATTCTCGACGCCATTCTCGATCTCGTGCGCGCCGCGCGGCCCGAGGGCGGCGACCCCAAGATCGCGCCGCTCGTCTCCTGGGGCCCGGGGCCGCGTGCGGCGCAGGCGCTCATGCTCGCGACGAGGGCGCGCGCGCTCGTCAACGGGCGGCTCTCGCCCTCGCTCGACGACGTGGCGGCGCTGGCCGGTCCGGCGCTGCGCCACCGGATGGCGCTGACCTTCGCGGCGAGGCGCGAAACCTCGATCGAGGCCGTGATCAAGAAGCTCGTCGAGAGATTGGGGTAAATGACGATTACGCAAACGCATTGGTTCGATCCGCTGAAGGGGCCCGTCGAGGGCCTGCGCGATCCGGCGGTCGCGGATGTCGCGAGCCGTTTGCCGCGGCTTTTGGCCAAGGCGCGGGAAGTGGCGGCGAGCCTTATCCATGGCGTGCACGGGCGCAGGCGGGCCGGCGTCGGCGAGACCTTTTGGCAATACCGCCCCTTCGCCGCGGGGGAGGCCGCGCAGCGCATCGACTGGCGGCGATCGGCGCGCGGCGACCAGCTCTACGTGCGTGAGCGCGAGTGGGAGGCGGCGCAGAATTTTTTCGTCTGGATCGACCTTTCGCCGTCGATGGCGTTCAAATCCGCAGCTGCGGTCGACTACAAGATCGACCGCGCCGCCGTGCTGGGGCTGGCGTTGGCGGATGCGCTCGTGCGCTGCGGCGAGCGCGTCGGCGCGCTTGGCGCCTCGCCTGCGCTCTGCGCGCGCAACATCATCGAGCGGCTCGCTGAGATTCTCGAGGCGCAACGCCCCGACTCCCGCCTGCGAAACATTCCGCCGTCCGCAGCGCTCCCGTCGCGCGCGAAGCTTGTGCTGATCTCGGATTTTCTTTGCGACGTCGAAGCGCTCGAAGCGCGGCTGCAAGACTATGCGGCCTTGGGCGCGCATGGCGCGCTGCTCATGGTGCTCGATCCGGCCGAAGAGGCGTTTCCCTTCGCCGGCGAGACGCTGTTTCGCGATCCCGATGGCGGCACGCCGTTTCATGCCGGCGAGGCCGCGAGCCTGCAACGCGCCTACGCCCTGCGCCTCGACGAGCATCGCGAAGCCATGCGCGCGGCGGCGAAGAAGGCGGGCTTTCTGTTCCTGCAGCATCACACCGACCGCCCGGCGGCGGAGGCGGCGCTGGCCCTGCTCATGGGGCTTGAGGAGGCGTCATGGGGTTGAGCTTCGCCGCGCCGCTCGCGCTTCTCGGGCTTCTGGCCCTGCCGGCGATCTACTGGCTGCTGCGGGTCACGCCGCCAGCGCCGCGGGAGATCGTGTTTCCGCCCGTGCGGCTCTTGCGCGACCTCGCGCCGCAGGAGCGCACGCGCTCGAAGACGCCATTGGCCCTGTTGCTGCTGCGGCTAGCGCTGGCCGGCGCGGCGGCCCTCGCCATGGCGGGGCCGGTCTGGAACTGGGCGGCCCCGCTTCAGGGCTCGGGTCCGTTGCTGCTCATCCTCGACGACGGCTGGGCCGCGGCGCCTGAATGGGACGCGCGCGTCGAGGCCGCCCAAGAGCTGCTGGACGAAGCGTCGCGCGTCAACGCGCCCGCGGCGCTCCTGCTCGCGTCGCAAGGCGCGACGCCGCCCGTAATCGGCGTCGAGGCGCGCGAGGCCTTGCGCGCCGCCCGGCCCAAGCCCTGGCTGCCCGCTCGCGCGAGCGCGGCGTCGCAAGTCGCGAGCTTCGCGAAGGAGCATAGGGGCGCGCGGCTCGTCTGGATCGCCGACGGGCTGGAACAGGGCGGCGGCGAGGATTTCGCGAACACGCTGGAGGAAGCCAAAGGGCAAGGCGCGCAAGTCGACATCTTGATGAGCGCGCGCGCGACGCTGGCGTTGCAGGGGCCGAAGAACGATGCGCGCGCGCTTGAAGCGACCGCGCTGCATTCGGGCGAAAGCGACGGCGGCGTGCTGGAGGCGCTTGACGCCAAGGGGCGCGCGATCGCCCATGCGCGCTTCTCATTCGCAGGCGCAGATCGCGCCAAGGCGCGCTTCGAGCTGCCGGTCGAATTGCGCAACGAAGTCTCTCAGCTGCGCATCGCCAACGAGAATTCCGCCGGGGCCGTGGCGCTGCTCGACGCGCGCGCGCGCGTGCGGCGCGTCGCCATCGTGGCCGGCGCGGGCGATCCCACGCAACCCCTGCTCTCCCCGCGCTACTATCTCGAAAAAGCGCTGGCGCCGTTCACGCAGCTCATCAAGATCGATTCGCGCGATGCGGACCCGGCGCTAGCTGCGCTCGCCGATCGCCCCAACGTCCTGGCGCTCGCCGACGCCAATGTCGCGCCGGGCGAGGCCTTCGACGCCGTCTCGCGCTTCGTGGAAGAAGGCGGCGTGCTGCTGCGCTTTGCGGGCTCAAGGCTCGCCAACGAGCCGGACGAGCTGCTGCCCGTGCGGCTGCGCCGCAACACGCGCGTGCTCGGCGGCGCGATGTCGTGGGAGACGCCGAAGCATCTCGGCGCCTTCGAGGAGCAAAGCCCATTCTTTGGACTCGCCGCGCCCGCGGAAGTCACGGTGTCGCGGCAGATCCTGGCCGAGCCAGATCCTGGGCTCAACGACAAGACATGGGCGCGCCTCGCCGACGGCACGCCGCTCGTCACCTTCGAGAAGCGCGGCCAAGGAACCATCGTGCTCTTTCACGTCGGCGCCGACGCAGTGTGGTCCAACCTGCCGATCTCGGGGCTGTTCGTCGAGATGCTGCAGCGCCTCGTCCTGCTCGCCGGCGAAAGCGCCGCCGAGCCGGCCAGGGCGGCGGTCGACTCCGGCGCGCTCGCGCCGCTGCGCACGCTCGACGGCTTCGGCGCGCTCGGGACCCCGCCCGCCGCCGCCAAGCCGATCGGGGCCGACTTCAAGGGTCCGCCCGACGCCGAGCATCCGCCGGGATATTACGGCCCGGCGGGCGCCGAGACCGCGTTGCAGCCGGTCGGCGCCAATGAGGAGCTGCGCGCGCTCGATTTTTCCGCCCTGCGCCTCGCGACGCACGGGCTCGTCGCCGCGCGTTCGGCGCTGGACCTGCGCCCGCTGCTGCTGACGTTGATCTTCGTCGGGCTCATCGTCGATTGGCTGGCGCTGATGTTCCTGTCGGGACGTCTGCGGCCTGCGCAAGGCGCGGCGTTAAGCCTTCTCTGCGCGCTTGCGCTCGCGCACGGGGCGCCGGCGGCGCGCGCCGAACCGCGGTCCACGGATTTAAGCCAGCGCGAGCGCGAGGCGGCGCTAAGGACGAGGCTCGCCTATGTGCTCACCGGCGATGCGCTCATCGACGAGACGAGCCGCGCCGGCCTGCAAGCGCTGTCGCGCGTGCTCGATCGGCGCACCTCCTTCTCGCCCGGCGAGCCGATCGGACTCGATCTCTCGCGCGACCAGCTCGCGCTCTATCCCCTGCTCTATTGGCCGATCAGCGCCGCGGCGGCGCAGCCGGACTCCAAGACGAAGGCGCGCGTCGCCGCTTATATGAAGCAGGGCGGGCTCATCGTCTTCGACACCCGCGACGCGCTGACCGCGCGCGCCAACGCGCAGCCGACGCCGGAAGCGCTATGGCTGCGCGACTGCGCCAAGGGATTGGACATCCCCGAGCTCGAGGTTGCGCCGCGCGATCACGTGATCACTAAGACCTTCTATCTCATCGACGGCTTCGTCGGGCGCTACGCCAACGGCGACACTTACGTCGAAGCGCTGCCCAAGGACGACGACGCCGGCGGCGCGCCGCGCCCCGTTCGTGCGACGGACAATGTTTCGCCTGTGGTCGTAACGTCCAACGATCTCGCGAGCGCCTGGGCCGAGGACAAGGACGGGCGTCCGATGCGCCCGCTGACGCCCGGCGGCGCGCGCCAGCGCGAGATGGCGCTGCGCGGCGGAGTCAATCTCGTGATGTACACCCTGACCGGCAATTATAAATCCGACCAGGTGCATGTGCGCGACCTGCTGCAGAGGTTGGGGCAGTGATGGAATGTGGATTTAGGTTGGGGTTGAATGGAGCGCCCTCATCCGACCCGCCTTCGGCGGGCCCCCTTCTCCCACTTGGTGGGAGAAGGGATGCGCGACTCCTTCTCCCGCTTGCGGGAGAAGGTGGCCTCGCGCAGCGAGGTCGGATGAGGGCGCCGCGACGACAACGAACGCTGTTCGCGAGGCTCGCATGACCGGACTGACCCTCGCCTTCACGCCCCTCCTCCCTTGGCTCGCGCTGATCGCGCTCGCGCTGCTCGCACTCACCGTCTGCGGCTTCGCAATCTACATGGGCCAGAGGGGCGCGGGATGGCGCCTGCTCGCCCTTTCGCTCATCTTCGCCGCGCTGACGGGCCCCGCGCTGCTCAACGAAAAGCGCGAGCCTCAGAAAAGCGTCGTCGCCGTCGTGCTCGACCGGAGCGAGAGCCAGACGCTCGGGGAGCGCATGCGCCAAGTCGACGCCGCGCAAAAGGCGCTTCAAGATCTTTTCGCTGCGCATGACAGCATCGAGCCGCGCTTCGTCTCCGTCGGCGCGAGCAATGACGGCACGCTGCTGTTTTCCGCGCTGGAGCAGGCGCTGAAAGACACGCCGCCGGACCGCGTCGGCGGCGCGATCCTGGTCACCGACGGGCTCGTCCACGACATTCCCGCAAGGCCCGAATCGCTCGGCTTCAAGGCGCCCCTGCACGCCCTGATCACAGGCAAGGAGGGCGAGCGCGACCGGCGCATCGAGCTCGTCGAGGCGCCGCGCTTCGGCGTCGTCGGCAAGGACCAGATTCTTCGCGCGAAAGTCGTTGATAGTCCCGCGGCGGGCGGCTACGCCACGATCGAGGCGCGCCGCGACGGCGCGACGATCCTCAAGCGCGGCGTGCGCGTCGGCGAGGAGTTCGATATCCCGGTGCGCGTCGAGCACGGCGGCCCCAATGTCGTGGAGCTCGCGACGCCGAAGCTCGAAGGCGAGCTGACGGACGTCGACAACAAGGCGATCGCGATCGTCGAGGGCGTGCGCGATCGCTTGAAGGTGCTCCTGGTCTCGGGCGAGCCGCATCAAGGCGAGCGCAGCTGGCGCAATCTCTTGCGCTCCGACGCCAATGTCGAGCTCGTGCATTTCACGATCCTGCGCCCGCCAGAGAAGCTCGACGGCGTGCCGGCCACGGAGCTGTCGCTGATCGCGTTTCCGACCGCCGATCTCTTCGGCCCGAAGATCAATGATTTCGATCTCATCATCTTCGACCGCTATTCGAACCAGACGCTGCTGCCCAGCGCCTATTTCGACAATATCGTCAACTATATCGAGAACGGCGGCGCCTTTCTGGCCATGGTCGGGCCCGATTACGCCACGGTGCACGGCCTCTATTACTCGCCGCTCGAAACCCTGCTGCCGGCGCGTCCGAACGGCGAAATCCACGACGAGGCCTTTCGCGCGAAGGTCAGTCATGATGGCGCAAAACATCCGGTCACGCGCGGGTTGGAGGGCGCGAACCAGGACCCGCCCGCGTGGGGGCGATGGTTCCGCCAGGTCGACGCCGACGTCGTAAGAGGCGACACGCTGCTCCTTGGCGCGAACGACCGCCCGCTGCTGGTGCTCTCGCATGAGGGCAAGGGCCGCGTCGCTCTGCTGCTGACGGATCAGCTATGGCTGTGGGCGCGCGGCTACGACGGCGGCGGCCCGCATGTCGACCTCATGCGCCGCCTCGCGCACTGGCTGCTGAAGCAGCCGGACCTCGAGGAGGAGGCGCTGCGCGCGAGCGCGCATGGGCGCGAGATCACGATCGAGCGCCAGAGCCTCAAGGACGCGGCGCCCGAGGCAGTCGCGATCGCGCCGTCCGGCGCGCGCGAGGAGATCAAGCTCCAAGCGAAGGAGCCGGGGCTATCGCGCGCCACGTTCGAGGCCAAGGAGATGGGGCTCTACCGCTTCGAGAGCGACGAATTGAAGGCGCTCGTCAATGTCGGGCCGCAGAACCCGCGCGAGCTGCGCGAGGTCGCCTCGACCACCGAGAAGCTGCGTCCGCTGGCGGCGGCGACGGGGGGCACGGTGCGGCGGCTCGCGATGTCGAACGGCGCCGCGACTCTGCCGCGCTTCGTCGAGCTCGGCGAGGCGAACGTGTATGGCGGCTCGGACTGGTTTGGGATCAAGCGCGCGGGCGCCGGCGCGCTCAAGGGCGTCGAGACCGCGCCGCTGGCGCTGGGCCTGCCGGCGCTGCTCGC
>DASPSI010000001.1:0-15475 GCA_035624015.1 Methylocystis sp.
GGTCATGGTGTTGAGCTCGCCCCAGTTCTTCGGCACGATCGGCTCGGCGCTCTCGGGCAGCTCGGTGCGCAGCCGCGTGAGCTGGCCCATCTTGCGCAAGAACGCCTTGTGCCTCTCGACGCCCTGCCCCAGCGCCATGCGGGCCGTGCCGACGTTGGAGGAATAGGTGAAGACCTCAGGCACGGACAGCGAGCGGTTCTGCGCGTGATAGTCGTGAATCTTGAAGCGCCCGAAGGTCAACGCGCTTTTCGCGTCGAAATGCGAGTTGAGGTTCACCTTTCCCGAATCCAGCGCCATGGCGATGGTCAGCGCCTTGAAGGTCGAGCCCATCTCGTAGACGCCGACATTGACGCGGTTGATGAGGTTTTGGTCCTTCACGTCCGGCGGCGTGTTCGGATCGTAGTCCGGGAGCGAGGCCATGGCGATCATCTCGCCCGTGTTCACGTCCATGATCGCGGCGGCGCCGGCCTTGGCCTTGAAATGCTCGACGCCCTTGGCGAGCTCGTCGCGCAGCGCATGAGTCGCCTTGAGGTCGAGCGAGAGCGTGATCGGCTGCAGATCCGCCTGCGTCAGGCTGAAGCCAGCGCCGGAGAGATCGCCCAACCCCTGACTGTCGACATATTTCTCCACGCCGGCGATGCCGGCGTTATCGACATTGGCGAAGCCGAGCACATGGGCGCCGAGCGGGCCGTTGGGATAGATGCGCTTGTTCTCGGCGATGAGCCCGACGCCGGGCAAGCCTAAGTGGAACACCTCGTCGCGCTGTTGCGCCGAGACCTCGCGCTTGACCCAAACAAAACCCTTCCTCGAGGCGAGGCGGTCGCGCAGCTCCTTGGCGTTGACCTCGGGCAGGGCCGCGGTCAGCAGCTCCGTCGCCTCGTCCTTGTCGACGAGCCGGCGCGGCTCCGCATAGACCGACATGGTCTTCACGTCGGTCGCGAGAATTTCGCCGTTGCGGTCGAGGAGATCGGGGCGGGCCGGCGCCGCGGCGACAGCCTTGCGCACGCTTGGCGCCTCGGGCGTGAAGCCGAGATAGATCAGCCTGCCGGCGATCGTGCCGTAGAGGGCGAAAAAGAACAGGGCGACGAGGCGGATGCGCGGCCCGCTCGACAAAAGGCTCGTCGAAAATACGCGACCGATGAAGGCGCGCAGCCGCGCGCCGAGGCCTTTCGGCGCCACGAGGGAGGGCGCGCTAGTCGCGGGGCCGGCGTCCATCGTCGTCATGTCAGTGTCCTGCGGCTTTGGCGTTGGCCTTGGGCGTCGTCGGCGCGCTCGCGGGGTCGGCGGGCGGGGTGCTGGCGACGCCGAGGCCAAGCATCTCGATCTTGTCGCCGATGGCGTCGGAATGCGGCGCGCGCTCGGGCAGCTGCTTGGCGAGCATAAGGCGATCAGGGGCGAGCGGCTCCAGCTCGAGGTAGCGGTCGGCGAGCTCCTGCACGCGCTCCGGACGCGTCAGATAGGCCCAGTCGGCGCGCAGCATGGCGGCAAGGTCGCGCTCGGCCTTGATCTCCAGCTTGGTCTTGGCGATCTGCTCGGCGCGAAAGGCCGTCTGGTATTTGATCGTGTAGGCGTACACGGCGGAGCCGATCAAGGCCAAAATCACGGCGATATTGAGATAGCGCGTCACTTTAAGCCTCTTCTTGCGTGGCGCTGCGGCAGCTCGGCGAGCTTCGCGAGCCTTTCGTCCGCCCCGCGCGGCGGGGCGCTCGTGCGCGTGGCGCTGCGCAGCTTCGCCGAACGGGCGCGCGGGTTGGCGGCGATCTCGGCCGCGCCGGGAGTCGCCGGATGGCGGATCTCGGTCACGAAGGTCGCCGGCTCGGGCGCCGGCTCGCCCGGCAGCCGGCGGGAGAACGTCTCGCCGCGGCCCGCGCGCTCGGTGAAGAACTGCTTGACGATACGGTCTTCGAGCGAATGGAAGGTGACGACCGCGAGCCGCCCGCCGGGGGCGAGCGCGCGCTCGGCCGCCTCAAGTCCAAGGACGAGCTCGACGAGCTCGTTGTTGACGGCGATGCGCAACGCCTGAAAGCTCTTCGTCGCCGGATGGATATGGTCGCCGGGGCGCGAGGGCGCGACGCGCTCGATAAGGGTCGCCAGCTGCTTGGTGCTCGTGAAGGGCTTGAGCTTGCGGTCGTGCGCGATGGCGCGGGCGATGCGGCGCGCGGCGCGCTCCTCCCCGTAAAGGTAAAGGATGTCGGCCAGCGTCTCCTCGTCCGCTTCGTTGACCAGATCGGCGGCGGAGGGGCCGGAGCCCTCCATGCGCATGTCGAGCGGGCCGTCCTGGCGCAGGGAGAAGCCGCGGCCGGCCCCGTCGAATTGCATCGAGGAGACGCCGACGTCGAAGACGACCCCATCGAGCGGCAGAAGCTTATGCTGCGCCGCGACGGTCTGAAGCTGCGAGAAGCGCGCCTCGACGAGAGTTAGCCTGCCCTTGGCGGCCTCGACAGCGGCGAAGCCGGCGCGGATGGCTTCGGGATCGCGGTCGAGCGCGAGCACGCGAGTCTCGGGGGTCGCGAGCAGCAGCCGCGTGTAGCCGCCGGCGCCGAATGTGGCGTCGAGGTAGCGGCCATGGGGCTTGGGGCCGAGGGCGGCGACGGCCTCGCGGGCCAGGACCGGAATGTGGCGAGCTTCGCCTTCGATGCGGGTCATGGCGTGCGTTCTCCCGCAGCTTCGGGCGCGCGACAAGACCCGCCCGGCGCAGCTGCGCCGCGCGGCGGTCTGGCCGACGGGATCGCGAACGGACAGCGAAGCCATGGACGAAACGCAGGCGTCAAGCAGCGACGGGCCGCCGCAGCGCCAATCCGGCAACCAAGCCCATTAGGCGGATTTTTAGGTTAAGGCGGGGTTTATGGCGGCGGCGAAATTCGAATTAAGGCGGGACGGCGTTTGATTCATATGACGAGGGAGCGAAACTCATCAGCGCCGTCATGGCCGGCCTTGTGCCGGCCATCCACGCAGCGACGTTGAGAAACGTCGCAAATCGAGGCGCGTCGACACGCTTTGCTGCCTCCTGAGCACGGCGACAAGGAGCTGCTCGCAGTTATCCGCGGCCTCTCCAAATTTCTCCTTTGGCGCCCTCCCCTCACGCCGCGTCGGCCTCCTCAATCCCGCGTCTCGGCTCGAATTTCCGTCCCGCCTCGCGTCCGGCTTCGTATGCGCCGGGGACGACGCGCTTGCGACGCAGGGCCTTCTTCGAAAAACTATAGCCGAGCTTGTCCAGCTCGTCGTCGATGACCGACGCCTTGAGCGGCACGAGATCGCGGCCGCTCGATTGACGCAGCGCCGCGTCGCGCTCGGCCTTCATGATCTTGAGCTTCTCGGCGACGCCATGGGCCAGTCCGATCTGGAACGAGCGCAGGCCGTCGCGTCGCGCCTTTGCGCAGACGGTCTCGTCCTCGCGCTTGGGCTTTCTGTCGCATGGCCTCGCGCCCGCTTGTCGAGAATCAGAAAGCGTCAGGCTATCACGGCTCTTCTCGTCCGAGGCGGGCGCCGCTCGCCCGCCCACAGAAGAGTTGCTCGACCGAATCCGCGAGCTTACGCGACATAATTGCAACACCTCCCCAGAAATCGCGCCTGTGCGGCGCAGCAAACGGCGTTCCGTCTTGCTTTATTCATAATTCAGTCGGACGCTTGAACGCGTGCGATTCCGGCCCAAGTGGGAAGGAAGAAATAGGAGTGTCCGCCATGACTATGAGAAAGCTCATGCGCAGGAGAACCGTTTTTCGCGAGCTCCTGCAAAGTCTCGATCTGCGCCCGTTTTGCGAGGACGCGCCGCTCGGTCCGTCCGCGTGGATGAACCAGCCGCGCCCGCGTTTCGCTTACGCGTCCCGTCCTGTCGCCGTCCGCGGCGACGACAGCCGCAGATAAGTCGTGAAGGTTCGTTAAGGCTGCTCTTTTACCTTGGCTTGGCCCTTAAGGACCAAGCCGGAGCCTTCATGCGCATCGTCATCGTCTGCGACCACGCCCACGTCAATGGCGGGCAGGCCAAGGTGGCGATCGAAAGCGCCAAGGGGCTTTCTCGCCGCGGGCGCCGCGTCGATTTCTTCGCCGCAGTCGGACCCATCGATCCGACCCTCCTCGAAGCGGGCGTCAAGGTCACTCTGCTGGGCCAGGATGACGTAAGCTCCGCCGCGTCGCTCGCGCGTTTTGGCGTGCAATGGCTCTGGAACAGCGCCGCCGAACGTGCTTTGGCCGAGCTTCTGGCTTCATGCGATCCACGCGACTCCATCGTCCATGTGCACGGCTGGGCCAAGGCGTTGTCGCCCTCGATCGGATGGGCCTTGCAGCACGCGGAAACGCCAGTCGTGCACACGCTGCACGAATTCTATCTCGTCTGCCCCAACGGCGGCTTCTACGACTTTCACGCCGCGCGCAACTGCGATTTTGCGCCGCTCTCGCTCGGGTGTATCGCGCATGACTGCGACTCGCGCGGCTATCATCGCAAGCTCCTGCGCGTCGGACGCCACGCGCTCATGCGCTACGCCAGCGGCCTCTACGACAGCGCCCGGCACATCATCACCATCTCGAAGCTCCAACGGGAGGTCGCAGCGCCCTATCTGCCGATCGGCGCGACCTTTTACGAGGTCGCGAACCCCATCGACGCAGAGCCGCTCGGGCCGAAACCCGAGAACGCCCCGCTCGGCGGCTTCCTCTTCGTCGGGCGCGTCTCGCCCGAGAAGGGCGCGCGCTATTTCGCGCTCGCCGCGCGACAGGCGGGCGTCGCGCCGGTCTTCGTCGGCGACGGGCCGGCGCGCGAGGCTTTGGAGAAAGAGTTCCCCGAGGCGCGCTTCCTCGGCTGGCGCGAGCCTGCCGAGGCGCGACGTCTCATGCGCGAGGCGCGGGCGCTGGTGTTTCCCTCGGTGTGGTACGAGGGCCAGCCGCTCACCGTCTACGAGGCGCTCGCGATGGGCACGCCGGTCATCGTCAGCGACATCTGCGCCGGGCGCGAGGGCGTGCGCGACGGCGACAACGGCTTCTGGTTCAAGAGCGCCGACCCGGACTCGCTCGCGCAAGCGATGAAGCGGCTCCGTGACGACGATGTCGCGCGGGAAACGGCGCGCCGGACTTACGAGGCCTATTGGCGCGAGCCGCTGACTCTCGATCGGCATCTCGACAGGCTGCTGGAGGTTTACGCCCAAGCGCGCGCCGCCTCTGGCGCCGCCGCCTGACTGAGATATAACGGGCGGATGCGAATAAACGCCCTCTACCGCTACCCGATCAAGGGCCTCTCCGCCGAGCCGCTCGACGCGGCCGAGCTCGTCGCAGACAGCTATTTTCCTGGCGACCGGCTCTATGCGCTGGAGAACGGCCCGTCGGGCTACAACCCCGCGGCGCCGGCGCACGAGCCCAAGATCAAGTTCCTGATGCTGATGCGCAACGCCGCGCTCGCGGGTCTTTCGACGCGCTTTGCGCCCGCGGAGCGCTTGCTCGTCATCGAGCGCGACGGGCGCGAGGTCGCGCGCGCGCGCCTCGATGCCGCGGAGGGGCGCGCGGCGATCGAAGAGTTCATGACGAATTTCCTCGGCGACGAGATCCGCGGCCCCGTGCGCATGCTGGAAGCTGCTGAGGGCTTCCGCTTCACCGATTCAAAGTCGGGCTTCGTCTCCTTCGTCAATCTCGCGAGCGTCGCGGCGATCGCGGAGGCGGAAGGCCGGCCCGTGGACCCGCTGCGCTTTCGCGCCAACGTCTATCTCGAGCGGCTCGAGCCCTGGGCGGAGACGGAGCTTGTCGGCAAGCGGCTGCGCTTCGGCGGCGCGACGCTCGAAATATTGAAGATGATCGACCGCTGCGCCGCGACCGGCGTCGAGCCCAACACGGGCAAGCGCGACATGGATCTGGTGCAGACGCTGCGTGCGAATTTCGGTCACGTCGATTGCGGGATCTACGCGAAGGTGATCGAGGGCGGCCGGATGGCGTTGGGAGATCTGGGCGCCGTCACGCAATAAGCTCGTCGTCGCGAGCGAAGCGATCCAGGAGTCGCGACAACGGATGCGCCATGGCCGCTTCGCCGAGCAAGGCGTCGCCTGCGGTCTTGGATTGCTTCGCTTCGCTCGCAGTGACGCCCGCGGCGCGCCCGACTTCGGCTCTAATCACAGCCTCATGATGCGGCAGGGATCGCCCGCTTGCGCCGCCGGCGCGCCGATCTCGCGGATGAGCAGCGCCTGCGAAGCGACGAGCTCCGTCAGCAGCGAGGAATCCTGCAGCGGCTGCGGCGTGGCGACGAGCCATCCCGCCGCGTCGCGCGCAAGCCCGGCGCGCATGTAGTCGCGCCGCGCCTTGTTGGCCGGGAGATCGACGCCGAGCGTCGCGATCTCCGATTTGTCCGCGCCGGCTGACGGATCGCCAAGCAGCGCGCGGATCAGCGGCGCCAGGAACAGCAGCGCGCAGACGAAGGACGCCGCCGGATTGCCCGGCAGGCCGAGCACGAAGGCGTCGCCCAGGCGCCCGAAGATCAGGGGTTTGCCCGGCCGCATGGCGATGCGCCAGAAGTCGAGCGACATGCCCTGAGCGCTGAGCGCCTGGCGCAAGAGATCATGATCGCCGACCGAGGCGCCGCCAATCGTCACGATGACGTCGGCGCCCGAGGTGCGCGCGAGCTGAAGCCCGCGCGCGAGATCGACGAGATCGTCCCGGAAGATGCCGAGATCGACCGCCTCGCCGCCCGCCTGCGCGACTAGTCCCGCGACCGCGAAATTATTGCTGCTCACGATCTGCGTCGGCGACGTGGTCTCGCCCGGCGGAGCGAGCTCGTCGCCGCTCGCGATGATCGCGACGCGCGGGCGCATGGCGACGCACAGCTCGGCGTGATCCATCGCGGCGGCCAAGGCGAGATGCGCGGGCGACAGCCGCGTCCCCGCGGCGAGGCCGACGCGCCCCTCGGCGAAGTCGAGCCCGCGCACGCGCACATGGCGTCCCTTTTCCGGCGCCTCGTTCGCGCCGATGAGGCCGTTTTCGACGATCGCATCCTCTTGCAGCAGGATGGTGTCGGCGCCGGGCGGCACGGGCGCTCCGGTGAAGATGCGCACGCATTCGCCGGTTTTCACGCCCTCGGCAAAGCCATGGCCGGCGGCGCTCTCGCCGATGAGCCGCAGACGCGCGCCCGGGCTCGCGAGATCGGCGGCGATGACGGCATAACCGTCCATTGCCGAGACGTCTTCCGGCGGCTGCGTGCGCCGCGCGACGATATCCGCGCCGAGCGTGCGGTCGAGCGCGTCGCTGAGCGGGACATGCTCGCTGCGCCCCAAGGGGCGCGCGCCGGCGAGCACGCGCGCGAGCGCTTCTTCGACCTGCAACGGTTTTTTGTCGATCATGATCTCCCCGTGCTGCTCCGTCCGAACTGCATCACATAGCCGTCGAGGTCATACACTGCGACTTTGCGCCCGCGCCGGCAGCGCCTCGGCTAGACGGCGCCCGACACGCCAAAGGTCCCGTGCCCTTCGAACACTCGGCCATCCCGGAACCTGAGAATCTCGACGCGATCCTCGTCCTTCTGTGTGCGGAAGCGGATCAGCAGGCAATCCACGCCGGCGTATACCGACGTCACCTCGAATCTAAGATCGGGGTTCCTGCTCAGCGCCGCGCTCCAATAGCTGCGCAACGCCGTCTTGCCCCGCACTATGCCCCCGCCGGCAGGATCAATCCGCGCCGCGAGCGGCGATGTGAACGTCGCGTCGTCGTGAAAATGCGATAGCACCGCCTCGAGATCACGAGAATTCCAGCTGTGCGCCCAATCGCGGGCAAAGACGACAGGATCGGAAACGTGCGATGACATCGCTGCAAAACCTTCTTTTCGCCCTGCAATTCCACTGCCGCTCGCGCGGACAGCGAGCGTACGTCATCCCCTCTCCCGCCGCCAGTCGCCGCTCGCGCCGCCGCTCTTCTCGACGAGCCCGATTCTCTCGATGCGCATGCCGCGATCGACCGCCTTCAGCATGTCGTAAATGGTGAGGCAGGCGACGCTGACCGCGGTCAGGGCCTCCATCTCGACGCCGGTCTTGGCGGAAACGCCCGCCTGCGCGACGACGCGCAGGCCCGGCAGCGCCTCGTCCGGCGCGATCTCGACCGTGATCTGCGACAGCGGCAGCGGATGGCAAAGCGGAATCAGCTCATGCGCGCGCTTGGCCGCCATAATCCCGGCAATGCGCGCGACGCCGAACACGTCGCCTTTCTTGGCTTCGCCCGCCAGCGCGAGCCGCAGCGTCTCCCGCGCCATGACCACGGCGCCCTCGGCTTTGGCGGCGCGCTTGGTCTCGGCCTTGCCCGAAACGTCGACCATATGCGCTTCGCCCGAAGGACCAAGATGCGTGAGGGCGGCCATCACACCCGCACGGGCAATTGCGCGTCGTGCAGCAGTTCGCGCGTCGCGGCCTCCACGTCATGCTTGCGCATGAGGCTCTCACCGACGAGGAACGTGTATATCTGCGAGCGCGCCAGCCGCTGGCACTCGGCGCCATTGTGGATGCCGCTTTCGGCGACGATGATCTTGTCCTTCGGCACAAGCTCGGCGAGCCGCTCGCTTGTTTCGAGATCGACCTTGAAGTCGTGCAGGTTGCGGTTGTTGACGCCGATGAGCCGCGTCTCCAGCGCCAGGGCGCGCTCGAGCTCGCGCTCGTCATGGACCTCGACGAGCACGTCCATGCGCAGGTCGTGGGCGAGCGTGTTGAGCTCTCTGGCCTCGGCGTCGCCGACCATGGCCATGATGATGAGGATGCAATCCGCGCCGAAGGCGCGCGACTCGAACACCTGATAGGGATCGAGCATGAAATCCTTGCGCAGCGCCGGCAGCGGCGCCGCCTTGCGCGCCTGCTCGAGATGGTCGAGCGAGCCTTGGAACGACGGGCCGTCAGTCAGCACCGAAAGACAGGCGGCGCCGGCGGCGGCATAGGCGCGCGCGAGCTGGGCCGGGTTGAAATCGGCGCGGATGACGCCTTTCGACGGGCTCGCCTTCTTGATCTCGGCGATCAGCGCCACACGGCCTTCGCCGAGCTTGTTCTCGATGGCGTGCACGAAGCCGCGCGGCGGGTCGTGCTCGCGGGCGTTGCGCTCCAGCGTCGAGCGCGGCATGCGCACCTTCGCCTCGGCGATCTCCGCGCGTTTGTAAGATTCGATCTTCTTGAGGATATCGGTCATCTGTCGCCCAGCGGGAATCGCTCCTTTTAGCCGAGGACCTTTATAGACCCCCGGACGGGCGCAAAAAACATATTTTTGCTGAGCGAAGGAGCGCGCGCCTCAAAGTCGGTCGGCGGGTTCGATCGGCATATCTGTCAGGTCTCGATCGCCGTCGCCTCGCGCAGGCGCTCAGCGCGACCAGGCCGCCAGCGCGTCCTGGAACACGCGATCGCCGGAAGGGCCCTTCTCCAGATTGATCGTGCCGATGCGCTCATCCGAAAACTGCAAAGGAATGTCGATCAGCACGGGCGCGCGCAGCATGGCGACGTTGTGCTGCTCGCTGTCGCCGCGCATCAGGCCCATCAGAAAGCTGTTCTCGGTCACCGGCACCGGCAGGCTGCCGACCAAACGCTCGCCCGATTGCGTCTCGGGCCGCCGCATCTGTAGCGCGCCCATCGCCTTGATCCCCTTGAAGTCTGACCCCGGCAGGAGGTCGAAGGTCACCGTGATCGTGTGCGAGGCCGAAAGCGTCGGATCCTGGTTCTTCTGGATCAGAAGCGTCGCTTTCACCTTGGCTTCGGGAAAGTCCATGTCGCCGCGGACGGCCGGCAGCACCGTTCCGCCGTCGGCGCCGCCGGCGTTCTCGAGCCGCCAGACGACCGAACCGTCATAGATGCGATCGGGCTTCTCGGGGTGCGCCTTGGTCCCGACGAGCAGGGCGGCGCGGCGCGCCACGGGCGCCGCCGGCTGCACGGAGCCCTGCTGGCCGCCTTCGGCCCCGACGCGCGCCGAAAGCTTGCTCTGGTCGGTCTCGCCGGCGGCGTTCTGCCCCGGGTTCAGCTTCGTCAGATCTTCAGGGCGCTCGCGCAGCCGCAGCGCCGCCAGCGCGACGAGGCCGACCGTGACGATGAGCGCCGCCGCGACGAGCAACAATCTGCGCAGGCCGCTGGAGCGTTGCGGCGGCGGCGGCAGCGGCGCCGCCGGCCGCATCCGCTCGCGCGCCTGCTCGTCCCGGCGCTCCGGCTCCCCGCGTTCAGCCTCGGGGGGCGGGCGCGGCGGCGGGGCGGCGGGCTTCGGCGCGGCCGGCTTGGGTTTTTCGGGCTCCGGCGTCTTCGGCCCCGGGCGCGCGGCGGCGGCCGCCTCGCGCTCCACCCGAGCGATGGCCTCGTCGAGCGCGCGCCCTTCGTTCTGGATGACCTGATCGGCGACGGGCGGCTGGATCGTGCGCAGCTGGTTGACCAGCGCCCGGCGCGCAAGATCGTAGACCGCTTGCCGGGTCTGCGGCGTCGACTGCGGCAAGCCGGCGATCTTGCGGGCGAGCAGCGAATAGTAGTCAGCCATGCGTCCGCGCCTTCCTTGCGGCCTCGCGTCCTCTTTACGAATCCTCGCGCACAGCGTTAATCCTGAAACGGATTGTGCACAAGGATGGTGTCCGCCCGCTCGGGACTTGTTGACAGCAACGCCACCGGGGCTCCGATGAGCTCCTCAATGCGCCGGACGTATTTGATCGCCTGCGCTGGCAGGTCGACCCAGGAGCGCGCGCCGAGGGTCGAGCCCTTCCAGCCTTCGAAGGACTCGTAGACCGGCTCGACTCGCTCCTGCGCCGATTGCGAGGCCGGCAGCCGGTCGATGCGGCGGCCGTCGAGCAAATAGTGCGTGCAGATCTTGATCACGTCGAAGCCGTCGAGAATGTCGAGCTTCGTGAGCGCGACGCCGTGGATGCCCGAGGTCTTGATCGCCTGGCGGGCAAGAACCGCGTCGAACCAGCCGCAGCGCCGCCGGCGCCCGGTGTTAGTGCCGAACTCCTTGCCGCGCTCGCCGATCAGCTCGCCGGTGGCGTCGTTCAGCTCGCTGGGGAAAGGCCCGCCGCCTACGCGCGTCGTATAGGCCTTGGCGATGCCGAGCACATAGTCGATCGAGCCGGGGCCGAGCCCCGAGCCTGCGGCCGCCGAGGCCGCGACGGTGTTGGAGGAGGTCACGTAAGGGTAGGTGCCGTGGTCGACGTCGAGCAGCACGCCCTGCGCGCCCTCGAACAGGATGCGCCTGCCGGCGCGCCGCTCATTGTCGAGCAGCTCCCAGACCACGTCCATGAAAGGGAGGATGCGCGGGGCCACGTCGAGCAGTTCGTCGCGCAGCGCGGCGGGCGCCGCCTCCGGCAGGCCCAGCCCGCGGCGCAGGGGATTGTGATGCGCAAGCAGGCGCGCGATCTTGTCGTTAAGCGAATCCGGCTCGGCGAGGTCCATGAGGCGGACGGAACGGCGCCCGACCTTGTCCTCGTAGGCGGGGCCGATGCCGCGCTTGGTCGTGCCGATCTTGACCGCGCCCGAGGCGGATTCTTCCCGATGCGCGTCGAGTTCGCGATGCAGAGAGAGGATGAGCGGCGCGTTCTCGGCGATCTTGAGATTGAGCGGCGAGATCTCGACGCCCTGGGCGCGCAGCCTATCGATCTCTCCCATGAGGAAATGCGGATCGACGACGACGCCATTGCCGATGACGGAGAGCTTTCCGGGGCGCACGATGCCGGACGGCAGCAGCGCGAGCTTATAAGTCTGGCCGTCGACCACGAGCGTATGTCCGGCGTTGTGACCGCCCTGGAAGCGCACCACGACATCGGCTTCGAGCGAGAGCCAATCGACGATTTTTCCTTTGCCCTCGTCGCCCCACTGGGCGCCCACCACCGCTACGTTCGCCATGATCCTAAAGTTTTCTCCGCGGCCCAAAAGAAAGATAGAGCCCCGGCGCGTAACGCCGGGGCTCGTTACGGACAGGGTGTAGCGCATCGGGGGATGGGGGTAAAGATGGGTGGCGGCTTGGCGGGCTGGCGCTCCGCGCGCCGCGGCTTGCCTGCGGGAGAACCGCCATATTATAACTTCCGCATGTCAGAGGCCGCCTCAGCCCACGCCCACGCTCACGAAGAGAACGCCGCGTCCAGGGGCGCGAAGACCTCGGCGCTGCGGCTTTCCGCGCTCGAGCGAATGGGCTTCGTCGCGCTGCTGGTCGCGGCGCTGTGGGGCGGCGTCTATTGGGCGCTGAGGTGATCCCGTTGCAATGAGCGGATGGGCGTGGGAAACAACCGCCCCTCAGCCGCACCGCTCCACAAAGGCCACATGACGCCCGCCGCCCATATTTCCGCTGCGATCGAAATTCTGGAGACCCTCGAGACGAGCCGCCGTCCGGCGCAGGACGCGCTCAAGGACTGGGGGCAGTCGCATCGCTTCGCCGGCTCGAAGGACCGCGCCGCCATCGCCTCGCTCGTCTATGACGCGCTGCGCCGGCGCGCCTCGGCCGCCTATGTCATGGGCGAGGAGACAGGACGCGCGATCATGATCGGCGCCCTGCGCGAGGCGCGCTCGCTTGGCCCCGCCGCGATCGAAGCGCTGTTTTCCGGCGAGGGTTATGGCGCGAGCCCGCTCACCGACAAGGAGCGCGAACGGCTGGAGCATGCGACGCTCGAGGGCGCGCCCGTCCATGTGCGCGGCGATTTCCCGCAATGGCTCGCGCCTTACTTCATCGAGGCTTTCGGCGACGAGGCGGCGGCGGAAGGCGCGGCGCTCGCGGCCCGAGCTCCCGTGGACTTGCGGGTCAACATCCTCAAGACCACGCGCGAGGAGGCCGGAAAAAAGCTCGCGCACCTCCATCCCGAGCCGACGCCGCTCTCGCCCCTGGGGCTACGCATCACCCCGGCGCCCGACAAGCGCGGGCCGGCGCTTTCCGCCGAGCCGGCCTTCATCAAAGGGCTCGTCGAGACGCAGGACGAAAGCTCGCAGCTCGCGGCGCTGCTGTGCGGCGCCGAGCCCGGCGAGCAGATTTTGGATCTCTGCGCCGGCGGCGGCGGCAAGACGCTCGCGCTCGCGGGCCAAACCCACAACCGCGGCCAGATCTACGCCTATGACCAGGATGGCCGCCGCCTCGCGCCGCTGTTCGAGCGGCTGGAGCGCGCGGGCGCCCGCAACGTGCAGATTCGCGCGCCGAAGGGCCAGGCCGACGTGCTGCACGATCTTGAGGGGCGCTGCGACCTCGTCCTGATCGACGCGCCCTGTACAGGCGTCGGCGCCTGGCGGCGCCACCCCGACGCCAAATGGCGCGTCGCGCCCGGCGCGCTGGAGCAGCGCTTGAAGGAGCAGCGGGCGCTGCTCGCGCAGGCGGCGCGCTTCGTGCGCCCCAAGGGCCGCATCGCCTATGTGACCTGCTCGCTGCTCGTCGAGGAGAACGAGAATCAAGTCGCGGAATTTTGCGCGGCGCGGCCCGAGTTCGCGCCGCTTGCCGCGCAGGAGACGGCCGAGCGCGCGCTGCTCCCCGATCTCGCCCGCTTCGCCTCGACGCATGGCGGAGGAATTCGCCTGTCGCCGCGCGCCTCGGGCGCCGACGGCTTCTACGTCGCGCTGCTGCAAAGGACTGCGGCGGCGTGAGGCTCATCTTCGTGTCCTTCGTGGCTTCGTGGTAAGAAACCACCAAGACACAAAGGACGCGAAGGATTGCACGAAAGACTCGCATGAACGACTTCCACCATGAGATCGCCGAGCGTCACGACAAGGCGCTCATCGTCGATTTCGGCTCGCAGGTGACGCAGCTCATCGCGCGGCGCGTGCGCGAGGCCGGCGTCTATTGCGAGATCGCGCCGTTCCAGAGCGCGAGGAAGGCATTCGCCGAGACCAGGCCCAAGGCCGTGATCTTCTCGGGCGGCCCCTGCTCCGTGACCGAGCCCGGCTCTCCGCGCGCGCCGCAGGAAATCTTCGACAGCGGCGTGCCGCTGCTCGCGATCTGCTACGGCGAGCAGCTTCTGGCCGAACAGCTCGGCGGCAAGGTCGAGGCCGGCCACCACCGCGAGTTCGGCCGCGCCGATCTGGAAGTCGTCGAGAGAAGTCCGCTCTTCGACGGCGTGTGGGAGATCGGCGGGCGCCATCAGGTGTGGATGAGCCACGGCGACCGCGTGACGCGCCTGCCGGAAGGCTTTTCCGTCATCGGCAAATCCGAGAATGCGCCCTTCGCCGCCATCGCCAACGAGGCGCGGCGCTATTACGGCGTGCAGTTCCATCTCGAGGTCGCGCATACGCCGGACGGCGCGAAGCTCATCTCGAACTTCCTGCACAAGATCGCGGGGCTCAAATCCGACTGGACCATGGCGGCCTTCCGCTCCGAGGCGGTGGCGGCGATTCGTCATCAGGTCGGCGACGGCCGCGTCCTCTGCGGCCTGTCCGGCGGCGTCGACAGCGCCGTCGCCGCGGTGCTGATCCACGAAGCGATCGGCGACGCTGTGACCTGCGTCTTCGTCGACCACGGCCTGCTGCGCTTGGGCGAGGCGCAGGAGGTGGTGCGGCTCTTTCGCGACCACTACAACATCCCCCTGCGCCACGTCGAAGCGCAGGGGATTTTCCTCGATGCGCTCGCGGGCGTCGAGGACCCCGAGGTCAAGCGCAAGACGATCGGGCGGCTGTTCATCGAGATTTTCGAGGCCGAGGCGAAGAAAATCGCCGAGGACGGCCGCGGTGCGCCGCAGTTTTTGGCGCAGGGCACGCTCTATCCGGACGTGATCGAGAGCGTGTCCTTTTCCGGCGGACCTTCGGTCACGATCAAGTCGCACCACAACGTCGGCGGCCTGCCCGAACGCATGCACATGGCGCTGGTCGAACCGCTGCGCGAGCTGTTCAAGGACGAGGTGCGACGGCTCGGGCGCGAGCTGGGCCTGCCCGAGGCCTTCGTCGGGCGCCATCCGTTTCCGGGGCCAGGGCTGGCGATCCGCTGCCCGGGCGCCATCACCGCGGAAAAGCTCGAGATCCTGCGCAAGGCGGATGCGGTCTACCTCGACGAGATCCGCAAGGCGGGGCTCTACGACGAGATCTGGCAGGCCTTCGCGGCGCTGCTGCCGGTGCGGAGCGTCGGGGTGATGGGCGACGGGCGGAGCTACGACTACGTGGTGGCGCTGCGGGCGGTGACGAGCAGCGACGGCATGACCGCGGATTTCTATCCGTTCGACATGGGGTTCTTGGGGCGGGCGGCGACGCGGATCATCAACGAGGTGCGCGGGGTTGGGAGGGTCGTGTACGACGTGACCAGCAAGCCGCCGGGGACGATCGAGTGGGAGTGAATTAGGGTGGTTTCAGACCATCCCGCACCGTGCCGGAAATCGCACGAACTCTCTGACTGACAAGGATTTTTCTTCCTATCCCGTATCACTGCATGTCACCCCAGCCGAGCCACTTTGTTGGTACCGATGTTGGTATGGCGCAGGATGGTCGAGAAACGGGCTTCCGATACCACCAGCGCCTCTTGATGGTATCCGTTCGCCCCCGATCGGATGCGGATTTATGAGCGAACTCACTGATAAAGAACTGAAAAATCTGAAACCGAGGGCCAAGCTCTACAAGATGAC
>DASPSI010000002.1:0-8193 GCA_035624015.1 Methylocystis sp.
CGTCGAAGACGAGCGTCGGCGCCGAGCCGCGATCGGCGAGCACAACCTTGAGCGCGAGCAGGAAGCGCGCGAGTTCGCCGCCCGAGGCGACCTTCGTCAATGGGCCGGGGCGCGAGCCGGGGTTGGTCTGCACCCAGAACTCGACGCGATCTATGCCCTCGGGACCGCCGGCCGCGGCGTCGCTGGCGATCGAGGTGTGGAAATGCGCGCCGTCGAGCTTCAGCGGCTTGAGCTCCGCGTCGACGAGGGCGTCGAGCTTCTTCGCCGCCTCGCGCCGCGCGTGAGAGAGCGTGCGCGCCGCTTCGTCGTAAGCCGCTTTGGCGGCTTCGGCCTCGCGCGCGAGCGCCGCGAGCCGCGCTTCCGAGGCGTCGAGCAGCGCGATGTCCTGCGCGAAGCGTCGCATCAGCGTCGGCAGCTCGGCGACCGTGACGTGGTGCTTGCGCGCCATGGCGCGCAGGGCGAACAGCCGCTCCTCGTTTTTTTCCAGCTCGCTTGGATCGAACTCGGTCTCCCCGAGCGCCGCCTCCAGCGCCTGCTCGGCGAGGGAGAGCGCGTCGAGCGCGGCGGCGAGCGCGCGCAACGGCTGCTCGAGCAGCTCTCCTGCTTGCGCCGCCCGACGCTCCAAGCGGCGCGCCGCTTGCGCGACGCTCGCGACGGGGGCGTTGTCGCCGTTGAAGACCGAGAGGGCGTCGCGCAAATCGGCGGCGAGCTTCTCGGCGCGCTGCAAGGTCTGGCGCCGTTCGGCGAGCCGCTCCTCTTCGCCCGCTTCGGGCGAAAGATCCTGCAGCTCCGCGCAGGCGTGGCGCAGATAGTCGGCGTCGGCGCTAGCTTTCTTGACGCGCGCTTCCTCCTCTTGTCGCGCGCGCCGCGCGTTCAGCATCGCGCGATGCAGCTGGCGCAGCCCCTCCACTTGCGGCAGCAGTCCGCCATGCGCGTCGACAAGCATACGGTGCGCGGCGGGATCGACCATCGCGCGCTCGTCGTGCTGGCAGTGGATCTCGACGAGCTCCTTGCCGATCGCGCGCAGCGCCTGCGCGCTGACCGGCTGGTCGTTGACGAAGGCCCGTGTGCGCCCGTCGGCGCTCTGCACCCGGCGCAGCAAGAGCTCGCCCTCGACATCGAGACCGAGCTCGCGCGCGGCGGCGAGCGCGGGGTGGTTCGGGTCGGCGTCGAAGACAGCGCAGACCTGGCCCTGGGTCTGGCCGGCGCGCACGAGCGAGGCGTCGCCGCGTCCGCCCAGCGCCAGCACGAAGGCGTCGAGCAGGATGGACTTGCCGGCGCCGGTCTCGCCGGTCAGAGTCGTGAGCCCGACGGAAAACTCCAAGTCGAGCGCGTCGATCAGCACGATGTCGCGGATGGAGAGTCGGACAAGCATCTCGCGCCCGGGTTGGAACGGAATCGGGAGCGTTTATCCGATTTTATGGGGCGGATGGGAAGGGCGGCGGGGAACGCGGATGAGAGCGCCTTAGGCTGCAATCACCTGCTCGATCGCCGCGACGAAGCGGCGCGCCGTGTCGATCGCGCGAATTGCGTGCTCGGCGCTGACCTTGGAGCCGGGGCCGGTCTCGTAATCGGCGATCGCCTTCAGTTGTTAGGTAAGCCCAAGGAAAGCTCGAAGCTCACTATCAATACGCGGGTCATCTTTCACAAGGCGCGCAAATTCGGATTGCACGCCTGTATGCGTCTTGAATACGCGATCTTGGCTCTCGAAGATGAGGGCTTGGGCGGTGAGGTCCACGCTCAGCATCGTCGTCGCGTTTTCCAAAAGCACCCGCGCCTTTTCGAGAAAATCAGCGGATTGTCGCTTCACAAATCAACGCCTTCTCGGCGGATTTCATACATCAGCGGCATGCGCGGATCATCGTAGGTCTCCGCCTGATATGGCATGGCGTGAATGCACGCGCCAACATCGTAGAGAATGGCGGTCGACATGTCGGCGAGCCGCTTTAATTCGGCGAAACGGTCGGGCATGTCCCGCAGAAAAATGGCGATGTCATAGTCGGAGTCCGGCCGGGCGTCGCCGCGAGCCCGCGAGCCATAGAGCACGACGCGTTCCCGCCGCCCGCCATAAGCCTCATTGAGGGCAGCGCGAAAGCGGGTCAGGATCGGATCGTCGACCGCGGCTTTGTCCATGTTTTGTTTACACAGTGTATTAGCGATGGGAGCAAGACACGCCGTTTGACAACCCCGGGACGCGACGGTCTATCTCCAAGCATCATGCTTCCCAAGGATTGACGAGCGTCAGGCCGCACCCCTCGAAGCCGCCGACGTCGCGGGTGACGACTATCGCCTCGTGTGCGCGCGCCGTCGCCGCCACGATCAAATCTGCAGTCGCAATCGGCCGCCCAATCTGCCGCCGATCGGCGAACAAGCTTGCATAGAAAGTGGCCGCTTCGCTGTCGAACGGCAGGATGCGTCCATCAAAGTCATGGGCGAACATGGCGGCCGCCATGGCTTCGAACTCGGCCCGACGGCGGCCCCGCGGAAGGACTGCGATGCCGGCGAGGATTTCGGCGTGGCAGATGGCGGCCGTGAACAGCGATCTCAGCGGTTGCCTGCGCATCCACGAGGCGACCGCCGCCGACGGAGTCGGCTTCATGACCTCTGAAAGCACGTTGGTGTCTAGGATGCAAATCATTCGAAAGTCGGCGGCTCGCGAACGGGATGGCGCGGCGGAAGCTCCAGCTCGACGCCCCCGAGCGGCTCGACGCGCGCGCGAATGAGGTCGTATAGATTGAGTTCTGGCGGCTGCGCCGACGCTTTGAGCGCATCCTGAAGAATCCGGCGCGCTTCGGCCTCCATCGAGCGCCCGTGCTCGGCCGCTTGAACGCGCAGCCGTTCCTTTATTGCGGTATCGAGATTGCGAATGGTGAGACTCGCCATGATGGGCTCGCTGGTGAACGTTCTTAGGTTGTAGGCAGTGATTGCGTCGATGTCAATGATTATTCGCGCGCTTGGCGTGTGGAATTGGTTGGACTCGCGCCAAAAGTCATGCGGGCGCCGGTCTTTTGCAACTATCGTTTGCATGGCGCAAGCCCCTGATTTTTAAGGCGCATGCCAATTAGCTGAAAGCAAATAGAGGGACTCCATCAGATCCTCTGCTTCTGAACCACTTCAAACATTGCGAAATGCTTTTGCAAATTCTGTATCACAGTATGACGCTGATGGATATGGACAAGAATGGCTCGCGCCGATTTTCGCTGTTTAGCTCGCCTTGGCTGGATCATTTCAGGCGACTTTCAAAACTACTCGCATCCGCATTCGATTTTCGCACCTCCAGCCCACTTCGCCCCGGTCTTCCCCGAACCCGTCCGGGCGCTCCGCTCAGCATTGTCCCTACCCCGCCGCAGCGATGAGCGCCAGCGTCCGCCGCGCCGTCTCCACATGCAGGCGCTCGACCATCCGCCCCTCGATCTGCGCCACGCTCTTCTCCGCGTTCTCCGGCGCCTCGAAGGTCTCGATGATCTTGCGCGCGAACTCGATCTCCTCCGCGCTCGGCGCGAAGATCTGGTTGACCGGCTCGATCTGCGACGGGTGAATCAGCATCTTGCCGTCGAAGCCGAAGTCGCGCCCCTGCTCCGCTTCCGCGCGCAGCCCCGCTTCGTCCTTGAAGTCGTTGTAGATGCCGTCGATGATCTCGACGCCGTGCACGCGCGCGGCGAGCACGGCCGCCGAGAGCCAGGCGACGAGCGCCGGGCGGCCGGGGGTCAGGCGCGCGCGGGTCGATTTGGCGATGTCGTTTGGCCCGAGCACCAGCGCCTCGAGACGAGACATCGAATCGTCGGCGGCGCTCGCGATCTTCTCCACGTCGAACAGCGCGCGCGGCGTCTCGATCATCGCCCAGATTCTCGTGCTCGGCGGCGCGCCATGGGCGATGAGGTCGCCTGCGGTCTTCAGCAAGTCGTCGCGCGAGTTGACCTTGGGCAGCACGATCGCATGCGGGCCGACGGCGGCGAGCGCCGCGATGTCGGCGCGATACCAGGGCGAGCCTCGCATGTTGACGCGCACGACGATCTGGCGCTCGCCATAGCCGCCGCCCTTCACGGCGGCGACGACCTGGTCCCGGGCCATGGCCTTCGCGCTCTCGGCCACGCCGTCCTCCAGCTCGAGCATGAGCACGTCGGCCTTGAGCGTCTTGCCCTTTTCGAGCGCCCGCGCATTGGAGCCGGGCATGGCCAGCACGCTACGCTTCAACTTCGAGATCATCATCGCTTTCCCCTGTCCCCGTCCCCTGCGGGACTGGGCGGTCTTTTTTCTTTTGGCTTTGGTCTTGCCTGCCGCCGACGGCTCCACAATAAGGGAGGCCGCAGCGCCGCGCCAAGGGGCTTGGCCGCGCCGCCTGTGCGAATCTTTGCGCGCCGAGCTTTCTTGGCGCGCGCGCCAAGGAGAGCCCGTGACGGACGCGCGCGAAGCGAAACCCAAGGCGGCTCTATTGCCCGGGCATCTCGTCGAGGGCTACGAGAGCTTCCTCAAAGGCCGTTTCGAGCAGGAGCACGGGCGGTTTCGCGAGCTTGCGGTCAAGGGCCAGCGTCCGACGACGATGGTCATCGGCTGCTGCGATTCGCGCGTCTCGCCCGAGACGATCTTCGACGCGCGCCCGGGCGAGCTGTTCGTCCTGCGCAACGTCGCCAATCTGATCCCGCCCTTCGAACCCGACAACCACTATCACGGCGCTTCGGCCGCGCTGGAATATGCGGTGATGGCGCTGAAGGTGCAGCACATCGTCGTGCTCGGCCACGCGCAATGCGGCGGCGTGATGGCTTTCGCCGAAAGCCTTGGCGCGGAAGAGACGAAGCCCTTGTCCGAAGGCGACTTCATCGGGCGCTGGATCAAGCTCTTGAAGCCCGCGGCCGAGCAGGCCGGGCCGCCGCCCGCCCCGCTCGATCGCGCCTATGTGCAGCGGCTGGAGCTCGAGGCGATCAAGCAGGGCCTGCGCAACCTGCGCAGCTTTCCGATGATCGCAACGCTGGAGCGACGCCATTACCTGCATCTGCACGGCGCCTATTTCGGCGTGATGGACGGACGCCTGCTCGCGCTCGACGAGGAGACCGGCGTCTTCGCGCCGATCGCCGGCGACGCGCACGCGGCGGCGCTTGGGGGAGCAAGGTTTTGAGCGGCTGGAACGAAACGCCGATGATCGAGCGCCTCGCCGGCCTCGCGCAGAAATACGACGCCATCCTCTGCGACGTCTGGGGCGTGCTGATCG
This sequence comes from Methylocystis sp., assembly GCA_035624015.1. Classification (GTDB taxonomy): domain Bacteria; phylum Pseudomonadota; class Alphaproteobacteria; order Rhizobiales; family Beijerinckiaceae; genus Methylocystis. The sequence goes on from DASPSI010000002.1 coordinate 5,207, forward strand.
ACGGGCTTCGCCATTTCCCCGACGCCGCCGAGGCCCTGCGCGAATTTCGCTCTCTGGGCGGCTCCGTGGCGCTCATCACCAACGCCTCGCGTCCGAGCGCCGAGGTGCAGCGGCAACTGCAAGGGCTCGGCGCGCCCGACGACTGCTATGACGCGATCGTCTCGGCCGGCGAGCTGACCTTGCAGGAGATCGTCGCGCGCAAGGGCCAGGCCTGCTTTCATCTCGGGCCGCCGCGCGACGTCGGCCTGTTCCTGGCGGCGCAGGCTATTCTCGGCGCGCCGGTGCAAATCGTCGCGCCCGAGGCGGCGGATTTCGTGGTCTGCACCGGCCTCGTCGACGACAGGCGCGAGACGCCGGAAGACTATGACGCGCGGCTTAAGGCGCTGCTCGCGCGGGACCTCCCGATGCTGTGCGCCAATCCCGACGTCGTCGTCGGCGTCGGCGACCGCCTTTGCTATTGCGCGGGGGCGCTCGCGCGCCGCTACGCGGCGATGGGCGGGACGGTGAAGATCTTCGGCAAGCCGGAGGCTCCGATCTATGACGCGGCGATCGCCGCGCTCGACCAGCTCAGCGTCGCGGCGCTTAGGCGAGACAAGGTGCTCGCGATCGGCGACGGCGCCGAGACCGACCTTCTGGGCGCGGCGCGGGCGGGGATCGACTGCCTGTTCGTGACCGACGGCGTCCACCGCGACGAGATATATGCTCCGGACCATCGGCTCGATCGCCGGGCGCTCGCAGCCCTATTTTCGCGCGTCGGCGCGAAACCAGCGGCTTTGGCCCCGCGGATTGTGTGGTAATAGGGGCGAAACGACCCTCTAGCGGCTTGCGTCGCCCAATTTGAGGGGCGAAATGCGAGCCTGGAGGCTCGCGGTCCATCCGCGTCTTGGACCGCGAGCCTCCAGGCTCGCTGGAAACCCGTCGATTTGCCCGACGCAAGCCGCTAGACCACGCCACGCGAGGCCAGATGTCCACGCCGTTCAAAATCTATCACTTCGAGGACCTTAGCGTCGGCATGCGCGAGACCCTGATGAAGGCGGTCATGGACGACGACGTGATCGCCTTCGCCGACCTCTCGGGCGACCGCAACCCCATTCACCTTTCCGACCACTTCGCGAGCAAGACGCGCTTCGGCGAGCGGATCGTGCACGGCCTCTACACGGCCTCGCTGATCTCGACCGTGATCGGCATGTATCTGCCGGGCCCCGGCGCGGTGTACCTGTCTCAAACCCTGAACTTTCGCGCGCCCGTGAAGATCGGCGACGTGATCAACGTGGTCGTCGAGGTCGTCGAGCTCGTCGAGAAAGGCCGCCGCGCCAGGTTGAAGTGCGAATGCTCGGTGGACGGCAAGGTGGTGCTGGACGGCGAGGCGCTGGTCATGGTGCCGAGCCGAGAGCAGGCGCCGCGTCCGCCCATCTCGCAAGCTTGAGCCGAGTGCTCTGACGAGGCCCCTTCCAGAGGATTTGGCCCTGCCCTCCGCGCCGCGCTCCTTCCTCGTCGTCCGCGACCCGCTCGCGCCGCCGATCGGCCTTAAGGGCGCGGTTGCGGCGCTGGGCAATTTCGACGGCCTGCATCGCGGTCATCGCGGCGTCGTCGCGAGGGCGCAAGCCTTGGCTCGACAGATGGGCAAGCCCTGCTGCGTCGTGACTTTCGAGCCGCATCCGGCGGATTTCTTCGCAGGTCGCCCGGTGATCTTTCGACTGACGCCGCCCGAGGCCAAGGCGGCGCTGCTTGCGCGGCTTGGGCTCGACGGCATGGTCGTGTTCAGCTTCAATGAGGCCTTCGCCGCCCTCTCCGCCCGTCAGTTCGTCGAGGAGGCGCTCGCGCGGCGGCTCGGCGTCTCGGCGATCGTCGCGGGCTACGACTTCCGCTTCGGCGCGCGGCGGGAGGGCGACGCCGACTTCTTGCGCGCCGAGGGCGCAAGGCTCGGGCTTAGGGTCGAGATCGTCGAGCGCATCGTGCAGGACGAGGCCGGCAGCCTCGCGGCGGTGTCCTCCACCGCGACGCGCGAGGCCTTGGAGCGCGGCGACGTGGCCCTGGCGCAAAAGCTCCTCGGCCACCCCTATTTTGTCGAAGGCCCTGTCCTTCACGGCGATAAGCGCGGGCGAAACTTAGGCTTTCCCACCGCCAATATCGCGCTCGATCCCTCAAGCCGGCTGCGCCACGGCGTCTACGCCGTGACGCTGGAGGCGCGCGGGGCGGTCTACGGAGGCGTGGCGAGCTTCGGCCGCCGCCCCACTTTCGATGACGGCGCGCCGCTGCTCGAGGTCCATGCGTTCGACTTTTCCGGCGATCTCTATGGCGAGACGGTCGAAGTCACGTTCCATGGCTTTTTGCGCGGCGAGGCGAAGTTCCAGTCGGTCGACGCGCTGGTCGCGCAGATGCATCGGGACGCCGCGCAGGCAAAGGAAATTTTGCGACGCCGACCGGCCTGACCCGCGCCGATCCGAAGCTTTCCCGCGAGGAAATGCTGGGACTCCCGATGCCGCAGGACAGATTTTTCCGTCTTCCCGCCGGGGAGGAGCGCTTCTTTTCCGCCTAGCAGCTCGAGTCATTCGAACCGAGGGGTTTTGGTGCGAGCCTCCTGGCTCGCACTCCGACCCGTCAAATTGAGTGACGCCGCCCACTCGCCGGATCATCGCGGCAAATTGGAGGCGCTCCTCGCCGCTCCGCGAGCCTCTGCTAATAGAAGTGACGCCGATAAACCCGCCTGGTCACGCGACGGTAATGGCGCCGATAAACCCGCCGACGGACGCGACGGTAATGGCCGTAATAGATCTTCTCGATCCGCAGGCCGTCCCCGTCCTCGGCAGTGGCGACGCCCGGCTCGGGCGCCGGGACCGAATCAGAGCTGTTTGCGGACGGTCGCGCAAGCAGGCTCAAAGCGCGTGTCTGCGTCGTCGCCGACGCCAGACCTATCCCAATGCCGAGAAATCGCAAAAATGCGCGTCGTTCCATGGTGAGCTCCCAGATCTAAGCGGCTGCTTCCT
>DASPSI010000012.1:0-38850 GCA_035624015.1 Methylocystis sp.
CGCGCGCGCCGCTTGCCGCGCGGCTCGGGCAAGAGGCGATGGCGCGGCTCGACGCGCTCGCCTGCCGTCGCCGCGAGCCGATTGCGCCGCGTTTCGAGGCGCCCGATTTCATGGTCGAGCGGCGGTTCCCGGACGGGCTCACGCAAACGGCCGACATCGAGAGGGTGTTGAAGCAGCTCGCCTTGGAACTCTGCGGGCCGCTGGAGCGCCATGGCGTCGGCGTGCGCAAGCTCGAGGCGGAGTTTTTTCGCGTCGACGGCGCGGTCAGGCGTCTAGCCGTCGGGACCAGCCGGCCCTTGCGGGACGGCGACCGCATTTTCGGCCTGCTGCGCGAGCGCCTCAGCCGATTAGCCGAGGAGGGACTCGACGCCGGCTACGGTTTCGACGTGCTGCGGCTCGGCGCGGCTGAAGTCGAGCGGCTGGACCCGGCGCAGACGGCGCTGGCGAAATGCGAGCCTCCAGGCTCGCACGAATCCCGCCAATGCCTCGACGATCTCGTCGACCGCCTCTCGGCGCGGCTCGGCGACAGCCGCGTGCAGCGCCTTCATCTGCAGGCGCGGCATTGGCCGGAAGCCGCGGTCGCATTGTTGCCGGCGTCCTATCCTGAACCGCAGGCGGGGAGCGTCGAAGCCTATCCCCCCTACGCCCGCCCGTTGCGGCTTTTCGAACGCCCCGAGCCGATCGAGCCCGTGGGCGTCCTGCCGCAGGGGCCGCCGCGTCGCTTTCGCTGGCGCAGGCTCATGCGCGAGACCGCGGCCTATGAGGGGCCGGAGCGCATCGAGCCGCCGTGGTGGCGCGCGCCGCCGCGCGCCGCCGCGCGCGACTATTTCGTCGTCGTCGACACGGACGGCGCGCGGCTCTGGCTCTACCGGGAGAATCAGGAAGGAGAACCGCGCTGGTTCGTGCATGGGCTGTTTTGACTTGAGTCCTCAGAAGATTCTACGCTGAAGCCGCCGGCTGTCATCGTGCTGTCACCGATTGCGCACGATGCTCGCACGGGGAGACAGACGATCGCCGCAAGCCGGCGCGCCGAAGGACAAACGATGCGCGAATCGCCAATCACGTCCACCCTAGCCTCACTTGCACCCAGGTTGCAGCGCTTCATCCGCGCCAGCGCGCCTTGGGTTGGCGGCGTCGTCAGCGTCGTGTTGCTGATCGCCGCCGCTTTCGTGCTCCGGCGCGAGCTGGCGCAGGTCCGACTCGGCGATCTCTCCGCCGCCATAGAGGCGGTTCCCGGCGGCGCCCTTCGCGAGGCTTTCGTCCTGACCTGCCTCTCCTATCTTGCGCTTCTGGGCTACGACCTCGCGGCGCTACGCCAGATCGGCGCGCGCGCGCCCCTTGCGCGCGTGGCGCTGGCGTCTCTCGCGAGCAACACCTTCGCCTTCACGCTGGGCTTCCCGTTCCTGACGGGCGTGGCGATGCGTCTTTGGATCTATAAGCGCGCGGGCGTCTCCGCCCTTCAAGTCGCCAGCGTCACCCTGGTCGCGAACGTCATCTTTTGGCTCGGGGTGTCCGGCGTGCTCGTCGCCGGGTTGATTTTCGGCGCGGGTCCGCTCGCGGCCTTCGACCGTGTGCCGCCGGCGCTGAATGTCGTTTTCGGCTGCATCCCCCTTGGCGCTTTCGTCTACTATTCCGCCTGGGCGCGGCGGGATCGACGCCGCCTGCGCCTGTTCGGCCGCGAGATCGGCCTGCCGGCGCCGCGGACGATGTTCATGCAGCTCGCAATCGGCGTCGCGGACATTGGCTGCGCCGCGGCGACGCTCTACGCGCTGCTTCCGCCGGAGAGCCAAAGCATAGGCTTCTTCGCCTTCGGCGCGATCTATGTGGTCGCCGCGCTGAGCGGCGGAGCAAGCAATGCGCCGGGCGGCGTCGGCGTGTTCGAGGCGGTCATGCTCGGCGCCCTGCCCGCGCCCTCGCAGGAGGCGCTGCTCGCCGCGCTGATTCTGTTCCGCGCGATCTATTACCTATTGCCGTTCACGCTCGCCGTGCTGCTCCTGGGGACGGAGCGCGGGTTTGGCCATCTCGTCGAAATCTTCGATTCCTTTCGCAGGACAGCTGTACGCCGCGAAGCGTCCTGAAGGCGAGGCTGTGGAGAAACCGATGGGCGCCGGGCCAAAGCCCTATCAGGACGAAATCCTTTTGCGCGTTCTGATCGACGCGCTGCCCGAAGCGATCTTCGTCGTCGACGCCAGCCGGCATGTGGTTGCAGCTAATCCCGCCGCGCGCCAGGTGTTGGCGACACTCCGGCTCGGCGAGCCCTTGGCCTCCAGCCTGCGCTCGCCCGACGTGCTCGACGCCGTGGACCGCATTCTCGACGGCGGCGGACCCGAGAAGACCTTGTGGGTCGAGCGCATGCCGGTCGAATGCTGGTTCGAGGTGGCGCTGTCGCCGCTGCGCGTGCCGGGCTACGAGGTTGCGGCCGTGGTGAGTTTGCGCGATCTCACCGAGGCGCGCCGCGTCGAGCGCATGCGCGTGGACTTCATCGCCAACGCCAGCCACGAGCTGCGCACGCCGCTCGCGTCGCTACTGGGCTTCGTCGAAACGCTGCAGGGGCCGGCGCGCGAGGACGCCGTGGCGCGCTCGCGATTCTTGAGCATCATGCGCGAGCAGACGCAGCGCATGGCGCGCCTCGTCGACGATCTGCTGTCGCTCTCGCGCATCGAGCAGCATTTGCACTTGCGGCCCGACACGCCGGTCGATCTGACGCTCCTCGTCGCCCACATCTGCGACACGCTCGCCCCCATGGCGGAGGACAACGGCCTGACGCTGGAGACGGAGCTCACGCCGAACGTGATCGTGCCAGGCGACCGCGACGAGCTTGCGCGCGTCGCCGAGAATCTTGTCGAGAACGCGATCAAATACGGAAGGCCCGAGGGCGAAGGCGGGGGCAGGGTCGAGATTTCGCTGCAGCTCGAGGACGGCTCCGCCGTTTTGGCGGTGCGCGACTTCGGCCCCGGCATCCCGGACGAGCACATCCCGAGGCTGACGGAGCGGTTCTACCGCGTCGACGCCGGCAAGAGCAAAGCCAAGGGCGGAACGGGACTTGGGCTTGCGATCGTCAAGCACATCGTCGCGCGTCATCGCGGCAAGCTGTCGATCGACTCGGAGCTGGGGCGGGGAGCGCTCTTTCGCGTCGTGCTGCCGGCAGCGCCGGCGGAATAGGCGTTGGCGCCAAGCTCAAGCCGAGCCGCCGATATTGCCCCCGTCTAAACGGTTGAGCCGTTCAGTCAGCTCGTCTGAAGCGGCGCGAGTCCGGTCGGCGCGCCGTCGGGTCCGAGCGTGATCTTGTCGATGCGCGCCTCCGCTTCCTTCAACAGCTCGTCGCAACGCCGGCGCAGCGCCTCGCCGCGCTCATAGAGCCCGACCGATTCGTCGAGCGAGACGGCGGATTTCTCGAGCTTGCCTACAATGTCCTCGAGCTCCTGCATCGCCTTCTCGAAGGGCATCGCCGCGATGTCGTCGAAGGCCCGTGTCGCGTTCGTGCTCGCTTGCATTTGGTGTCCGGCCTGGGCGGATGATGATAAGGGGACGCAATATTGACCTCGTGAGCGCGGTCGTCAATATGGGCCCGTCCGGGGGCGGCGACATAAGGCGACATAAGAAGAAAACGCGAGGAGGATGCATGTTCGATCTCACGGGGAAGACGGCGCTGGTGACGGGCGCAAGCGGCGGCATCGGCCGCGACATCGCGCAGGCGCTGCACGGAGCGGGGGCGACCGTGGCGCTTTCCGGCACGCGACGCGAAGCGTTGGAAACTCTCGCCGGGGAGTTCTCCGAGCGCGTCTGCGTGCTGCCTTGCAACCTCTCCGACAGGGATGAGACGGAGAAGCTCGTGCCCGCGGCCGAGGCGGCGATGGGGGGGCTCGATATTCTCGTCAACAACGCCGGCGTGACGCGGGACGGGCTGTTCATGCGGCTCAAGGACGAAGATTGGGAGGAGGTCCTGAACGTCAATCTGACCTCTGCGTTCCGGCTCATGCGCGCGGCGCTGCGCGGCATGATCAGGAAGCGTTTCGGGCGCATCATCGGCATCACCTCGATGGTCGGCGTGACTGGCAATCCCGGTCAGGGCAATTACGCCGCGAGCAAAGCCGGGCTAATCGGCATGAGCAAGTCGCTGGCCCATGAGGTCGCGGCGCGCGGCGTCACCGTCAACTGCGTCGCTCCCGGCATGGTCGCCAGTCCTATGATCGACGCGCTGAACGACGCGCAACGGGCGGCGATAATGCAGAAGATCCCGGCCGGCCGCATCGGACAGGGGGCGGATGTCGCGGCCGCCGTGGTGTTTCTGGCGAGCGCCGAGGCTTCCTACGTCACGGGCCACACGCTCCACGTCAATGGCGGAATGGCGATGATCTGAAGCTGCGGTTTTGCGCGCGCCGCGCCAAGCCGATGGCCTATGGCGCTTGGCGTGCGGCACTTGCGAGCATGATAAATTCGTGAAGCATGGGGGAGTGAGCGGCGGCCAGTTCTGGGGTGGCGGCCAGTTCTTGACATCGCTCTCTTCTTTGCGTCTTTCGTGTTTTTGTGGTTGAAAGTCACTACAAAGTTACGAATTTTGCTTCGCTCGGCTCATAGGCTACAACGCCCGCAAGCGCATTTCGCCGCAGCCGCGCCGGCTCGCGCCCGCGGCATGCGACCGCTGAAGGATTAAAAACGCCTGCCGCGTCGAGGAGCTGATGGCCGCGATACCCGATTTCACCCGCATCCCCTTCGGTCCCGCCGCCGCGCCCGAGGCGCCCGAGCCGCGGCGCTGGCTTACGCCCGAGGGCATAGAGGTCAAGAACCTTTACGGGCCTGGCGACATCGAGGGCCTAGGCTTCGTCGACTCCTATCCCGGCCTCGCCCCCTTCGTGCGCGGGCCCTACCCCACCATGTACGTCGCACAGCCTTGGACCATCCGGCAGTACGCCGGCTTCTCCACGGCGGAAGACTCCAACGCCTTTTACCGCCGCAATCTCGCCGCCGGCCAGAAGGGCCTCTCGGTCGCCTTCGATCTCGCGACCCATCGCGGCTACGACTCCGATCACCCGCGCGTCTCGGGCGACGTCGGCATGGCGGGCGTCGCCATCGACTCGATCTACGACATGCGCACGCTGTTCGACGGCATTCCGCTCGATCAGATGAGCGTCTCGATGACCATGAACGGCGCCGTGCTGCCGGTGCTCGCCCTGTTCATCGTCGCCGCGGAAGAGCAGGGCGTTTCCCCCGACAAGCTCACCGGCACGATCCAGAACGACATCCTCAAAGAATTCATGGTGCGCAACACCTATATCTATCCTCCTGCCCCCTCGATGCGCATCGTCTCGGACATTTTCGCCTACGCCTCGAAGCATATGCCGAAATTCAACTCGATCTCGATCTCGGGATACCACATGCAGGAGGCCGGCGCCTCCGCCGACTTGGAGCTCGGCTACACGCTGGCCGACGGCGTGGAATACGCTCGCGCCGGGATGAAGGCCGGACTCGACATCGACGCCTTCGCGCCGCGGCTCTCCTTCTTCTTCGCCATCGGCATGAACTTCTTCATGGAGGTGGCGAAGCTGCGCGCCGCGCGGCTCTTATGGGCGCGGCTCATGAAGGACCTGGGCGCGAAATCCGACAAGAGCCTGACGCTGCGCACGCATTGCCAGACCTCCGGCTGGTCGCTCGCCGCGCAGGACGTCTACGTCAACGCCATTCGGACCAGCATCGAGGCGATGGCGGCGACGCAGGGCCATACGCAATCGCTGCACACCAACGCGCTCGACGAGGCGCTGGCGCTGCCGACCGACTTCTCGGCCCGCATCGCGCGCAACACGCAGATCGTGCTGCAGCAGGAGAGCGGCACGACGCGCATCATCGACCCCTGGGGCGGCTCCTACTATGTCGAGCGGCTCACCGCCGAGCTCGCCCAGCGCGCGCTCGCGCATATCGACGAGATCGAGAAGCTCGGGGGCATGGCCAAGGCCATCGCGATGGGCTTGCCCAAGCAGCGCATCGAAGAAGCGGCGGCGAGGACGCAAGCGCGCATCGACACCGGACAGCAGGTCGTCGTCGGCGTCAACAAATACCGGCCCGAGAACGACGTGGCGCCCAATGTGCTGAAGGTCGACAACGCCGCCGTGCGCGCGACGCAGCTCGAGAAGCTCAAGCGCCTGCGCGCCGAGCGCGACGAGGCGCGGACGCAGGCAGCGCTGGACGCTCTTACGGCGGGCGCGACGTCGGGGGCCAACCTTCTCGATCTCTCGGTGAAGGCCGCTCGGGCGAAGGCGAGCGTCGGCGAGATATCCTTCGCGCTCGAAAAAGTGTTCACGCGCCACAAGCCGAAGGCCAACGTCATCTCCGGCGTCTACGCGCGCGAGGCGGGCGAGGACGCCGCGGTCGAGCGCGTGCGCGGCATGACCGCGGCCTTCGTCGAGAACGAGCGCCGGAAGCCCAAGATACTCGTCGCCAAGCTCGGGCAGGATGGTCACGACCGCGGACAGAAGGTCATCGCCTCGGCCTTCGCGGACCTAGGCTTCGACGTCGTGATCGGCGATCTCTTCGCGACGCCGGAAGAAGTGGCGAAGCGCGCGGCGCAGGATAACGTCCATATCGTCGGCGTCAACACAATGACGGCGGGCCATCTGGCGCTGACGCCGGAGCTGCGCGACGCCCTCAAGGCCGAGAAGCGCGAGGATGTTATGATGGTCGTCGGCGGCGTGATTCCCGAAGGGGATTTCGAGGCGCTGTACGACGCGGGCGCGGCGGCGATCTTCCCGCCGGGGACGAATATCCCCAAGGCCGCGGAGAAGCTGCTGCACGAGCTGAACGTGCGGCTAGGCTACGCGCAGCCGGAGGTGGAGTAGCCGATGCAGACGAACGAGATCGTCGAGCGCTTGCGTGCGAGAAGGCCGGAGCTCGAGGCCCGGGGCGTGGAGGGCCTCGCGATCTTCGGCTCGCGCGCACGGGGCGACAACCGAGAGGACAGCGATCTCGATCTGCTGCTCGACATTCCGAAGGGATCACGGTTTTCGCTCATCGATCTCGTTGCCATTGAGAGGCAGATCGGCGAGGACTTGGGTGTGGCTGTCGGCGCGGTGCTGCGACGCAGCCTCAAAGAGGCGTTCGCCCGACGCATCGCCGACGACGTGATCGACGTGTTCTGATGCGGGCGACGCTCGACGACCGGCTTCGGCATATTTTGCGAGCGATCGACGATGTTCGCGCGCTGCTGGCCGGAAGAACGCTTGAGACGCTTGAACAGGATGGGGTCGCTCGCGCCGCTCTTGAGCGTTATATCGAGATCATCAGCGAGGCGAGCCGCCATATTCCCGAAAATTTGAAGTCGCGCTACCCGCTCATTCCTTGGTTGGATATCGCGGGCATCGGCAATCATATACGTCATGCTTATGACAGCGTGGATCTGGAGATCCTATGGAACATCTATCTTTATGAACTCGACGCTTTGGAAGCCGCGGTGGAGGCTTTGGCGTCTCCATCTGACAAGGGCCCTCCTTGATTTGCTGAACCGCCTTCAGCCTGCACCGAGCCTCCTTCGAAGCGCATCTGCAGTGGTTTTCCAGGTGTCTCGGACATTTTGATGGTTTGAGCCTGGTGGTGTCAAAGCATACATCTCCATCGCGAAAATTCCAGCCTGCTTACATCTCGCTTGCGCTTTGACGCCGGCGGCGACGACGGCGGCGTTCGCGAAAACTGATAGGAAACGTTTCAGGTGAACACCGAATTCTCGTGACGCGCCAGCGGGGATCGGTCCGCCGCTCGAGGGCGCCTGCATCCAAAAAGAGTTTGTTATAACGCATCTGCTCATGTTTGCGCGGGGTGACGAGTTTGGCCAAACCATCCGGAGAAAGTCGCGCGGATTGCGTTCGTAATCGCTCCCCGCGAGTTCGTCATAACGTAAGCGATTGCCGCCGTTTCCGAGTCCGTCGCATGTTATGTCCTCGATCCACGTTTTTTCGGAGCGGCCGAGCTCCTCAGGAAAGGGGTTGCTACCCGGCTCTGCGAGGAGAAGAATAATTTTGACTTCGGATGGATTCGAAAGATTCCCTGCCACATGCCGAGGGCGATGTCCCGCTTCGTAATCCGCTGGCAGCCCATATCGTCGAGCAATGTCGAGCGCCGCTGGCAATATGGGCGACAAGCTCTCGCGCACCTGCTCATGGATGATCATCGCTTGTCTCAAAGATTGCATTCCCGGCGCCCTCCCAGGCTTCGACTTCAGCACTTCGCGTGCGTCACCCCCCGATAGCTCACGCTCTCCAGCCTCAACTCCCCCTTCGGATCGAACGCATCCGGCCGCAGCTTCAGCTTGCCGCCCTCCATCTCCAGCCCCAGCAGCGCATAGGCCGCTGAGAGCATGCGCGCCGCCGAGCCCGTGTACCAGGACCAGCCGCCGCGCCCCTCGTAGCCCTCGCCCTCATACACGTCGGCGGGTTGCTGATGCGGGGTCAGGCCGTAGACGTCGGCTTCAGCCGGCGTGCGCAGCTTCGAGATCGGCGAGATCGCGATCCAGCTCTCATAGGCCCTCGCGAACAGCGCCGCCGCCGCCGCGCCGTCGCCCTTCGCCTGCGCTTCGGCGCCGAGCTGAGCCAGAGCGTCCACGAACCAGGAGACGCCGTGCGAATATTGCCCGCCATTTTCGCGCACGCCCGGCGGGTAATCGGCGCTGCGTCCAGGGTAGGGGCTCGAATGCTCCGTATAGGCTGGCGACACCAGCAGGATGCGGTCTTTGCGCGCGAGCACGGCGAGCGCGTTCTCGATCGCCTCGCGGCCGCGCGCAGCGTCAACGGCGCGCGAGAGGACCGGCCAATGCGCGGTCATCGCGCTCATCGGCGCGACCTCGCGCCCGTCGTCGCCGAAGGCTCGCACGTAGCGGTCCTCGCGCCAGCACCTGGCCAGCGCGTCGCGCAGCTTCTCGGCCGTAGCCAGGTAGCGCTGGGCGCGGACGCCATCGCCTTTCTCGGAAAAGAGCGGCGCGATGTCGAGCAATATGCCGTGCAGGAAGAAGCCCATCCACACGCTCTCGCCCTTAGCCCCGGCGCCGACGCGATCCATGCCGTCGTCCCAGTCGCCCGTGCCCATGAGCGGCAAGCCGTGGGCGCCGAAACGCGCGAGCGTGTAGTCGATCGCGCGCGCGCAATGGCCGAGCAGCGTGTCCTTGTCGCGCGAGGTCAGCGGCACGGTCGCTTCGCCCTCCTGCGACTTCGGCACCGACGGGGCCTCGAGGAAAGGCTCGACGCATTCGAGAACACCCTTGTCGCCCGTGCCCCTCACGTAGCGCACGGTCACGTAGGGCAGCCACAGATGCGGGTCGGAGGCGTGGGTGCGGTCGCCGAGGCCGGTGCCGCCGTTCGGCGCGCGATGCCACCATTTGACCGCGTCGCCCTCGATATATTGATGCGCGGCATGCAGAAGAATTTGCCGGCGCGCGCGATTGGGCGCGAGATGGATCAGCGGGATCACGTCCTGAAGCTGATCGCGATAGCCCGTGGCGCCGGAGCGCTGCGCCGGACCGGTGCGGCCCCACAGACGCGCGGCCAGAAGCTGATAGGGCAGCCAGTCGTTGACGATCCGATCGAAGTCCGGGCGATTGGTCTTCACGCGCAGCACGCCGGTCTCGGCGTCCCAGGCTGCGCGGCTCTCTTCGAGCGCAGCCAAGGCGAACTCCAGGTCGCTGGCTTTCGCCGCAAGCTCCTGCGCCTCCTCGAACGTTCCAGTCTGGCCATGCGCGATGACGACAAGCGCCTCGCCATGCGCCTCGACGTCGATCGCGCCGCAAAAGGCCGCGACCTTGCGCTGATGCGCTGGCGCGCCGGCGTCTGGATGGCCGTGCTCGACCATGTACGGCAGCGCCGGGTCGCGGCACTCATGACCAAGGAATCGCCGGCGCGAGGTCTCGGCGAATTCGGCGTCGAGCGAGGTCGAAACGAAAGCCCAGCCCTGCACAAAGCGATTGTTGGGATTGCAGAAGTAGAGCGCCTTGCCGCTCTCGTCGGTCGCGGTCTGGATGTCGCCGAGCGAGTCGTTCGGCGTCTCCGCGAGCACGATCTCCATCACCGGCGCGATCTGCAGCAGTCGCTCATGGTCCTTCTTGTTGCGGATGCGCAGCAGCTTGAACTCGATCGGCTGCGACGTGGCGACAAAGACCGAAAGCTCCAGCTCGAGCGCGTCGCGCTCCGAGCGGTAGATCGCGAGACCTGGCTTGAAGGTCACGTCATAGGCCGCGTCGCGGCGGCGCAACGGGACGAAGGTCGGGGTGAACAGCTCCTTGTGCGCGAGGTCGTAAACGTAGATCGCCTGGCCCGAGGGCGCCATGCGGCCCTCGCCGAGGCGGAAGGGCGTGAAGCTGTTGAGACGCGAATTGCCGCTGAAGGAGAAGATGTCGCCGTCATTGGTCATGACCGCGCCGACGCCAAGCTCATTGGCGATGACATGCGAATAGGGCCGCGGCGTGCCTGGCCTCGTCGAAAGCGCGCGCCCATCCTCGGCAAAATCGTAGCGATGCGCCGGGGGCGTCGGCTGCGGCAGAAGCTTGCGCCGGCGGGAGAGCGCCTTGTTCAGCGTCTCCGGCGCGACCCGCGGCAGCTCAAGCAGCCGCGCCACGCTTTCCGTCGCGACGCCCATGTTGGGCGCCCAGCCGTCGAGGATGAGGAGCTCGGCTTCGCCGTTGGGCGGGAGCTCGACCTCCATCGTGAGGCTCGCGCAGGGCTCGAAGCCATAGAGCAGGCCTTCGTCGGCGGGATCGCGCGGCGCCGCGCCTTCGAGCCCCAGAAGGCTGTCGGGCGCATTGGTGGGTCCGAGGCCATAGAAGCGCGACTTCACGTCCTCATAGCCGACAAGCCGGACTTTCGCGTCGTTCGCGCCGCCGATGGCGTGAAAGCCCATCTCCGGCGACAGGCGCCGATCCGCGGCCCGACGCGCGCCGCCCTTCAAGAGACGGTTCTGCGCGAACACGGCGTTCAGCGACTGCACGAACCACGTGCCAATGTGAATGGCGTTGTAGGCGGCGTCGCGCTGCTCGACGCCAGTCTCGTTGAGCACCCATTCGCGCAGGGTCGATACGACGATCTTGCGCGGACGGGAGGCGGCGCTGGTTAGGCGCAGGCGCGTGATCTCGACGGCTTCGTTCGCGGCGAGGGTCACGACGGCCTCGACCTTCAAATCCTTCGTCTCGCAAAAGAGCGCGACGCCGTTTTCGCCCTCGGGGCGCAGCGTCGCCTTGGGGCCGACGCCGCAGGTCGCCGCCTGGCCGAGCGACCACAGCGGCTCGCCGTCCTCGCGCAAGAACAGGAAACGCCCGCGCGGATGCGCATGATCCTCGGGCCGGCGCGTCAGGTCGATCGGGGGGCCGCCGCGCGCCACACCCTCGATGCGCGTCGCGCCCTGCCCGTCCTCGAACCATTCGCTGGTCATGAGGCCATTGGCGATCTGGAGCGGCTGCGATCCCGGCGCGCCGCCGGGGCCGGTGACGCCTGGCAGCACGATCTGCCCGGCGCGTGCGAGCTTCGTGAGCAGGAAGACGATCAGCGCCAGGGCGAGGACGCCTGCATATATCAGATAGCCATTGAGCAGGTAGAAGTAGGACGGCGGCCGCGCCGCAGCCATCTGCTCCGAGGCGCTCCAGGCCCTGTCCCATTCGGCGCCGCGCGGAATATAGAACGGCAGCAGCAGCGGCGCCCAGGTGCCGAAGCGGCGAATGCCCTCAGGTATTGCCCGGCTGATCTGCGCCTTGCCGATGAAGCGCGCGGCCTTCTCGTCGAGCGCATCGCCGCCGACGAAGGAGAGATTGACCAGCGTCGCGACGCGCAGGCCCATGTGATCGAACCAGATCAGCACGCGCAGCGCGTCGAAGGCGAGCAGCGCCGTGAAGATGTCGAGGCTCCACTGGCGGAAGTCGCCGGGCGGGACCGTCGCGTCCATCCACGTCGCGACCGCGCTGCGCACCAGCCCGTCCTGATTGTACCAGGCGGGGTCCGGCGCGGCCTTGAGAAAAGAGTAGATGACCGGCGCCATCCACAGACCCCAGCGCAGCACGCGCACGGCGTTGTCGACGAGCATGTCGAGCCCCTCGAAGCTCGCAAGCTGACGCAGCGGCTTGAGGCTGCGCTGCATGAGGGCGGTCAGGAAGAACAGGTTGACTGAGAACAACGGCGCTGCGAACACCCACTGAATGACGCCTGACAGCGACTCGTCATAGAAGAGGCGCACGCCGCCGTCGCCCAACCCCAAGTCGGTCGCGCCCCACTTCGAGAACAGCGGGCGGATGATGTAAGGGTTTATCGGTCGCCCGTCGGCCGCGTAGTCGAGCGAGACATAGGCGAAGAATTTTTGGACGATGACATTGATCTGGCCGCGCTCGAGATACCAGGCGATCGCGCCGGCGACGACCACGCCGAGCAGCGCCCCGAGCGTGTAGACGCGCCAGCCGCGCAGATGCTGGCGGTTTCCGCGACTGAGCTCATAGGCGTCGATCGCAGCGTCGACGCCGGCATAGGCCAGCACGCCGACGACGGCGCCGAACAGGAAGCGATCGAGGCCTGGCGCGCTCGGCAGATCGACGATGAGGGCGAGGCCTGCGCCCGCCCCGGCCACGACGCCGCGGAAATAGTTTGACCGCCTTGCGTAGGCGTGCTCGAGACGCCCGAAGAACGGCGGCGTCGAGTCGGTGCTCTCGACGATCGTGCGCGCGAGCGGGAAGAGAAGCGCGCCAAGAAGCGCGCCGCTCAATGGCCCAAGCGCCGCGATGAGCGCGACGAGCGGCTTCAAGTCGAGAGCGAGCTTCGCGGCCAGCAGCAGGCCCATGAACACGAGGCCATAGACGAAGCCCTTTTCGGCCCCGCTTTTCCAGTTCCCGTAGACGACCACGCCGAGCGAAGGCGATCCGCGCAGGAGGCCCGCGAACGCTTGCGTGACAAGATAGGTCTCGCCCCAAAGCCCCGCCTGCGAGACGGCGGCGGCCAGCGTCGCTGCGACCTGCGCGAGCGGCGTCGGCAGGTGGGGCATGACATAGCCCGAGACGGCGCTGGCGACGAGTGGCGTCGCCGCGGCGCCAGCGGCCGCGGTGAGCAGCGCCTCATGCGGGCGCCACTCGAGCGGCAGGAAGCGCCCGAGCGCGAGCGGCGCGCCGACGACAACCGCCTCGTTGAGCATGAACAGGATCACGGCGCGCGCGACGAGCGCAGGGATGGCCGGCGGCAGCGGATAGTTGAACAATAGGATGCGGCCGAGCTCCCCCTCGGCCGGCGAACCCAAGGCGACGAGAAAGCAGAACATGAACGGCAGCAGGAACAAGGCGGCTCGCAGCGCCCAGGCCTGGCGCGCCTTCAGCGCGAGCGCGCCGGTCGCGTAGACCAGCGCGGCGGTTCCGGCGCCGGCGGGCGCGAGCGTGAAGAGGTCGGCGAGCGACGCCGGCGCGCGCCAGAGCACTTGTGCGGGGCTGCACAGGAGCGCCAGAATCGTCACGGCGAGGAAATCGCCCGCGGCGTAGGCGATTTGCGCGCGCCGATCGCGAGGCCTCAAGTCGAGCAGCCATAGCGCAAGCGCCACTAGGCCGCCGGCGACCGGCGCGTGAACGCCGGCCCCGCCCGCCTCGAACACCGCTCCGGCGACAAGCGCCGAGCCGAGAAGGACGCGCTCCAGATCCCTGCTCTTCGAGCGCTGAGCAATGGCCATGCTTCCCATGTCGCTCCCTTGCCGCCGGGCCGGCGGATCGCTGACGCTTATGCCTTCGTCTTCATTGCCGAAGGCGGGGCCAAAAGTCGAGCCTTCGCGCGTCATGGCGCGAGCCTGGAGCCTCGCGGTCCATGGCGCCCTTGGACCGCGGGCCTCCAGGCCCGCAATCGCCTCGACGAATTTGCCGGGGGGACTTGCGGGCCGGGACGCCCGCACTCCCGGGAGGGCGCGCGTCTCGCGCGCCATAGCCATCCCTCGAATTTGCCTCACCAATCGTAGCGCCGCCCCGCGCGGACGAAATAGGTTTGGCCCCTGCCTGAGATATTTTTCAGCGCTTGGAAGTCAAAGCGATGAATCTATGAGATTCTTCAGTGACGCCGTTGAGCGTGACGCGAACTTTTGACGCAGCAGAATCACGCGAGCGCGAGCGCCCGCACGGCGACGTCGATAAGCTTGATGAAGACGAAAGGCGCAATGATTCCACCCACGCCATAAATCAAGAGATTGCGGCGCAGGAGCGCCGCGGCGCCGACAGGGCGGTATTCGACGCCGCGCAGCGCGAGCGGGATCAGCGCGACGATGATCAGAGCGTTGAAGATCACCGCCGACAATATCGCCGATTGCGACGACCCGAGCTTCATGACGTTGATCGCGTCGAGCTCGGGATAGGTCGCGACGAACAGCGCCGGGATGATCGCGAAATATTTGGCCACGTCGTTGGCGATCGAGAAGGTCGTCAGGGCGCCCCGCGTCATCAGCAGCTGCTTGCCGATGGCGACGATCTCGATCAGCTTGGTCGGGTCGGAGTCGAGATCGACCATGTTGCCGGCCTCGCGCGCCGCCTGCGTGCCGGTCTGCATGGCGACGCCGACATCCGCCTGCGCCAGCGCCGGCGCGTCGTTGGAGCCGTCGCCGCACATGGCGATCAGCCGCCCGCCCTGCTGCTCCTTGCGGATGTAGGCGAGCTTGTCCTCGGGCTTCGCCTGCGCCAGGAAATCGTCGACGCCCGCCTCGCCCGCAATCGCCGCCGCGGTGATCGGATTGTCGCCCGTGACCATCACGGTCTTGATGCCCATCGCGCGCAGCTCGGCGAAGCGCTCCTTGATGCCGGGCTTGACGATATCCTTGAGATGCACGACGCCGAGGAGCCGGCCCCCGTCGCTCACGGCGAGCGGCGTGCCGCCCGAGCGCGAGATGGTTTCGACGGCTCTTTCGAAACCATGCGGGACATTGGCTTGGGCGATCCCGGCTTGCGCGAGAATGGCGTCGACGGCGCCCTTGCGCAGGCTACGCCCGTCGATGTCGACGCCGGATATGCGCGTATGCGCAGAAAACGGCACCTCCTTCACTTCGCCGGTCAACGCCGGCGTCTCGACGCCGTAGCGGGATTTCGCCAGCGCGACGATCGAGCGCCCTTCGGGCGTCTCGTCGGCGAGCGAGGCGAGCAGCACCGCTTCGGCGAGGTGACGCTCGTCGATCTCTCCGACGGGGACGAACTCGTCGGCCATACGATTGCCGAAAGTGATCGTGCCGGTCTTGTCGAGCAGCAGCGTGTCGACGTCGCCCGCGGCCTCGACCGCGCGGCCCGAGGTCGCGATCACGTTGAAGCGGATCAGGCGGTCCATGCCGGCGATGCCGATCGCCGACAGGAGGCCGCCGATCGTCGTCGGGATCAGGCAGACGAGCAGCGCGATGAGCACGCTGATCGAGATCGTCGCGCCCGAGTAAAGCGCGAGCGGCCACAGCGTCACGCAGACGACGAGGAAGATGATGGTGAGGCCCGAGAGCAGGATCGACAGCGCGAGCTCGTTCGGCGTCTTCTGCCGCTGCGCGCCCTCGACGAGGGCGATCATGCGGTCGATGAAGGTCGATCCCGGCGCCGCGGAGATGCGCACCTTGATGCAGTCCGAGAGCACGGTCGTGCCGCCGGTGACGGCGGAGCGGTCGCCGCCCGCCTCGCGAATGACGGGCGCCGACTCTCCGGTGATCGCGGATTCGTTGACGGAAGCGACGCCTTCGATGACCTCGCCGTCGCCGGGGATGACGTCGCCGGCCTCGACGACCACGACGTCGCCTACTCTAAGATCGAGCGCGGAGACGCCTTCGACGACATCCTTCATGCCGCTTCTGCCAGCAGGATCGATCAGGCGCTTGGCGTGGGTTTCGCTGCGGGTCTTGCGCAGCGCGTCGGCCTGCGCCTTGCCGCGCCCTTCTGCGACGGCTTCGGCGAAATTGGCGAAGAGCACCGTGAACCAGAGCCAGGCGGCGATCTGTCCGGTGAAGAAGGCCACGCCGTCCTGCGTCGCGAGGTCGCGCGCGAAGAAGAAGGTGACGACGACCGAGACGACCTCGGTGACGAAGATGACCGGGTTCTTAGCGAGCTTGCGCGGATCAAGCTTCTTGAATGAATCGAGCGCGGCGCGGCTGACGATGGCGCGATCGAAGAGACC
Source organism: Methylocystis sp. (assembly GCA_035624015.1). Taxonomy (GTDB): domain Bacteria; phylum Pseudomonadota; class Alphaproteobacteria; order Rhizobiales; family Beijerinckiaceae; genus Methylocystis. The sequence continues at coordinate 16,107 of DASPSI010000012.1, forward strand.
GGGGGCGGCGAACTTATGGGACATGGCTCTTTCCCTCAAAAAGTCTTTCCGGCCTCAAGCAGGAAGTGCTCGACGATGGGGCCCAGCGCCAGCGCCGGGAAGTATTGGAGCAGGTAGAGAATGACGATGACGCCGAGCAGCAGGCCGATGAACAGCGGACCATGCGTCGGGAACGTGCCGGCGGACGGCGGCGCCTTCTTCTTTCCGGCGAAGGAGCCCGCAAGCGCCAGAACCGGGAGCACATAGGCGAAGCGCCCAAGGAACATGGCGATGCCGAGGGTCGTGTTGAACCAGGTGGTGCTGGCGGTGAGCCCCGCGAAGGCCGAGCCGTTGTTGGCGGCGGTCGAAGCGAAGGCGTAGAGCACTTCCGAGAGCCCGTGCGGCCCGTTGTTGCCGAGGCTGTCGAGCCCCGTCTTGAGCAGCACGGAAGCGGCCGAGAATCCGAGCACGGTGAAGGGGTAGATTAGCACCGCGAGCATGGCGAGCTTCATCTCGCGCGCCTCGATCTTCTTGCCGAGATATTCGGGCGTGCGTCCGACCATGAGGCCGGCGACGAACACGGCGATCACGACGATGACTAGAAAGCCATAGAGGCCGGCGCCGACGCCGCCCGGCGAGATGCACCCCAGCAGCATGTTGAACAGCGGCACGAGGCCTCCGAGCGGCATGAAGCTGTCGTGCATGGCGTTGACCGCGCCGGTGCTGGTGCCGGTCGTGGCCGCGGCGAAGAACGCGCTCATGGCGACCCCGAAGCGCGTCTCCTTGCCTTCCATATTGCCCGGGGCGGGATCGACGCCGAGCTCCGTCAGCAGCGGATTGCCGGCGGCCTCCGCCCAATAAGCCGTGAGCACGCCCGTGAGCAGCACGATCGCCATCGCGACGAGAATGGCGTGGCCCTGCCGCTCGTCGCCGATGGCGCGGCCGAAGGCGAACACCGTCGCGACAGGAATGACGAGAATCGCCCAAATCTCTATGATATTGGAGAAGGCGTTGGGGTTCTCGTAAGGATGCGCCGAGTTGGCGTTGAAGAAGCCGCCGCCGTTGGTGCCGAGCTCCTTGATCGCCTCCTGGCTCGCGACCGGGCCGATCGAGATCACCTGCTTCGCGCCCTCGAGCGTCGTCGCGTCGACTGTGCCCGCGAGCGTCTGCGGCACGCCGGAGACGATCAGCAGCAGGGCTACAACGATCGCGAGCGGCAGCAGCAGATACAGGGTCGCCCGCGTCATGTCGACCCAAAAATTGCCGAGCGTCGGCGACGTGGCGCGCGCGAAGGCGCGAATGAGCGCAAAGGCCATGGCGAGGCCGGTCGCCGCCGAGACGAAGTTGTGGACGGTGAGCCCCAGCATTTGCGTGAGGTGACTCATCGTCGTCTCGCCGCTGTAACTCTGCCAGTTGGTGTTGGTGATGAAGCTCAGCGACGTGTTGAAGGCGAGATCGGGCGGCACGGGATCGAAGCCGCTGGGATTGAGCGGCAGATAGTTCTGCAAGCGCTGGATGGCGTAGAGCGACACAAAGCCCGCCAGGCTGAAAGCCAGCATGGCTAGGGCGTAGGCGAGCGCGCTCTGCTCGCGCTGGGGATCGACGCCGGCGACTCGGTAGAGCCCGCGCTCCAGCGGGCCGAGAATGGGTGTGAGCGCCACGCGCTCGCCCGCCATCACGCGTTGGACGTAGCCGCCGAGCGGTGCGGCGGCGGCGAGGACGAGCGCGAGAACGATCGCGATTTGCAGGAAGCCGATCGGCGACATTTGAGACTCCGGCCCTTTAGTAGTCCTCGGGATGCAACAGGGTGTGGAAAAGGAAGGCGCAGAGCGCCAAGGCGACGATCAGTCCGATGATGGGTTCCGCCACGAGGGCCTCCTGACGGTTAAAGGCGTGCGCAGAAGCGGGCGTAGAGCGCCGAGACGGCGAAGAGCGCCAGGCCAAGTCCGAGATAGGCGAGATCGAGCATAACCTTCTCCTTTACGCGCTGAGGAATTGACCGCGCCTCCGTCAAGGATCAATGCGGAAAGCTTGAGATGGACGCAAGGAATGCGTAAGGATCGGGCGGAGGCGGGGTCTTGTGCCCCAGCCGCATGAAGTTTTCAAGGAAGGCAGCCCAAAATGAACGCGGTCGTCTCCCCGCCCTCGCCCTACAGCGCCTCGACGGCGCAATCCAAGATCGAGGCGCACACGCTCTCCGTGCTCGTGGACAACGAGCCGGGCGTGCTCGCCCGAGTCGTCGGGCTGTTCTCGGGCCGCGGCTACAACATCGAGAGCTTGACCGTGGCGGAGGTCGCCCACGCCGAGCATCTGTCGCGCATCACGATCCGCACCTCCGGCGCTCCCGAGACGATCGAGCAGATCCGCCATCAGCTCGAGCGGCTCGTGCCGGTGCGGCAGGTCACCGATCTGACGCTTTCCGGGCGCAGCCTCGAGCGCGAGCTGGCGATGATCAAGGTCAGAGGACGCGGAGAGAATCGCAACGACGCGCTTCAGCTCGCCGAGGCGTTTCGGGCGCGGGTCGTCGACGCCACGATCGAGAGCTTCATCTTCGAGCTGACGGGCAAGCCCGAGAAGATCGACGAGTTCGTGGACCTCCTGCGGCCGATCGGCCTGGTCGAGGTCTCGCGCACGGGAGTGGCGGCGATTTCGCGCGGGCCGGAGCCGATTTGAATTTGATAGCCACCGTGGAAATATACACCAGCAGAGGAAGGCGACGATGACGATCACGCTTGAACTCTCGCCCGAACTCGAGTCTGGGCTTTCGGCTATGGCCGCAGCGCGTGGCCTGTCCTTGCCCGAATATCTCAAATGCGTTCTCGAAGAACAATTGCCGCCACAAGCAACCGCCGGTCTTTCTCCGGAAGGGCGCGCCGCCGCCTGGCGCGAGGCGGCGCGCGACCTTCCGCACACCCCGCCGCTTTCGGATGAGGCGATCAGTCGAGAGAGCATCTATGGCGAGCGAGGGTAAATGAGCGCCCTCGTCGATACCAACGTGCTCCTGCGTCGCACGCAGCCCGATCACGCTCATCATGTTCTCGCCCTCGAAAGCGTCGCCAAGCTCTTTCGCGCCGGTGAAACTCTGCACTTCACGCCGCAAAATATTGCGGAATTTTGGAATGTCGCGACACGGCCCGTGGAGAATAATGGGCTCGGCTTCTCAACAATGCTCGCAGCGCGCGAGGTGGAAAAGATCGAGCGGCTGCTCGTGCTGCTCCCAGACACGCCGGCCATCTATCCCGAATGGAAGCGACTGATTGCGAAGCATAACGTCCGCGGCGTCAAGGCGCATGACGCCCGCTTGGTCGCCGCGATGAATGTGCATGCAGTTCCTCGTATTCTCACCTTCAATGGGGACGATTTCGCCCGTTTCGGGGTGCAACCGGTTCACCCTGCCACCATCCTTTCCTGAAAGCGCGTGGCTGGAGCAGAGCCTTAGCCCGATGTTTCTTCCGCCCGAAACGCATAGGCTGAAAGACGGTGGCTCCGTCGTTCTCCGCAGTGGCGTCGAGGATGACGCGCCTCGGCTGCTTGAGGCCATAGAGAGCTACATCCTCCAGAATGATGGAATTTTATGGGAACCTGGAGAGCATCAAAAGACCGAAGCCGACATAAGGGCCTGGATCGTCGGCATGCTTGCCAATGAGTGTGAAATTCTCTTGCTCGCCCAGCAGGATGGCCAGATCCTCGGCAATATCGATTTTCACATCGGTGACCGTCGCCGCATTCGGCACACGGGCGAATTCGGCATGGCGGTGGCGCCCGCGCATCGCGGGCGGGGGATCGGCGGCTTGCTGCTTGGGCGCATGATAGAGTGGGCTTCGAGCGTCTCGCAGATCGAGTGGATAGAATTGCGCGTGATTTCGACCAACGTCCCGGCGATCGGTCTTTATCGAAAATTCGGCTTCAACGTGGAAGGCCGCCGCCCGCGGCACATCAAATATGCAGACGGCTCCTATGTGGACGACGTCCTCATGGGGCTTGATCTGAGAGACGCTAGTGCGCGCTGACCCCGGCGCCGACAGCGCACCGCCACTGATTGCGGTTCAGACGAAAGAGGACATGACGGCGCAAAGCGTGTCCCTCGGGCAGGCTCGGATGGTCGAAGTCGTCCGTAGGACTATGGCGCATCCCCAGACGTTCCATGACCCGGCGAGAACGCCAATTGTCCTGCGCGGTGAAGGAGACGACCTCCTGCAAGCCGAGGAAGCCGAAGGCGTGACGGAGCGCCGCCCTTGCGGCCTCGGTGGCGTAACCGCGCCCCCAATGCTCCCAGGCGAGACGCCAGCCGATTTCGACACAAGGCGTAAAATGCGCGCTGAAGCTCGGCTCGGCCAAGCCGACATAGCCGATGAACGGCGCCAGTCCCGGGGCCTCGACCGCCCAGAGACCGAAGCCGCGCTCAAATAGCTTCGCATTGGCGCGCTTTGCAAAAACCTCGCTTTCTGCGAAGGTCGCCAGCCGGGGATAGAACTCCATGACGCGCGGATCGGCGTTCAGCGCTGCAAAGGGCGCGATATCCGCCTCACGCCAGCTCCGCAGGCGAAGGCGTTCGGTGGTCAGAGTGAATGGCGACCGGCTCATGTCGATGGCTCGACGGGCCCGACGATATGAACTAGAAGCTTCCTCACTTGCATTTGCTTTTCCCGCAACCGCGCCTCCAGCTCAGCAATGTCGGTCGCGCCGGCAGCCCGCAGCAGCAGCTCGCATAGCCCGCGCGGCGCATGCTCCGGCGAGAAATCCTCGTCGATCGCCAGCCGCAGCGCCTGCGTCAGCGCCTGATAAAGATCGCTCGCCTCGCTCAGCGTGCGCGCGGACTGGGGCGCAATGAGCCCCGCTGCGTCCAGCTTCTCCAATGCCTCGATCGTCGACGTGGAGAGACAATCGGGTCGCTCGGCGCCATGGCGCAGCTGCAAGAACTGCGCGACGAACTCGATGTCGATCTGCCCACCCGCGACCTGCTTCAGGCTCCAGGGATCCTTGCTTCCCTTCTCGCGTTCGATGCGCGCGCGCATCGAGATCACGTCTTCGCGCAGCTTCGCCGCGTCGTGCGCACGGGTCAAAGCCGTGCGGAGCGCCGCTTCGACGCGCGCGGCGAACTCGCCCGGCCCCGCGACGACGCGCGCGCGCGTCAGCGCCATGTGCTCCCAAGTCCAGGCCTCATTGGCCTGGTAGTCTTCAAAACCCTGAAGCCGCACCGCGATCGGTCCCTTGTTGCCCGACGGACGCAGGCGGAAATCGACCTCATAGAGCGGCCCCTCCGGTGTCGCGGCCGAGAGCGCCGCGATGAGCCTTTGCGTGAGGCGGGCGAAATATTGCGCGGCCGGCAGTGGCTGTTCGCCGTCGGAGTCGGCGAGCAGGTCCGCGTCATAGATAAGCATCAGGTCGAGATCGGAAGAGGCGGTCATCTCGCGTCCGCCGAGCTTCCCCAGCGCCACGATCGCCGCCGTAGCGCCGCCGACGCGCCCATGCGTCTTCGCAAATTCTTCGCTCGCCAGCGCGAAGAGCGCGTCGACGACAACCTCAGCCAGCGTCGCATAGGCGCGCCCCGCGTCGCGCGCGGAAAGCGCGCCGGTCAGCACGCGCACGCCGACGAGAAATTTCTGCTCCTGTCCGAAGATGCGGGCGCGGTTGAGCGCGTCCTCATAGCTGCGCGCCTCGCCGAGCTGCTGATCGAGCCGCGCCGCAAGCTCGTCCCTGCCGGGCAGTGTCTCGAAGAAGGCCGGCTCGATCAGGGCGTCGAGCAGGCGCGGGCGGCGCGCGATCGTCTGTGCGAGCTTGGGCGCCGCGCCCATGATCGTCGCGATAAGGCCAAGCAGCCGCGGATTTTGCGCCAGCATCGAAAACAGCTGCACGCCCGCCGGCAGACGGCTCATGAATCTGTCGAAGGCGAGAAAGGCCTGATCGGCGTTCTCGGTCGAAGCCAGCGCCTCGAGCAGCGCCGGCGTCAGCTCATTGAGCAGCTCCTGCGCCCTTGGCGAGCGCGTCGCGGCAAAGCGTCCGAAGCGCCAGGCGCGCACGCTCGAGGCGACCATCGACGGCTCCTCGAAGCCGAGCGCTGACAGCGCCGCCAGCGTTTCGGGATCGTCGTCCTCGCCCGCAAAATTCAGATCGTCGGCGAGCGTCGAGGATTGCGGCTCGCGCTCGAAAAGGCGCGCGTAATGGCCCTGCACGCATTCGAGCCGGCGGCGCAGCGCGCTAGCGAAGCTCTCGCGATCGTCAAAGCCCATCATGCAGGCGATCGTTCCGACGCCCGCGTCGTCCTTGGGCAGGCTGTGCGTCTGCGCGTCGGCGACCATCTGGAGGCGATGCTCGACGTCGCGCAGGAAGAGATAGGCCTCCGTGAGCTCGTCGCGCGTTGCGGCCTCGATCCAGCCGCCGGACGCGAGCGCGTTCAGCGCGTCGAGCGTCGCGCGCTGGCGCAGCCCTGGATTACGTCCGCCGGCGAGGAGCTGCTGCGTCTGGACGAAAAACTCGATCTCGCGGATGCCGCCGCGCCCGAGCTTCACGTCATGGCCATTGATCGCAATCGCGCCATGTCCCTTGTGCGCGTGAATTTGCCGCTTGATGGCGTGCACGTCGGCGATCGCCGTGAAGTCGAGATATTTGCGATAGACGAAAGGCGTAAGATTCTTCAGGAACTCCTCGCCGGCGGCGAGATCGCCGGCGACGGGGCGCGCCTTGATGAAGGCCGCGCGCTCCCAGTTCTGCGCGATGCTCTCGTAATAGGCGTAGGCGGCCTCGAGCGGCAGGGCGATGGGCGTCGCCGAGGCGTCGGGCCGCAGCCGCAGATCGGTGCGGAACACATAACCCTCAGAAGTGCGCTCGCTCATGATCCTGACGACGCGCTGCGTGAGGCGAACGTAAAGCTCGGTGTCCTCGTCTGGCTTTGTCGGCCTTGCACGTGAACGGTCGAAGAAGACGATGAGGTCGATATCGGACGAGTAGTTGAGCTCGTACGCGCCCTGCTTGCCCATGCCGATCACGATATAGCCCGAGCCGCGCGCCGGTAAGCGCAGGTCGAACAGCTCGAGCTTGCCGGCGATGGACGCCTCGCGCAGGGTGAAGGAGACGGCGGCTTCGAGCGCGGCGTCGGCGAACTGCGTCAGCGCGCGCGTTCCGGTCATCGTGTCCCAGACCTTGGCGAGGTCCGCCAGCGCGACCAGCAGCGCCGCCTCCTGTTTCAGCAGGCGTAGATGCCGCATGAGCCCCGCTTCGTTCTCCGGCGCAGGGTCCTTCGCGCGCGCGAGCAGTCTCTCCAGAGAGCTTTCGGGGTCGTCTGTCAGCAGCCGCGCGAGACGAGCCGGATCACGCGCCGAAAGATCGGCAAGGTAGGGCGAGCAGCCGAAGACGCCGAGCGCCAAAGTCCGGATTTGCGGCTCCTCGGCAAGCACGGCCTCGAGCAAGCCAGAGCCGTCGCTTTCGATAATATGCACGAGCAAGTTCTGCGCCCGGTCGGGGTCGGCGGATGCGATGCGAATTTTCACGCGCGCGGCTAGGCGATTTCCGATCGGGTCGGACAAGGTCGACTCACCTGATTAAGGCTTCGCCCGGCTGATTTTACACTAAGTTCTCTTTCTCGTCCCGTCGCCCGCGGCTACATCGACTTTAACCCGCGGTTGGCTCCCAAGGCGGCGATCTCCGCACCCTTCAAGTCGCAATGGATTTTTGCACAAAAGCCCGCGGCGCCATCAGTCGGTCAGTTTCTTCTCGAAAGTGTCATGCTTGCGCAACAAGCCGAGCGATCGGGATGTTCTAAAACCCCGTCGCGAACTGTAGCCGCACCTGATGGCGCTCGTAGTTCACAAGATCAATCCTTTGCGTCGTTTCGTCGGGAATCTGCGCCGACCACGCAAGCTTGACGTTCGTGTTCTCTCCAAGCCTCACGTAGACGCTCGGACCAACAAAGAGAGCGTGCTCCGTGAAGAAACCGCGCTGATTCTGCGTGAGGTGGCGAATTTCCCCACCAAGGAAAATCTCTGGGGAGATCGCGAATGACGTGGCGGACGACATTTCCACGGGCTGGCTGATCGTCCAGCTTCCGTCAGCCTGGGCAAAGCTGGGTGAGTAGATCAGGTTGGCGGCGGCAAACCACTTGCCTGGGGTGAGCGCGAGGTCGGCAAGCAGTTGGATTGGAAAACCGAAACTTGCCTGCCGCACGCCGGACGCGTCGTCGATACGCCGCCACTGCGGGACGAATGAAAGCGTCAAACCAAACGGCGCTTTCTCGCGTTCGAGCAACATCCAATCGAGCTCGCTGCTTAAACCGCTGAAGGCAAAAGCCGTGCGATCCGGGATTCCCGGCGAGTCGTAGCCGCCATGATAATCCGTCAGGAGGTTGAAAGAAGCACGGAAGCCGTTGTCGATGCCGTAGCGAAAATCGGTCTCGTTCATGATCGCAAGGAATCTTCCTTGCTTGCCTGTAAAAAAGTAGGAGCTGTGGTCTACTTCCTTCTCGCCCTTTTCGCCGATGTCGGAGCCTTCGGCGAACCCGAAAATATGCTCGGTATCGACAGTGGACTCACGTTTTTCCTCTGTCGATCCATCCTTTTCGTGGGTCGAGTCGCGCCCCTCTTCGTCGGACGCATGAGCGAGACCCGAAGAAAGCAAAGCCGCTATCAGGAGTGCGCAACCGAGCTTTCCCACGGCCAATTCCCCGGCTAAGCGTGTGCATCGGTCTCTTACCCCGGCTGCTAGCGTCCTTTCAAGCCGCCCCCTACAAAATCTCTCAGATGAGCATCTTCCGCCTGCGCCTCAACGAGACGCCGCTCCCCGCTCATCGCGATCCGCTTGCGGCTCCTGGGGCTGGTTGCGCAAAAAGACGACGTAGCCCAGAAATTGCGGATGGCGCGCGAGCGCGGCGGGCGGCGACCAGGCGGCCCCTTCCGAAAGGCCCAGCCGGAACGGAACATGCAGCCGGTCGAGGCGCGCCAGATAGGCGTCGATGTCCGAGACGGTCTCGCGACCGCGATAGGTCTGGAAAATCAGCTCGTCGACCGTTCCAGAAAGAGCGTCGATATCCTCCGGCGCAGCTTGCGAGGCCCAGTCCATCAGGCCCGTCACGCCGAGCGCGCAGCCTTCGGGCAGCGACTTGCGCAGCTCGGCCAGGAACGCGGCGTAGCCCTTCAGTCCGCGCGTCGAAGCGTCGAAATCCACCTGCACGCCCGCCACGCGGCCAGGTTGAGCGCGCCATAAGGAGAGCCTCCGATTGACCGCCGTCAGGATCTCCGGCGTCCACTCCAGGCTGCGCACGCGATAGACCAGCCAGAGCGCCGGCTTATGAGGGCTTGGCTCGGTTCCCCCCTGCGCCTTTAGGCGGACGGCGCCGGAACGGTCGGGACCGATCTCGCCCTGCAGCAGATAGACGGTCTTCGCCTTTGCGAGCTCCGGACGCGACTTGACGCCCGCCCAAAGCCAATAGGAGTCGTAATCGGCGGCGCGCACAAAGCTTTCCGCCGCGACGGCCGTGCCGGCGAGCAGGAGCGGGACCAGGAGGAGGCGCTTCAATCTCACCAGTAGTATTTCAGGCCCTGCGCCCAGGAGCTCGAGCCGTAGCGCGACTTCAACTGATTGTACCAGGCCTTTCGCTGAGCCTGAGCGACGTCCTTGCCGCCACAGCCGTTGGCGCCGGTCGGGGCGTAGCAGTTTATCGCGCGAAAGAGCGCATAGGCTTTGTCGTGGTCGGGCGTCGAAGGGTCTGCGATCAGCTTTTTGTAGATTTCCCCGCGCGAAAAAGGCTCACCAGGAAAGATCGGCTTGCCGCCGCCCAGCTCGTTGAGCGCAGGACGATCCGATTCGAAATCGTCGAGATCCGCCGTGCGGACGAATTCGCCGAGGCACAGCAGGGCGCTCGTCGCGTGGGGATTGGCGGCGAGCTCGCCGATGACCGCCTTGAGGGCAGGGCAAGAATAGGGCTCGCTTTCTCCCGACCACAGGAAAATTCCCGATTTGGTTCCGTTGGAATTCACCCCCGCTTCGGCGTCGTCCTTCGCCAGGCCCTCGGCGGTGAAGTCGCGCAGGAAGCCGGCGTATTGGCCCCTCGTCGCCTCCTTGAAGAGCAGCACGAAGCGCGCGAGCCGCCGCTCGGCGGGAAGCGATTGGGCATCGGCGACCGCCATGCGTAGCAGGATCGGGCCCGCGGCGTGACGCAGGAGGATCGCGCGGATTCGCGGCGAGGAGATGCGCGCGCCGGGCAGGAAGACTTTGTTCAGCGTCCCCGCGCGCTCCCAGCTCATTGCGAGGCCGAGCTCGGCCGCCTCCTTCTGCCAGGGCTCCGAGGCAAGAGGCAGGAGGCTCTGCCAATGCTCCGCCGCGGCCTGGAACTGGCCCGAGGCCATTAGCGCCTGCCCCCGCAGCGTCTCCCGGCTGAAGGCGAGATAGGGCGGCGAGAGCGGGCCCGGCGCGGCGGCGCCGAGCGTGCGCAACGTCGCCGCGTAATCGCCGTCGACGTAATAGGCGCGCGCCGCTTTCAGATAGGCGAGCAGCGCCTCATGTCCGGCGAAATGTTTCGCTTGGCCTTCGAGATCGCCCGCCGGAAACGTCGGCGCCTTGCGCCCTTCGGCGCGCATGCGCATCAGATCCATGACGGCCAGCAGGTTCGCTTCCTGGCTTTCGCCTTTGGCGCCGCTGATGAATTTGGTGTCGATCTCCTGCGCGAGATCCGCGACGCCGATGTTCGACCCGGCTTTGGCGGCCTGCGCCATCCGCGAGCCGTATTCGGCGGAGAGCCGCGCCTTGTCGCCCGAGAGCCAGAAGAGCCGACGCATGAGCCCGCGCGCCGATTCGGCGTAGCGCCCCGATGGATAGGCGGCGAGATAGGATTTGAATTCGGCCTCCGCGGCGGCGAGCGAAGCCCGGTCCGTGACCTTCGGCTCGGGCACGCCGTCGAAGTCGGCGAAGGCGCCGACCTGCGCCTTGTTGAGCAGCGTGCGCGCGGTCATGTAGCGCGCCGTCTCGCGCAGCCAGGCGTTCTCCGATTTGGCGGGCAGGCCGAACTGGGCGAGCGCCTGATCGAAAGCGCCGTCATAGAACGCTTTCGCGCCGGTAAGATAGGCGGCGAAATCGCGGGCGGCGGCCGAGGATTTCGCATTTCCGGCGAGCGGATTCTCGAAGGGAGAAGCGCTTGAGCTCTTGTCGTCGCAAGTCGACGTCATCCGGTTTCGCGCCGCGACGAGCGAGGCGCGCTCGGCGTCGGCAAGCGCGCGCTCGGCCTGGACCGCCTGAATGAAGGCCTGCTTGCCGGCTTCGAGCGAGAGGCAGCGGCTGCCCTCGCCATCGGCGAGGGAGGGCGCGGAGTCGCTCAGGCGCGCCTCCGGCGAGAGCGCGTAGGCGCGGGGATCGCGCCCGCAGGCCGTGTTGAGATCGTAAATCGTGAAGAGCGAAGCCGAATCGAGATCACGCGCCGCATCGAGCGCGGCCGCCGGCGTCGGAATCGTTCGCGGCTCCATGTCCAGCATAAGGAGTTGCAAGTTGATGCGGCTGTCGTTGCCGGGGCTGAGGAAGGGCAGACCGGCGTCGCCGGCGTATTCCTTGGCGTCGAGCGACCAATGCTGAGCCTTGGACGGATTTCCGCCGCCGCAGGCCTGGGCCGAGCCGACGCAAATGAGGAGCAGACATGAAACTGCGCCAACGAGATCAAACCGCATAACGAGCCTCCACTCGAGGCGCGGCGAGACGCTGCGCCGGCTTTGGTTGAATGATCCCTGCTGTCACGGTCATGATGCCCCGAACGGGATTTTCCGGCAAGGCCGGACGTCGTTCAGGCCGGTTCGCGAGGATACGCCGCACAGGGAGCCTGTCGTGTGGCCTGAAGCTTTTCCACTTCTTCGCGCCATGGTGGTGAAATGAACCACGAAGGCGCGAAGGGCGCGAAGGGGCCGCGAAGTTGGGGCGCCGTATACGCCAGGGTCGCCCTTGCACGACGGAACGGCAAGGCAAGCCCGGCGCCAATTATACAGAATATTCGCGTTTTTTACGTATCTTTGCGACGATCGGCGATTTTTGACAGAACGAACCCAATTTTCCCGCATTTCCGGGAGATCAAGCCCCGCCACATGAAAAAAACTTAACGCCCGCCGCCCAAATTTGGCCGAAACAGGGTCTATGCTTGGCGCCAAAAGCTCCACTCCTCAGCCCTTCGGACCATCATGATTCCCCGCTCCGCTCTCCGCTCTGCAGTCGCGTTGGCGATCACCTTTTGCCTGGGCGGCGCCGCAGGCGGACCTTCGTCCGTCATGGCGCAGACCTACAATCGCCCGCTTTACGACGACCCTTACGACGACCGCATGGAGGCGCCGCAGCGGCCCTCGACCTCAAGCGGCGTCGAGCTGCGCGTCGAGCGACTCGAACGCGAGTTGCGGCAGATGACCGGCAGGGTGGAGGAGCTGCAGCACGCCGTCCAGCTGTTGGAGGAGCAGCTGCGCAACGCCCGGCCCGCGCCGGGCGCGCCCCCGCCCCCGCCAGCGGTCGAGCGGCGGGGCGACTCCTTCGACCCTACGGCGAACCCCAATGCGGTCGGCGCGCCTCGCCAGATCGGGCAGACCGCCCCCTCGGCGCCGCTCTCGCCCCCGCCGCGCGCCGTCGCGACGGCCTCTGTGCGCGAGGTCGGCGCGCCGCTCGACGTGACGCCGGGCCTCAAGGGCGGCGCCGAGCCGGCGGTCGCCCCTCCCCCTGCGCCGCCTCAGGGCGCCGAAGCCGTGCCGCCCCCGCCTCCGCCTTCCGTCAAGGACGAGTATGACGAAGCCGTCGCGCTCATGCGCAACGGGCAGTATGAGGCCGCCGAGAAGAGCCTGTCAGTGTTCCTAGCGAAATATTCGAAGAGCAAATACGCTCCCGCTGCGACATATGGCTTGGGCGAGAGCTTCTTCCTGCGCCAGCGCAACCGCGAGGCGGCGGAAAAATATCTCGAGATCACGACAAAATATCCGCAGTCGGCCCAGGCGCCGGACGCGCTGCTGCGTCTCGGCCAAGCGTTGGCGGCGATGGGCGCGCATGAGCAGGCCTGCGCCTCCTTCTCGGAGATCGGGGCAAAATACCCCGGTTCCCCGGCGCGCGTTCGCGACGCGGCGCAACGCGAGAGCAAAAAGCAGCAATGCGGCTAGGCGACGCGGCTGACGCGGACGCGCTCTTTGCGCCGCTCGCCGCAGAGCCCGCTCTGCTGCTCGCCGTTTCCGGCGGGCCCGATTCGGTCGCGCTGATGCTGCTCGCCGCGCGATGGTCGCGGCGGCCGGAAAAGACCGTCGTCGCCACCGTGGATCACGGCTTGCGCCCCGAGGCGCATGAGGAGGCGCAACGCGTCGCCGAATGGGCGCAGGCGCTGGGCTTCGCGCATCGCCTGCTGCGCTGGGAAGGGCCAAAGCCTGCAACGCGGATGCAGGAGCGCGCCCGGGAGGCCCGCTATGCGCTGCTCGCCGCTTGCGCCCGCAAGATTGATCCCCGTTGCGCCGTCGTCACCGCGCATCACGCCGACGATCAGGCCGAGACGATTCTCTTTCGGCTTGCGCGCGGCAGCGGCGTCGCAGGGCTCAGCGGGATGGCGAAGGCGTCGAGCCTCGACGGGCTGAAGCTCCTGCGGCCCTTGCTCGACCTTCCGAAGGCCGCGCTCGAAGCGCTCTGCAACGAAGCGAGGCAGCCTTACTTTCGCGACCCCAGCAACGAGAATCCCAAGTTCGCCCGGGCGAAGCTTCGCGCGCTCGCCGCAACGCTTAGCCAGCAGGGACTCGATCGCGATGCGCTGCTGCGGCTCGGGCGCCGCGCGGCGCGGGCCGAGGAGGCCATCAAAGCTAGCGCGGCGCAAGCGCAAGAGCGTGCGCTCGCAGAGCGCGAAGCAAACCGCGCGCGATTCGACTCCGACGCGCTGCGCGAGCTTCCGCTCGAAATTCTGCTCAGGCTTCTTGAGGGGCAAATCCTTCGCTTGGGGGCGAAGGCGCCGCGGCTCGACCGGCTCGAACGCGCGACCGAGGCGGTCGCCGATGCGCTCGAGCGCCGCGCGCGCCTCAAGCTGACGCTTGCTGAGGTCCTGATCGAGGTCGCCGAGGCGGCCGTGACGCTGAGTCGGGCGCCGCCGCGCGCTACTCGGCCTCGGCCCGCAAGGGACGCGTCAGCAGCGCGCTGATCGCGCCGTCGACGCTCAGCTTTCCGGCAAGAATTGCGTTCACGGCCTCGGCGATCGGCATCTCAATCTTATGCTCGCGCGCGATCTCGACCAGCGCCTGCGCGGTGAAGGCGCCCTCGGCGAGCTTGCCGTGGCTCGCTTCGCTTGGCGCATCGCCCTGCCCCAGCGCTTGACCGAGAGCGAAGTTGCGCGACTGCGCCGAGCCGCAGGTCAGCACCAGATCGCCGAGGCCGGAAAGTCCCATCAGCGTCTCGGGGCGCGCGCCGAGAGCCGCGCCGAAACGCGTGAGCTCGGCGAAGCCGCGCGCAACGAGCGCCGCGCCGGCGGAGGCGCCGAGCTTGCGCCCTGCCGCCATGCCGCTCGCAATGGCGAGCACGTTCTTCGCCGCCCCGCCAATCTCGACGCCACGAAGATCGCTGGAGTGATAGAGCCGAAACGTTTTTGTCGAAAGCGCCTCGGCGAGCTTGCGCGCGAGGGCGGCCTCCGTTGCGGCGATCGTCACCGCGGTGGGCAGGCCGCGGCACACGTCGGCGGCGAAGCTCGGGCCCGAAAGCACTGCCGGCGCGACCTTCGGCGCTTCCTCCCTGACGACCTCGCTCAGGAATTTGCGGGTCGCGCGCTCGATGCCCTTGGCGCAGACCACAAGGGCCGCGCCCCGGCGCAGATGCGGCCTCGCCTTTTGCAAGAGGTCGCGCAGCGCCTGCGCCGGCGCGACGGCGAGCACGATGTCCGCCTGCTCGAGCTCGGAAAGATCGCTCGTCGGCGCCACGGCCACCGCCAACGGCAGGTCCGGCAGATATTTGCGATTCTCGCGATCCTTGGCGAGCGCTTCGACATGGGCGCCATCGCGCGCCCAGAGCGGCACGCGCGCGCGTCCTTCGGCCGCGACATTGGCGAGCGCCGAGCCCCAGGCGCCTGCGCCCAGCACCATGACGTTTGAATTTTTCATCAGACGGCCGCTCTGGCGTGTTGTGGCGCGATGCGAGCCTGCGAGGCTCGCAATTTTTTACTCTGGACTCAAGCCTTGCCGTGATGCGCCGCGCTGGCGGCATTGTCGAGCGGCCAGCGTGGACGCGCCGCGAAGTCGAGATCGTCGACGAGGTTGAGCTTGAGGCGCTCGAGACCGGCCCAGGCGATCATCGCGCCGTTGTCGGCGCAAAGCTCCGGCGGCGGCGCCAGAAACCGCAGGCCGGCTTCGGCGCAAAAACGAGTCAGCGCTCGGCGGATCGCGCCATTGGCGCCGACGCCGCCGCCGATGACGAGCGCATTGGGACGCTCCGGCGCGAAGTCGCGCAGGCCCGAGCGCACGCGGTCGACGATCACGTCGACGATCGCCGCCTGGAACGAAGCGGCGAGATCGCGCTTGTCGGTCTCGCTCGGATTCTCCCCGAGCTTCAGGAGCTCCTGGCGCACCGCGGTCTTGAGCCCCGAGAGCGAGAAATCGGCGCCAGGCCGGCCGAGCATCGGGCGCGGCAGGTCGAAGCGCGACGGCTCGCCCTCGCGCGCGAGCTCCTCGACGGCGGGACCGCCGGGATAGGGGAGGCCCAGCATCTTGCCCACCTTGTCGAAAGCTTCGCCGGCGGCGTCGTCGACGGTCGAGCCGAGCCGGCGATAGTCGCCGACGCCGCGCACGGCCACGAGCTGCGTATGGCCACCCGAGACAATCAGCGCGAGATAGGGGAATTCGACGCCTTCGGTGAGACGCGCGGTGAGCGCATGGGCCTCGAGGTGATTGACGGCGATGAAGGGCTTGCCCGCGGCGAGCGCCAGCGCCTTTCCGGCGGTGAGCCCGACGAGCACGCCGCCGATGAGGCCGGGCCCTGCGGCGGCGGCGATGGCGTCGAGACGCCCGACCTCCAGCCCCGCGCGGCGCAGCGCCCGGTCGATCAGGCGCTCGAGCACCTCGATATGGGCCCGCGCGGCGATTTCCGGCACGACGCCGCCATAAGCGGCGTGACGGGCGATCTGGCTCATGACCTCGTTCGCGAGGATCTCGCCGCCGCCGAGCCGCTCCTCGACGATGCCGACGGCGGTTTCGTCGCAAGTGGTTTCGATGCCTAAGACGCGCATGTTGGTCCTTCTTGCGGGTGATTTGCGGTCACGCCCGCGCGTCCGGCTAGGCGCTGCGCCTCAACCGATTCGCCAAGGCGAGACAAAGATCCGTCGCCGCCCGCGATTCGCGCGATGGACGGCGATCATGGCGAAGGAGGAAATCCCTGTAAAGCGTTCGTCGCTCGGTCCGTCATCGGCTCGCTCGCCTCGAACGGCGACGCCGGCAAGGAGCCGCACAAAACATAAGGGCTCTCACGCCTTCGCATAAGCCGAGCCCGGTCCCTTCACCGCGAAGGGAATTCTTTCCGGCGTCTGTAGCCGCCTTTTCTGTTCCCGACAAATCCCGTGGCCTCACCGCAGCGATTCCTGCACGGCGGCTCCGATCATAAGGGAGAGGCTCCGCGCTTGCATGGCCGCCGACGGCGCTGTGCTGGCGGCCCCCCAACGTCCGTGCGCCTTGCTCGAGGAAGCGTAGTCCTTGGGGGCGTCGTTTCCGGGCCCGAGCGTCATCAACAGCGTGCTGTGATCGTCGCGCGAGGCGCTGAACAGCGGCGATCCATTGGAAGAGGTCGTCGAGACGCGCACCAGAGTCCAGGTCGGCGTGATGCTGCCGCCGAGTATGAGCTCGAAGTCGATTTGATGCGATAGCGTCGTGATCGGGTTGCGCGGATGCGGACACGACCGTTTATAGGCTTCCGCCGCCTGTTCCTGTGGCGGATCGTCGTGGATTTCCTCCGGCCTCCCCTCGAAGGCGCATTGCTTGATTGGCTCCAGCGCGTCGCGGAACCAGGAATTCAGATCGAGATTGCCGGTGATCGTCAGCCCGTCGTGACGATAGCAGCTTTCGGCGTCGGTCGGCTCGCTGGGATATTTCTCGAAGTCATGAAAATCGTAATAGTAGTCCACGATCTCCGTCCGCGTTCCCGACAGGGACGCGTTGCCGCCGAGGCCTAAATTGTAGCTTTGCATAACCGGGTATGTGATGCCGCCGGGAAAATACGGATTGGCCGGGATCATCGGCGTGTTGAGGGTGAGCCCGGGATTGAAGCTCGTCATGTTCTTGAAGGAGAGCTGCAGATTGATGATCGCCGACCAGCGGAACAACCATTCCAGCCGCGGATCCTCGGCGACCTGCGCTTTCACCGCCCGTCGGATCTCGCATTGCACGCCGCGGATCACGGCGGCGAGCAGATTCTGCTTCTCGACTCGGTTCAACATCGGCGCGACGTCTGGAACGATGCAGCCGCTCAAGGTGAACGCCGCGAGGCTGACGGCCGCAAGAGCATGGGCCGATTTGAAGAATATCTTTCGTTTGGGCACGACTATGGCCTCTAATTTTGGAACGCCAACGAATACCCCATCAACCATATCTTCATGAATCGAGTCCGTGGACAAGCCGGCAATTCAGGCGCCGGACGGATTCTTCAGCGCGGTCGCAAACGGTTCACAGCCGCGCTTGAACGCGAGGTGCGGCCGCCCGCCGGCAAATCAGGCCCGCCCCACACTCACATAGGTGAAGCCGCGCTTCCTCATCTCCGCCGGGCGGTAGACGTTGCGCAGATCGACCACCACCGGCGCTTTCAGAAGCCGCTTCACGCGGTCGAGGTCGAGCGCGCGGAAGGCGTCCCATTCTGTCACGATCGCCATGGCGTCCGCGCCTTCGATCGCCGAATAGGCGTCCTCATGGAAGACTACCTCCGGCATCATCGGCCGCGCCTGCTCCATGCTCTCGGGGTCGTAAGCATGGACCTCGGCGCCATCGCCGGCGAGCGAGGCGACGATCGCGATCGACGGCGCGTCGCGCATGTCGTCGGTGTTGGGCTTGAAGGCGAGCCCTAAAAGCGCGATGCGCTTGCCGCGCGCGGAGCCGCCGAGCGCCGCCATGATCTTGCGCGCCATCTTGCGCTTCCGAGCGTCGTTGACCGCGACGACCGTCTCGACGATGCGCAGCGGCGCGCCCTCGTCTTGCCCCGTCTTGAGAAGAGCGAGCGTGTCCTTGGGGAAGCAGGAGCCGCCATAGCCAGGCCCCGCATGAAGAAACTTGCCGCCGATGCGCTTGTCGAGGCCGATGCCGCGGGCGACGTCCTGCACGTCGGCGCCGGTCTTCTCGCACAGATCCGCGATCTCGTTGATGAAGGTGATCTTCGTCGCGAGGAAGGCGTTGGCCGCATATTTGGTGAGCTCCGCCGTGCGTCGTCCGACGAAATGCAGCGGCGGCTCGTTGAGGCTCAGCGGCCGATAGATCTCGGCCATGACCTCGCGGGCGCGCGCGTCTTCCGTGCCGATGACGACGCGATCGGGGCGCTTGAAGTCCTCGATCGCGGCGCCCTCGCGCAGGAACTCGGGATTGGAGACGACGGCGAATTCGGCGTCGGGGCGAATCTCGCGAATGATGCGCTCGACCTCGTCGCCAGTGCCGACCGGCACCGTCGACTTGTTGACGACGACGGTGAAGCCGTCGAGCGCCTCGGCGATGGTCTTCGCCGCCGCGAACACATAGGAGAGATCGGCGTGCCCGTCGCCGCGCCGCGACGGCGTGCCGACGCCGATGAACACCGCGTCGGCGCCCTTGACCGCCGGCGCAAGGTCGGTGGTGAAGAACAGCCGCTCCTGACGCACATTGGTCGCGACGAGCTCGTCGAGGCCGGGCTCGTAGATCGGGATTTCCCCGCGCTTGAGACGCTCGATCTTGCCGGCGTCCGTGTCGACGCAGGTGACGATATGGCCGAAATCGGCGAAGCAGGCGCCGGAGACGAGGCCGACATATCCCGAGCCGATCATCGTGATGTTCATGAGTTGGATATCTCCTCAATGCGCGAGGGAACGCCGCTTAGAGGGGCTGCGCTTCAGAATTGTGACAGCTGGGGCTGGATATACCTTCTCCCGCTGGCGGGAGAAGGTGGGTTCGCGAAGCGAAGCCGGATGAGGGCTCGCGCCGCGCCAATCCTCCTGCGTGATTATCTCCAACGTCCACAGCGGATTCTTCGCCGAGACCCGCTGTAGCGGAACGAACCCTCATCCGACCCGCCTTCTCGCGCAAGCGGGAGAAGGAGCGCGCCCGAGCCGGCCTATCCCCCAAACGACGCGTCGAGCAGCTTCTCGTCGATCGCGCCGCCTCTGAACGTCTCGCCGGTCTCGACCGCCGTCACGGTCGCCTCGGCGGGCGAGAACAGGCTCGGGTCGATCTGGTAGAAATCGCCCTTATAGGCCTTGAACACGTCGGCGAAGGGCCGCCCATAGTCGCGCGAGGTGCTGCTCGGCAGGTTCTTCGCGAGCTCGCGCGCCGCCTCCGCCGAGCCCTTCACGAAGAGATGCACGCGTCCGGCGTAGATGATCGCGTCATTGGTGCGGCCCATGGCCTGCACGAAATCCGGGTGCGGCGGCGACAGCGGCGCGGTCGCGGTTCCGTCGATGATGTGCTCCAGCGGAAACTTCAGCTCGTGCGCCTTGTGCAGCGCGACCTCGAGCACCCGCCCGACGACCTGCACGCTGCCGGCGAGGCTCTGCGTCGGCGCGTAAATAAAGGCGACGTTTTCGGGCCTCACCCTGGCCTTGTCGGCGACCTTGGCGACGACCTCGGCTGGGGGCGCGGACCCGCTTTCGAGCACGATCGTCACACGGTCGGCCTCGTCCTTGTAAGGGAGCTCTTCAAAGAGCTTCTCGACCCGCGCCTTGGCGCGGCCAGGGCCCGAGCCGAGAGCGAAGAACTTCTCGTGCTGCAGGCTCCAGCCGGCGTATTGGCTGGCAAGACAGGCGACGACCGGATCGCTGCTCGACACTGTGAGCCAGAACGGCCATCTCGCCGCAGCCGGGGCGTGGGCGAGCGAGACGCGGCCCAAGCCGCCCATGCATATTTCGGTGAGCAGCAGACCGGCCTCGATCCCGCCCGCGACCTTGGCGCCGGCGTCGATCAAGAGCTCGCCAGAAGCGCCGCGCGAGACGGCGACGCGGTAGCGCTCGGCGCCTGCGGCCAGCCGGTCCACGATCTCGCCGGCGAGGAGATTGACGCTCGCGCTGGCGCGATCGCTGGCGTTGAAAGTTCCGCTCACCTCTGTGCCCCTCAGTTCAAGCGTTTCGCGCATCTGCCCGCGCGGCGGACGAAAATCCGGCGGGCTTCTCTTAACGTGGTTTGGCCGGAAGCGGAAGCCTTCCAGGCGTCGTCTTGGAAGCCTCCGAGGGCTCGCTCTTTGGGGCGGGGCGCTTTACATAGGGGCCTCGGCTTTTCGCCTTCCGCAAGAACCGGAGAATGCAAATGGTCATAAGCGCCGCCCATATTCAGCCGATCGTCGCGCTCATCGCCGGCGTTCTGATCCTGGTCATGCCGCGCCTGCTCAACTACATCGTGGCGATCTACCTTATCGTCGTCGGCATCACGGGCCTTGGCTTCCTGAGGTGAGGGCGACCTGCCCGCCGCGGCAAGGCGGCGGCGCGTGATTCGCGCTTCGTTCCGGTGTATGCTGAGTAGAATCAGCGCAGGGCGTCATCCCCTTCTCCCGCTTGCGCGAGGAGGCGGCCCAAGGGCGGATGAGGGACGGTCGAGCCCTAATCCGCTTTGGGAGGTTTCCCCTTACGCCCAGCGGCCCTCATCCGACCTCGCTTCGCGAGGCCACCTTCTCCCGCAAGCGGGGGAAGGAGTCTGCCGGGAGTCCGCCCTTTGTCCACGCCTGCTCCGAAACTCGCGCCCGGCGGCCTCGCCGCCAAGGCCAGCGCCCTCGCGCGTGGCGGGCCCGGCTACCTCGCGGCGCTCAACCCCGAGCAGCGGCAGGCGGTCGAGGCGCTGGAGGGCCCCGTGCTCGTCCTCGCCGGGGCCGGCACCGGCAAGACGCGCGTGCTGACCACCCGCATCGCCCACATCCTCGCCTCGGGGCACGCTAGGCCTTGGGAAATCCTCGCCGTCACCTTCACCAACAAGGCGGCGCGCGAGATGCGCGAGCGCGTCGAGACGCTCGTCGGCCAGGGCGTCGAAGCCATGCCTTGGCTCGGCACCTTCCACGCCATCAGCGCCAAGATGCTGCGCCGCCACGCCGAGCTCGTCGGCTTGAAGTCCAATTTCACGATCCTCGATGCGGACGACCAAATCCGCCTGTTGAAGCAGGCGCTGAAAGCTGAAAACGTCGACGACAAGCGCTGGCCGGCGCGAGCGCTCGCGCATCAGATCGACAGCTGGAAGAACCGCGGCTTGACGCCCGCCCAGGTCCCCGCGAGCGAGGCCTTCAGCTTCGCGAACGGGAAGGGCGGCGAGCTTTACGCGCTCTATCAGGAGCGGCTCAAGATATTGAACGCCGTCGATTTCGGCGACCTGCTGATGGAGGCTTTGCGCCTCTTCCGCGAGCATCAGGACGTGCTCGCGGAGATGCATCGCCGCTTTAAATATATCCTCGTCGACGAGTATCAGGACACGAACGTCGCGCAATATCTTTGGCTGCGGCTGCTGGCCCAAGGGCGCAGAAACCTGTGCTGCGTGGGCGACGACGATCAGAGCGTCTATGGCTGGCGCGGCGCCGAGGTCGAGAACATCCTGCGCTTCGACAAGGATTTTCCGGGCGCAACGGTCGTGCGGCTCGAGCGCAACTACCGCTCGACGGCGCATATCCTCGCCGCGGCGTCGCACCTCATCAGCCACAACGAGGACCGGCTGGGCAAGACGCTGTTCACCGACGGCGCCGAGGGCGAGAAGCCGAGCGTCACCGGCGTGTGGGACAGCGAGGAGGAGGCGCGCGCGATCGGCGACGACATCGAGCAATTGCAGCGGCGCGGCCATCGGCTCGACGACATCGCGATCCTCGTGCGGGCGTCGTTCCAGATGCGCGAGCTGGAAGAACGCTTCGTGGCCATCGGCCTGCCCTATCGCGTCATCGGCGGCCCGCGCTTCTACGAGCGCGCCGAGATTCGCGACGCGCTGGCCTATCTGCGCTGCGTCGTGCAGGAGGCCGACGATCTCGCCTTCGAGCGCATCGTCAATACGCCCAAGCGCGGCTTGGGCGACGCGACCATGCAGCTCCTGTTCGACTTTGGAAGGGCGGAGAGTCTGCCGCTCATGCGCGCCGCGCGCGCGCTGGTCGAGACCGAGGAGATCAAGCCGAAGCCGCGGGCGACGCTGCGCGCGCTGATCGGCGATTTCGCGCGCTGGCGCTCGCTCATCGACCAGATGGCGCATCACGAGCTGGCGCGGCTCGTGCTCGACGAGTCGGGCTACACGCAGATGTGGAAGGACGACAAGACGCCCGAGGCCGAAGGGCGGTTGGAGAATCTGAAAGAGCTCGTGCGGGCGATGGAGGAGTTCCCCGATCTTTCGTCCTTTCTGGAGCATGTCTCGCTCGTCATGGAGAACAGCGAAGCGAACGGCTCCGACCGCGTCTCGATCATGACGCTGCACGGCGCCAAGGGGCTCGAGTTCGAGACAGTGTTTCTGCCCGGCTGGGAGGAGGGGCTCTTTCCCTCGCAGCGCTCGCTCGACGACAACGGCCGCGCGGGGCTCGAGGAGGAGCGGCGTCTCGCCTATGTCGGGATCACGCGTGCGCGGCGACGGGCGAAGATCTATTTCGCGACGAACCGGCGCATCAAGGGCCTGTGGCAAACGACGATGCCGTCGCGCTTCAT
>DASPSI010000032.1:0-19351 GCA_035624015.1 Methylocystis sp.
CATCTTCAAGGTCTACTGGCGCGGATTCGGCAAATTCATTTTCCTCGCCTGCGCCTTCCTCGTCCCGATCCTGCTGATCAAGCTCGCGGCGGCGTTTCTTCTGCCGGCGCAGCAACGCCAGCTCGTTATCGGCCTGGCGACCCTGGCGCTCTTGCCGATCTTGGTCATCGCGCATAGCGCCTGCATTCTCGGCGCGTTCAAGCTGCTGAACGGCGAGAGCTTCGCGGCGGGGCTATCGTTCGGGGCCGCCGCCAAGCGCTTCTGGCCTCTGCTCGGCGTCGGGATTTGCACCGTCGTGGCGGGCGCGCTCGGCGCGCTGCTGCTTGTCGTCCCGGGCGTCATTGCGCTCCTCATGTTCTATGTCGCCGGAGCGGCCTGCGTCATTGAGAAAACCGGCGTTTTCGACAGTCTCAGGCGCAGCCGCGAGCTCACCAGGGACTATCGCTGGTCCCTCTTCGGCATTCTTTTGGTCTTCTTCCTCGTGGTCTTTGTCCTCATGATCCCCTTCGGCGGCGTCGCCGCCGCGGTGATCTTCGGCGCCGGCGGCCCCAAAGCTGCGGCCCTGTTGACCGGCGCGCCCTTCGCCATCCTCGCGGTGAACGAGTTTGTCTACTCGGCCCTGAGCTATGTTCTGGGCGCCGTCGCGGTCGGCGTCATCTATCACGACCTGCGCGTCGCCAAGGAGGGCGTCGGCGCAAGCAGGCTCGTCGATGTCTTCGAGTGATTGCGAGGAGATTCCGAAGAAGACGCGGCGTCTCGAAGAGGGGTTGGCGAGGGCGTTCCGCTACAGGCTGCGCAGCTCCTGTCCGGGCTTTCTCGCCAGCACGCGCCACGTCCCGGCGAGCCCCAAAAGCAAGGTGGTCGCAAGCGCCGCGAGCAAGGTGACGGCGACGGCGACCGGCTCGAACGCGAAGGGCAGCTTCATGAGCCATTCGACGACGCCATAAGCCGCCGCCGCTCCCGCGACCAGCGCGAAGGCGCAAGCCGTCGCGGCTAGCAGGCCGAACTCGAACGCATAAGCGGCGATGAGCCAGCGGCGGGTCGCGCCGAGCGTCTTCAGCACCACGGCGTCATGCAGCCGCGCGCGCTGTCCGGCGGCGACGGCGCTGCCGAGCGCGAGCAGCGCGGTGGCGATGGCGAGGCTCGCCGCCGCGCGCGCCGCCAGCGCCAATTGATCGGCGATTCGGTCGACGGTCTCGAGCGCGTCCTTGACGCGGATCGCCGCGACATTTTGAAAGCGCCTGGCGACGTCGCGCGAGAGCTTCGCGTCGACCGCGTCGGGGTTCGAAGCGTCATAGCCGACCGTGTAGAGATCGGAGTAGGGCGCTCCCGCAAAGGTCGCCGGCGTGAACACCATCACGAAATTGATCGCGAGCGTGCGCCATTCGACCTTGCGCAGATTGGCGACGCGCGCGGTGATCTCGCGCCCGAGCACATTGACCGTGATTTCGTCGCCGATCGTCAATCCCAGCCCCTCGGCGACCTTCGATTCGAGCGAGACCAGCCGCGTGGCCTCGTCCTTCTCCCACCATGCGCCGGCGATGACGCGCGCGCCTGCCGGCTGCTCGGCGGCGAAAGTCACGCCGCGGTCGCCCTCGAGCGCCCACGCCACATCTTCGCCCACGCGCAGCGTCTCGACGCGCGCGCCCTTGATCGCGACGATGCGCCCGCGCATGAACGGCGTGTGGTCGATGCGAGCGCCTGGAACTTCTTCGCTCAGGAAGCGCGCGAAGGCGTCCGAATAGCTCTTGGCCACGTCGATGAAATAGAAGCGCGGAATCTCGCCCGCGCTGGAGCGCGCGAGCTCGGCATGGATCGCGCTCTCGACGAGCGCGAGCGCGACGAGCAGCGTCACCGTCACGCCCGCCGAGATGATCAGCGTCGGCGCGAGGCTTCCGGGGCGGCCGATGTTGCTCTGCGCCAGGCGCAACCGCGCCTCTCGCGCCCGCGGCAGCCGGCGCGCGCCGGCTTCGACCAGCGCCGCCACGAGACGCAGGAGCAGAAAGGCCGCAAGCACGCTGGCGATGAACGCGAAAGCGAGCTTCTTGTCGCTTGCCGAGAACATGACCGCTGCGACGAGCGCGACCATGGCGGCGGCGGCCGCGGCGCGATAGCGCAGAGGCGCGTCGACGGGCGACGACGAGGCCTCGCCGCGCAGCAGCCGCGCGACGGGAATGTCATGCGCGCGGCCGAGCGGAGCGAGCGAGAAGACGAGCGTGACCAGCAGCCCGTAGAAGGCGCCGATGAGGAGCGCGCCTGAGTCGACGTCGGCGGTCACGGGCAGCTCAATCGCACGGCGCAGCGCGTCCGCCGCGAAGAACGGCAAAGCGGCGCCGAGCGCGAGGCCGATCGCGATCGCGAGCAGCGCCAGGAGCAGCACTTGCGTGAGCGCGACCAAAAAAACGCGCGAGGCCGGCGCGCCGAGCGCTTGCAGGATGGCGAAGCTCGCGCGCTTGCGGTCGATGAGACCCGTGACCGCGTTGGCGACGCCGGCGCCGCCCGAGACCAGCGCCGTCAGGGCGACGAGCGTCAAGAGCTGCGAGAAGCGTTCGATGTTGCGCGAAAATTGCGGCGAGGCGGAATCGCGCTTGCGAATGTCCCAGCCGGCTTGGGGAAAAGCGGCGTTGGTCGCCTCGACGAAGCGCGCGACCTCTGCATCGGTCGGCGCTCCGGGCAGGGCGAGGCGCGCGAAATGGCGCGCGATCGCGCCAGGCTGCACGAGCCCGGCGGCTTCCAGCGCCGCGCGGGAGATCAGCACGCGCGGGCCATAGCCGAAGCCGCCGGCGAGCTTGTCGGGCTCGGCGGCGAGCGTCGCTCTGACATTGAACTGCGTCGCGCCGATCGAGAGGCGATCGCCGACCTTGGCGTTGAGCCGCGCGAGCAGCATGGGGTCGGCGACGAGCCCGAAGGCTCCGTCCCGCGCGGCGAGCGTCGCGTCGAGCGGCGCCTGCGGCTCGATTTGCAGCGCGCCGAACAGCGGATAGGTTTCGGGCGCGACGGCTTTGATCTCGATCATCGCCGCCTCGGCCTCGCTTTGCGCAGGCTCGAAGCGCACCATGGCGCGCATGAGCAGGATTTCATCGATGCGGCCCTGGGCGGAAAGATGCTCGCGCTCCGCCGGAGAGAGGTCGCGCTGGCCAAAATTGAACGAGACGTCGCCGCCCATGATCGCGCGCCCCTCGTGCGCGAGTCCGTGCTCCAGCGCGTGGGAGAGGCCGTTGACGCCGGCGATGGCGGCGACGCCGATGGCGATGCAGGCGATGAAAACGCCGAAGCCTTTCGGGTCGCCGACGAGATCGCGCAAGGCGAAGCGCAGCGCCAGCGGCAGGCGGTCGAGGGCGCGTCGCGCGGTCACGGGTTGCAAGCCTTCGTCGAGCGGCCTGCTTCTGCGCAAAGGCTCGGCAGGACGCCGCAGAGGCAAGCTTGCGCCCGGTCTTTGTCGGCGGAGCTTCTCTCGGCGGCGGATTTTGCTGCGACACGCATCACGGGCGATCTCCGAACGGCCATCTCCCGCGATTTTCAGCGAGCGGGCGCAGGGCAGGCCCGAGGCTTGGCGCAGACGAGGGCTCCACTCAAGCGTTTTTTCCAGCTATGCTCACGCGATTCTCAATATCGGAGCTCGCCAATGACGCGCATCCTCGCACTCTGCGGCAGCCTGCGGGCGGCCTCCTCGAACGGAGCCGTCCTCGACGCGCTGGCGATGCTCGCGCCGCCTGGCGTGACGGTGACGCGCTACGGAGGGCTCGCGGGCCTGCCGTATTTCAATCCCGACCTCGACAAGGCCGAAGCGCCCGAGCTTCTGCCCGCGCCCGCGCGCGAGCTGCGGCGAGAGATCGGACTTTGCGACGCACTCGTCATTTCTTCGCCCGAATATGCGCACGGCGTCGCTGGCTCGCTCAAGAACGCGCTCGACTGGCTCGTCGGGAGCCTCGAGTTCGCCGGCAAGCCGGTCGCGCTGATCAACACGGCGCCGCGGGCGACGCGCGCCGACGCGCAGCTGCGCGAAATTCTCGCAACGATGGCCGCGCGCCTTATCGAGCCCGCGTCGATCACCGTGCCGGTCTCGGGCGTCGGCAGGTCCTTTGACGCGGCGGGCGTCGCGTCGGATGCGGCGCTCGCGCGCGAGCTGGGCGCGGCGATGGCGGCGCTCGTCGCGGCGAGCGCGAGCCGCTGAAACCCAAGCGCTTCCTCGCCGGGATAGGGCGTGACAACCCAATGGGTCGAGACGTATGCGGCTCGCCCCGATCGGGACCGCGATCACGGTCCCGCGTACGCGCGCTCGACGCGCGCGACGCGCACTTCGTAATGTTCATACCAGCGCTCCTTGCCGAACTCTTGCGCGGCGAGATGCTCGGCGTTTTGCTTCCAATCCCGGATGGCCGCTTCGTCGGCGTAGTACACGGCAGTCAGCGCAAAACCTTCGGCGTCATGCGCGCTCTCAATTCCCAGAAAGCCGCGTTGCTGGCTCGCGAGCCGAAACATCGCTTCGCCCATTGAATCATATTCAGGATCCGCGTCCTTCCGCTGGGCGGCGAACACAACGACGTAATAAGGGGGCTGCGGCGTTTTGGCGAAGCGCGGTGAAGTCATCATCGTTCTCCCAGGGCCAAGGGCGGCGTCGCTACGGATCGCCGCTCCGCGTCTAGCATGAGGGACGCTCAACTTTGGGGATCGAGCGGGACGGCGCCGACGTTCGAAAAACGGCCGACGCTCGGCGGTCGAAACCATATTCCGAAAATGCCAAGCCCATCGTTACGCTTCAGTTTAGGTGAAAATATGTCGTCGGCGCCCTCCGAAACAGCCATTCGATCTTGACGCGCCGCCGACGGGGCAGGTTTGCAGCCGCGCCGCGACGGCCGGCTGCCGGTTGACGGCCGTCCCATGCGCATTTGCCGCAGTGCAAAATGCCCATTATAGCTAAGCGTCATGAACAGACCGGGTTCATCCAACGACAGCTCCAAGACCTGCGCCCCCGCCCGGCGCTCGCCCTGGCCTTGGCTCGGTCCGGTCGTCGTCTTCGCCGCGCTCGCCTGCGCGCTGACGACCTTCCTCGTCATGGTCGAGTTCGGCCCGCTCGCGCCGACGAGCCCGACGCTTTATGCGCTCTACGCCGCCGACGGGCTAGCGCTGGTCGCGCTCGCCGGCATGGTGTTCCGCCAGTCCTTCGCGCTGTTCTCGGCTTGGCGGCGCGGCGAGGCGGCGGCGCGGCTGCATCTGCGCACGGTCGCGTTCTTCTCCGTCGTGGCGCTCGCGCCGGCGATCGTTCTCGCGGTCGTCGGCTCGATCAGCCTGGATCGCGCCCTCAATCCGGCCTTTCTCGCCGATGTGAAGGTCTTCGTGCACAACACGGCCGAGGCCCAGCAGGCCGTGCAGGAATCGGAATGCGGCGCGCTGGTGCAGGAGGCGCAGCTCACCGCCTCCGACCTCGACTCCGCCCGCGGCCTGTTCGTGCTCGACCGGGCGCGCTTCCACGACTTCTTCCTCAGGCGCGCCCGCGTGCTCGATTTTTCGGCCGCCGCGGTCATCACGCGCGACAACCGGGTGCTCGACGACGCGACCATCCTGGGCGCCCCCTCGGCGGTCGTGATCGCGCCGCCGGCCTCAGAATTCGACAGCGTGCTGCGCGGCGACAGCCAGTGCCTCGCGATCGACAACGACAAGACCTTCGTCGTATTGCGCGCGCTGAAGAATTTTGACAACGCGTTTCTTTACGTGACGCGGCCGATCGACGCCCACACCCTGGAGTTCCGCGCGGAGGCGGACAAGCTGATTGCGACCTATGACGCCTTCGCCGACTTCGGCGCGGCGGTGAAGCGCGCCTTCGCCACCATGTATGCGCTGCTGACCACGATCATGCTGCTTTCGGCGATCTGGGTCGGACTCGAATTCGCGAACCGCCTCGTGGCGCCGATCCGCGAATTGATCACCGCGACGGATCAGGTGACGGCGGGCGACCTCGGCGCGAGGGTGGGGGTCGACCGCGCCCATGGCGACCTTGCGCGGCTCGGCGAAGGCTTCAACAAGATGACCGCTGAGCTCGATCAGCAGCAGAAGAGCCTGATCGAGGCGAGCCGGGTCAACGAGGAGCGCCGCGCCTTCACGGAAGCCGTGCTCGCCGGCGTGCCCGCGGCGGTCATCGGCGTCGACGGCTCGGGCGCCATCAGCGTCGTGAACCGCTCGGCGCAGACGCTGCTCGAATCCCCGGCGCGGGAAAATGTGGTCGGCCTGCCCGCGGAGCAGGCGGGGCCGGAGCTCGAGCCCATCCTGCGCGACGCCGCCGAAATCTTCCCCCGCGCGCTGCAAACCCAGCTCACGATCAAGCGCGGGACCGCCGAGCGCACCTACAGCGTTCGCGTGACCTCGGCCAAGGGCGCGGAAGACAGGCCGAATTTCGTCGTCACGCTCGACGACATCACCGACCTCGTCCTCGCGCAGCGCACCTCCGCCTGGGCGGACGTGGCGCGGCGCATCGCGCATGAGATCAAGAATCCGCTGACGCCGATCCAGCTCTCCGCGGAGCGCCTGAAGCGCAAATACGGCCGGGTGATCAGCGTGGACCGCGACGTGTTCGATCAGTGCATCGACACGATCGTGCGGCAGGTCGACGACATCAAGCGCATGGTTGACGAATTTTCGTCCTTCGCGCGCATGCCGAAGGCGCGCCTGCAGCCGAACGACCTCTGCGAATGCGTGCGCCAGGTCGTGTTCCTCATGCGCGTCGGCAACGCCGACACGCAATTCATCGAGCAACTGCCGGCGCCCGCGCTCATCGCCAATTTCGACAAGCGGCTCCTGTCGCAGGCTTTGCAGAATATACTGAAGAACGCCGTCGAGGGCATCGCCGCGCGTGAGCCGCAGGACGCAGCCGAGGAAGGCGTGGTGCGGGTCGCGCTGACCGTGCGCGAGGGCGAAGCGCAAATCGATGTGATCGACAATGGCAAGGGTTTCCCCGAGACGAACCGTCATCTGCTGCTCGAGCCCTATATGACCACGCGGGCCGAGGGCACCGGATTGGGCCTTCCCATCGTCGCCAAGATCGTCGAAGATCACGGCGGGCGGCTCGAGCTGCTCGACGCGCCGCAGGGCAGGGGCGCCTGCGTGCGGCTGAAGTTCCCTCTTGCGCCCAGCGCCGCAGAGGTCGATAAAGTCCCGGCGAAACTCGCAAGCGACGCCTGATGCCGAACGACATTCTCATCGTCGACGACGAAAAGGACATAAGGGATCTGGTCGCCGGCATCCTCGGCGACGAGGGCCATGGCGCCCGCACGGCCAAGGACGCCGACGAGGCCCTCACCGCCATCGCCGCGCGCCGTCCGCACCTCGTCTTCCTCGACATCTGGCTCCAGGGCTCGCGGCTCGACGGCCTGCAGGTGCTGGAGGCCATCCGCAGGACGCATCCTAATTTGCCGGTGGTGATGATCTCTGGCCACGGCAATATCGAGACCGCGGTCACGGCGATCCGCATGGGCGCCTACGATTTCATCGAGAAGCCGTTCAAGGCCGACCGCCTCGTGCTCGTCGCCGACCGGGCGCTCGAGGCCGACGCGCTGCGGCGCGAGGTCTCCGCGCTGCGCCGGCGCTCGGGCGTCACCGACCAGATCGTGGGCTCCTCGCTCGCGACCCAGCATTTGCAGCAGAACATCGCCAAGATCGCGCCGATCAACTCGCGCGTGCTGATCATGGGCGCCTCGGGCTCCGGCAAGGAGCTCGCCGCGCGCGCCATTCACGAGGCCTCGCATCGCGCCGGCGCTCCCTTCGTCGTGATGAACGCCGCGACGATCACCCCGGAGAACCTCGAGATCGAGCTGTTCGGGCGCGAGGGCTATGGCGAGCACAAGGTCGGCGCGCTGGAGGAGGCGCATGGCGGCACGCTGTTCCTCGACGAGATCGGCGACATGCCCCTTGGCGCGCAGGCCAAGATCTTCCGCGTGCTCGTCGAGCAGACCTTTCAGCGCGTCGGCGGCGCGCAGAGGGTCGAGGTCGACGTGCGGATCATCTCGGCCTCAGCGCGCGACCTGCCGGCGTTGATCGAGGAAGGCGCGCTGCGCGAGGATCTTTACCACCGCCTCGCGGTGACGAATTTGCGCGTGCCGCTGCTGATCGAGCGCCGCGACGACATCCCAGAGCTCGTCGACCATTTCATCGAGAGCCATTCGATCGCTACCGGCATTCCGCGCCGCCGCTTGGCCCCGGACGCGCTGGCCGTGCTGCAGACCTATGAATGGCCCGGCAACATCCGCCAGCTGCGCAACGTCGTCGAGCGGATGATGATCATGTCGACGGGCGAGCCCGGCGCGGAAATCACCGCCGAAATGCTGCCGCCCGACATCGGCGAGCTCGCGCCGGCGACGCCTGCGAGCGTGCGCGGCGAGAAGCTCATGGCGCTGCCGCTGCGCGAGGCGCGCGAGGTGTTCGAGCGCGAGTATCTCGTAGCGCAGCTGAGCCGCTTTTCCGGCAACATCTCGCGCACGTCCGAATTCATCGGCATGGAGCGCTCGGCGCTGCACCGCAAGCTCAAGGCGCTGGACATCGAGCAGTGACGGCGCCAATCTCAGCGCCGCGCGGGCGCAGCCTCGCGGCGGCTCCTATCTCGCATCCTCATGCCGCATGAAAATCCGAACATCGGGGAACGCCCCTCACCCCAGCCTTCTCCCCGTAAACGGCGAGAAGGAGCGGATTCGGCGCTGCATCGAGGTTGCGCGCTCCGCCCACAGAGAACAAACGCGAACGGACTTAGCATCCCGTCTCAATCTCTTGGCCTGGCTTCTCAATTTGCCGGATTCGCCCTGCGGGGCCCTTGACTCCTCCATCCGCCAGCAGCGTGGGCGAGCTTGAACGCCGCTGCTTAGAGAGACGGCTTGCGCTCGATTTCGCTTCAAGCCCCGCATCGGCGGGCGCCGTCGCCGCCGACCCGGCTCGTTTCGCTCGCCCTGCGCGCGCCCGCCGCCGGCCTCGAAAACTTCGTCCGGCGTCATGTCGAGAGCCTGCGATTGTCGCGTGTCTCCGCGCTTCCTGGCCTCCTCGAAAGCTTCCAGCCCAAGATGACCAGACGGGGCGCGTCTCGCCGCTCGCCGCGCAGCTTGACGGCGGCGCGGCAAAGTCCTTTACAAGGCGAGCGCCGGCGGGCAAATCGCGGTTTGCGTCGGCGGCTCGGCGACAATCGCTTCAATTCTCGGCGCCCGTTTCGGACGATGCTCGATCGCTTCCGGAAAGGCGGACTCTTCGCGGCCTAAAATGGCGCGGCAAAGGCGTATCCAGATCATGGGCAAGGTTACGGGCTTTCTCGAAATCGACCGGCAGGACCGCAAATACAAGCCGGCTGCAGACCGCATTCGTCACTATGACGAATTCGCGATCCCGCTTTCCGAGGAGGCGACGCGCAATCAGGCCGCGCGCTGCATGAACTGCGGCATTCCCTTCTGCCACAACGGCTGCCCGGTCAACAACCAGATTCCGGACTGGAACGACCTCGTCTATGAGGGCGACTGGCGGCGCGCGCTGTCCAATCTCCACTCCACCAACAACTTTCCCGAGTTCACGGGGCGGGTCTGTCCGGCGCCCTGCGAGGCGGCCTGCACGTTGAACCTGACCGACCAGCCGGTCACGATCAAGTCGATCGAGTGCGCGATCGTCGACCGCGGCTTCCGCGAGGGCTGGGTCGCGCCCGAGCCGCCGCCGCGCCAGACCGGCAGGCGCGTCGCGGTCATAGGCTCCGGACCCGCGGGACTTGCGGCGGCGCAGCAGCTCGCGCGTGCGGGGCACGTCGTGCACGTTTTCGAGAAGCTCGCCAAGGCCGGCGGCCTCCTGCGTTACGGGATTCCCGACTTCAAGATGGAGAAGCATCTCGTCGACCGGCGCGTCGCGCAGATGGAGGCGGAGGGCGTCGTTTTCCATTACAACGTCAATGTCGGCGTCGATCGCGACGTCGGGGACGTCCTTGACGCCTATGACGCCGTGCTGCTCGCCGGCGGCGCCGAGGCGCCGCGCGATCTGCCGATCCCCGGGCGCGATCTTTCCGGCGTGCATTTTGCGATGGATTTTCTGCCGCAGCAGAACCGCCGCGTCTCGGGCGAGCCCCTGGCGACCAACGCGCCGATCCTGGCCGCCGGCAAGAACGTCGTCGTCATCGGCGGCGGCGACACGGGCTCCGACTGCATCGGCACCTCGCGCCGCCAGGGCGCGCTGAAAATCACGCAGCTCGAGATCATGCCGCGTCCGCCCGAGCGCGAGGACAAGCTGCGCGTGTGGCCGGACTGGCCGCTCAAGATGCGCACATCGTCCTCGCATGAGGAGGGCGCCGAGCGGGAGTTTTCGATCATGACGCGCGAGTTCGTCGGCGCGGACGGCCAGGTGAAGGGCCTGCGCTGCGTGCGGGTCGACGACAAGATGCAGGAGATTCCGGGCTCGAGCTTCACGCTCAAGGCCGATCTCGTGCTGCTGGCGATGGGCTTCGTCGGACCCGTGCGGGACGGGCTTTTGGCGAAGCTGACCGTCAAGCTCGATCCGCGCGGCAACGTGGCGGCGGATGCGCGCTCCTACCAATCTTCGCGGGACAAAGTTTTCGCCTGCGGCGACATGCGGCGCGGACAGTCGCTCGTCGTGTGGGCGATCCGCGAAGGGCGTCAATGTGCGGCGGCGGTTGACGAGTTCCTGATGGGCGAAACCAACCTGCCGAGGTGAGAAGTCATGCCGACGAGCGGCTTAGAACTGTGGTACTGCGACTATGTCGCTCTGGGCCCCGCGCCTTACATCCTGATGCTGCTGCCGTTAATCGGCGCCTATTTTTACGGGCGCGAGCGGCGCAAGCTCGCCTGGAGCTTCATCGGGGCGTGGATCGCGATCCAGATCCCGATGACCTACGTGAACTACGTCGTGGCGCGCTGTCCCGGCGACAATGGGGCGATGCAGCAGCTGCAGGAGGAAAATGAGGCGACGCAGCCGCCGCAAACGCCGCAGCAGTGAGGGCAAGCCAGCGTGGCATAGGGGCGCGTCGCCAGCCGGCGTTATGACAACGGCAATTCTTCGTGTCCTTCGTGTCTTTGTGGTAAAAACTCACCACAAAGACACGAAGGACACGAAGGACACGAAGAAGGCGCCGATTGGCCCTCCATATCGACATCGCGATCGACGCGCCCGCCTGGGAGGCGCTCCCGGATCTCGACGCGCTCGCGGCGCGCGTGATCCGGCAATGCGAGGCCGTCACCGGCGTCAAGCTCGCGAAAAACTGCGAGCTGAGCCTCGCCTTTTGCGACGACGCCGCGATCCGGGCGCTCAACGCTCAGTGGCGCGGCAAGGACAGGGCCACGAACGTGCTCTCCTTTCCGACCCCGGGCGCGCTCAAGACGAAGGCGCTGCTCGGAGACATTGTAATCGCTCACGAAACCGTGGCGCGCGAGGCCCAAGCCGAAGGCAAGAGCCTCGCCGATCACACGGCGCATATGATCTTTCATGGATTTTTGCACTTGATCGGCTATGATCACGAGACCCCTGCGGAAGCGGAGGAGATGGAGACGCTTGAGCGGCGCATTGCGCAGGCGCTTGGCATTAAGGACCCCTATGAGGGAAGCAGCCTCGAAGGCGGCGGCTCGTAAAACATTATGACGGTTAAAAGCGAAGTCGGCGAAGGCGACAGTCTGCTGCGGCGGAGCGATCACCCGCGGCTCAGCGTGTTCGAGAGGCTGCGCGCCGCTTTCGGCTTCGAGCAGACCTCGCTCCGCGAGGGGATCGAGGACGCGCTCGAGGAGCCTTCGAGCGACGTGACGCCGCAGGAGCGCACGCTGCTCAAAAACGTGCTCAACTTGCACGACCGCCGCGTCGCCGACGCCATGATTCCGCGCGCCGACATCATCGCGGTCGCGCAGTCGGCGACGCTGAAGGAGGTGCTGGCGGTGTTCCGCAGCGCCGGCCACTCGCGCCTGCCTGTCTACGGCGACACGCTCGACGATCCGCGCGGCATGTTGCATATCCGCGACTTCGTGAATTATCTCGCGCAATGCGCCGAGAAGTCGCGGAGCGCGGACGAAGGGCGTTCGGTCAGCGCCGCTTCGATCGACTTCGGCGCGCCGCTCGAGGGCGCGAACATCCTGCGCCCCGTCCTCTTCGTGCCGCATTCGATGCCGGCGCTCGATCTTCTGGTGCGGATGCAGGCGACGCGCACACATATGGCGCTCGTCATCGACGAATATGGCGGCACTGACGGCCTCGTCTCGATCGAGGACATCGTCGAGCTCATCGTCGGCGACATCGAGGACGAGCACGACGTGGCCGAAGGACCGATGATCGAGCGGCTGCCCGACGGCGATTATCTCGTCGACGCCAAGGCCGATCTCGACGAGGCGGCTAAGGAGCTGGGGCTCGATTTCCGCGAGGAAGACAGCCCGCCGGAAGTCTCGACCTTCGGCGGGCTCGTCGCCTATCTCGCGGGGCGCGTGCCGGTGCGGGGCGAGATCGTGCCGGCGCCCATCGCGGGCTATGAGTTCGAGATCGTGGAAGCGGACCCGCGCCGCGTCGGCAAGCTGCGCGTGCATTTGCGCCCGGCGACGGAAGAGGGCGAAGCCGATATTGGGAGCGAAGCGAAGGAGTCCTGAGGCGGCGTCGCGAAACAGCTGAGCCGATCAAGCTTCAGCGCCTTCTTCGTGTCCTTCGCGTCTTTGTGGTTAAAACTCACCACCAAGACACAAAGGACACGAAGCCTACGGACGCGCCTTCTGCGCGAGGCGGTCGAGCACTGCGTTGACCATTCCGCATTCCGTCGGGCCGAAGAAGGCGCCCGCAACGTCGACATATTCCTTGATGGCGACCTTCAGCGGCACGTCCTTGCGGCGGAGCAGCTCGTAGGCGCCGGCGCGAAGAATCGCGCGCATGACCGTCTCGATGCGCTTGAGCGGCCAGCCGCCCTCCAGCGCCGCATCGATCTCGCGGTCGAGCAGAAGCTGGTCCTCCAGTACGCCCTGGAGAATCTCGCGGAAGAAGCCGATGGCCGCCGGCTTGTACTGCACGCCCTCGATCTCGCGGCCGATCCAGTGCGTCTCGAACTCGGCGAATATCTCATTGAGGCCCTTCCCCGCGACCTCCATCTGATAGAGCGCCTGGACGATGGCCAGACGCGCATTGGACCGCTGCTCGATGCTCAAGACTTTTCACTTCTCCAGTTCGCGCTTCAGGCGGATCAGCGCCAGCGCCGCGAGCGCCGCGTCGGCGCCCTTGTTTCCGTGGGCGGGATCGGCGCGCGCGAGGGCCTGCTCCTCGTTCTCGACGGTGAGTATTCCGTTGCCGAGCGGCAGGCGCCTGGCGACGGCGAGATCACAAAGCGCGCGCGCGCTCTCGTTCGCCACGATCTCGAAATGATAGGTCTCGCCGCGGACGACGCAACCGAGCGCGACCACGCCGTCATAAGGCTTTCCGCGCTGTTGCGAAAGCTCGACCGCGATCGCGGCGGCCGGCGCGATTTCGAGCGCGCCGGGGACTTCGATCAGATGCGCCTCGGCCTGCGCCGCCTCGAGCGCCGCCAGCGCGCCCTGGCGCAGGAGCGCGACGATCTCGTCGTTGAACTTCGCCGCGACGACGAGGATTCTCGCGCCCGGCAAAGCCGTGGCGTCGTCGAGTTCGAAGCGGGAGAAGCCAGCCATTTTTATTCCGAGCGGTTGGGCAGGTTCTCCTTCTCCCGCTTGCGGGAGAAGGCGGCCCCGCGAAGCGGGGGCGGATGAGGGCCGACGCCGCCCCAGTCCAACGTGCAGGAAAGGAGCCGGGGCGCGCGACCGCCTATAGCTGAAAGCGTCGCCCGAAGCGAGCGTCGGCGATGGAGCTCGACCCTGTCGCTGCGCCCTTTATCCTATGTTAAACGTCCAGGCGGGTTGTAACCGCGGCGCCCCTCATCCGACCCCGCTTCGCGGGGCCGCCTTCTCCCGCAAAGCGGGAGAAGGGGCGCTAACGAGCAGCGGGGCGCTTATGTCGGAGCAGGACCGGATCTACGAGTTCAGGCCGCATTGGGTGACGCTGCTCGGCCCGCTGCTGCTCGCGCTCTTCGGCGTCGTCGTCTTCAAGTTCGGTCGCGACTTCTTCATGAGCCGCGAGGGAGGGCTCCTGATCGACGGCGTGTTCGGCTCCTTCGAGCCCGTCCTCGGCCGCAAGGGCGTCACGGAGCTCGAAAGCTGGGCCGAGCCTGTCGCCATGCTCGGCGTCGTCCTGCTGTTCGGCCTGCCCTTTCTCTCGGCCTATCTCGTGCGCGCGACCACCGTGCTTTCCGTCGATCCCCGCCAGATCATCTGGCGGCGCGGCGTGCTCATGCGCGACATCACCCAGATCGAGATCGGCGAGATCGTCGGCGTCAACGTTTCGCAGACGCTCATGGGCCGCATCCTCGGCTATGGGACCGTCGACGTCGAGACGCGCGGCGAGGATCGGCTCGTCATGCGTCTCATGGACGACGCCCGCGGCTTCGCTGGCCTCGTGCTCGACTTCAAGCATAGAATGACCGCGCGATGACCCATCCCTTCTATTGCCTGCACACGCACGGCCTGATCCGGGTCGCGGTCGGCGCGCCGCTGGTCGCCGTCGCCGATCCCGAAACGAACGCGCAGCGCACGATCGAACTGGCGAAAGCGGCGGCGGGGCAGGGCGCTTCGCTCGCGCTGTTTCCCGAGCTTGGGATCAGCGCCTATGCGATCGACGACCTGCTCATGCAAAACGCCTTGCTCGACGCGGCGGACGCCGCGCTGCGCGCGATCGTCGACGCCTCCAAGACCTTGAGCCTCATCATCGTTGTCGGCGCGCCCTTGCGCTGGCGCGAGCGGCTCTACAATTGCGCGGTCTTCATCCTGCGCGGCGAAGTTCTCGCCGTGACTCCCAAAACCTACCTGCCGACCTATCGCGAGTTTTACGAACGGCGCCAGCTCGCCTCCGGCGCCGCCGTCATCAGTGAGGAGATCGGGGTCGCAGGGCAGACCGCGGCTTTTGGCGCCGACGTTCTTCTCGTCGCGCGTGATGTCGAGAACCTCACGCTCCACGCGGAGATTTGCGAGGACCTCTGGGTTCCGATCCCGCCTTCCTCGCGCGCGGCGCTTAGCGGCGCGACGGTGCTGCTCAATCTCTCGGCGAGCAACGCCATCGTCGGCAAGTCCGACCGCCGCAAATTGCTCTGCGCCGCGCAATCAGCGCGCTGTCTTTGCGCCTATCTCTACTCGGCGGCGGGGCAGGGGGAGTCGACGACTGATCTCGCCTTCGACGGCGAGGCGATGATCTACGAGCTCGGCGACCCGCTCGTCGAGGCCGAGCGCTTCGCCAGCACGCCGCAGCTCGTCGCAGCTGACATCGATCTCGGCCGCATTAGCGCCGAGCGGCTGCGGCAGAACAGTTTCGGCGATTGCGCCGACAATGAGCGTCCCTGCTTCCGCCGCGTGGAGTTCGAGTTGAAGCCCTCGCGCAAGGACTTGGGGCTAAAGCGCGCCGTCCAGCGCTTTCCCTTCGTGCCGGACGACGAGGCGCGGCTCGCCGAGCTATGCTTTGAAGCCTTCAACATCCAAGCGCACGGTCTTCAGCAAAGGCTGCGCGCGACGAAGATCGAGAAGATCGTCATCGGCGTCTCCGGCGGCCTCGACTCGACTCACGCGCTGCTCGTCGCCGCGACGGCGATGGACGCCTTAAATCTGCCGCGCAAGAACATTCTGGCCTACACCCTGCCCGCATTCGCAACCACAGTGCGCACGAAGAGCAACGCCCATGCGCTGATGCGCGCGCTTGGCGTCTCGGCGCAGGAGATCGACGTGACGCCCGCCTGCCGCCAGATGCTCAAGGACATCGGCCATCCGGCCGCCAAGGGCGAGGCCCAATACGACGCGACATTCGAAAACGTGCAGGCGGGCGCGCGGACCTCGCTGCTGTTCCGGCTCGCGAATCTGCACAATGCGCTGGTGCTCGGCACCGGCGATCTCTCCGAGCTCGCGCTCGGCTGGTGCACCTATGGCGTCGGCGACCAGATGTCGCATTACAATGTGAACGCTTCGGTGCCGAAGACGCTGATCCAGCATCTCATCCGCTGGTGCGCGCGCGACGCCCGCTTTGGGCAGGCGACGGTCGCGGTGCTGCGCGACATTCTTGCAACCGAAATCTCGCCGGAGCTCGTGCCGGGCGAGGGCGGGGCGGCGCAGCGCACGGAGGATTTCGTCGGCCCCTACGCGCTGCAGGATTTCAATCTCTACTACACGACGCGCTTCGGCTTCTCGCCCTCAAAAATCGCCTTTCTCGCGCTGCACGCCTGGGGCGACGCCGCCAAGGGCGGCTGGCCGCCGGGCCTGCCGCAGGACAAGCGCGCGGCTTACGATCTTGCGGTCATAAAACATTGGCTCGGCGTGTTCCTGCGCCGCTTCTTCGAGACAAGTCAGTTCAAGCGCAGCGCGCTGCCGAACGGGCCGAAGGTGAGCTCCGGCGGCTCGCTCTCGCCGCGCGGCGACTGGCGCGCGCCGAGCGACGCGCGCGCGGCGGCGTGGCTGCGACAACTGGACGATGTTCCGTGACGGCTTTTGCGTTGACATAAAATGAGCGTCGACTTAACCATTGAGCCCGTCGGAGCAAAGATCGACGCGTCGCGTTTGATTGGGAGTGCGAGTCTCATGCATCTTCGAGCCGTCGCCATTGTTCTCTCGCTTCTTGCCGCACATTATCTTTGGCGGTCTCTCGTCGTCGAGGCTAACGCCGCCGACGCCGGCGCGCCCTTCGCGCGCTTGGTGTCTTCGTGGTGATTTTTCACCACGAAGGCGCGAAGGATACAAAGACACGCGCTTGACCAAGGATCGCGCCGCGCCTATCGTGAGCTCGGATGCGGAGAAGAGGCTTGACCACGCAAATCGGCAAACGCGCGTTGAACGCGAGCGCCTGCACGGCGGTGGGGGTAGCGTGCGCCTTTGCGTTGCAGCTCCTGATCTCCGGGCTGGCGCTCGGCGCGAGCCCCGCTTCCTTCTCCGACGGCTTCGTTTGCGCGCAAACCTCCTCGGGCGACGACGGCGGCGGCGCGCCCGCCGCGCCGGCGCCCTCCCATCACGCCGGCTGCTGCATTCTGCATCATGCGGCCGTCGATGCGCCGCCGCTGCGAAGCGCAAGCGCCGTCGGGCTCGACCTCCCCGCGGCGCCGGCGGGCGCCGCGGCCGTTTCGAGCGACGCGCTGAAGACGGC
The DNA here is from genome assembly GCA_035624015.1 of Methylocystis sp. GTDB lineage: Bacteria > Pseudomonadota > Alphaproteobacteria > Rhizobiales > Beijerinckiaceae > Methylocystis. The sequence goes on from DASPSI010000032.1 coordinate 17,167, forward strand.
GCCGGAGCTTGCGCCGCTCGCCGCGCGCGCGCCGCCGCTCCCGCGCGCCTGAAGCCGCGCGCTTCTTGAAGAGCTCGCCGGCCCTTCGGTCTCCAGTTTTAGCGGACACAGGAATCGCCTCCCCGGCGACAGAGCTTCATGCGATCGGTCTCCCCGCGCATGGAGGTCCCTAACTTCCCCGCTCGACGCTCTCCTTTCGAGCGGGGCTTTTATTGGAACGCAGGCGTTTGGGAGATGAATTCCGTCGCGGCTTCGTGGTGAAAAGCAAACCACGAAGGCGCCAAGGACACAAAAGATCTTTTCGTCACATGCGCCGCCATATCCAGAAGACGAGACACCAAAACGGAAGAACGACGATCAATCCGGTGCGGATGCCGACCAGCAGGCGGAGCCTGTCCTCCTCGAGCCTCTCTCTCATTTCGTGCGACTCGAGCCGTCGATGCGTCGACATTTGACCATGACCTTCGTGACAAGGGACGGCGGTCATCTTAAGTCGGCGGTCGATCGGCGGTCTTGCTCTGAAGGGAACAAGATTGGCGGCGAAAGGAAGATCATCGGCAGTAGGCAGTAGGCAGTCGGCAATCGACCGGCGTTTCCGACTGCCGACTGCCGACTGCCCACTGCCGACTGCCTTAGCGTCGTGGTGATTTTTAACCACGAAGACGAAAAGCGCGCAAAGCTTCGCCACGCGTTCGCACGGCGGCAAAACATGTTCCGGTCGGGACAATCTTTAGCGCGCGATTTGCTTCATTCTGTCTTGCGACGAAACGCGCCCCTCGGCGGGACTCTAAGAAGACGGAACGCCTTCATGATCGCCTCCTCCGCCACAACCTCGAGCGCGCGGGCGCCCTTCGGCCGGCGCGCCGCAGAGGCGCCCAGCGCGCGGCCTTCAAGCGAGGGCGAGCTGCCGCGCGTGCGGCTGCGCGCGGCCGGCGCCGAGATCGCGCTCTACTATCAGGCGGATTATGGATTATGGGGAAACCTCTTAGCTACCGCAGGAAAACGGCAGCGCCGGTACACGGGGCAGAACCTTCCCAGCGCTGCCGCGCCCCCGTCGAGGCGCGAGAGGCATGACGCCGCTCGCCGTCTACAATCCTGAGAATCCCGCTTAGCGTCACCCCGGTAGAATCGACACTAGTTTTGCAACTTACATATTTTGCAGGGCGGGCTCTATCCCTGTGGATATCGCGGCCTGCTAGAGCACGGTCCACCGCGCCGGCCTGCCGTCGCTGACCGCTCGGACGCTCTTGCCCTTGTTGTTCTTGAGCGAGGCCATGATGCCGCTGAACATATTGTCGAAGACCTCGCGCGGGGGGTCATGGACGCCTTTGGAGGCTAACAGGCGCGTCGTCAGTTCTGAGGCGGTGAGAGCCTCGCCCTTCTCGCGCAGCGTCTCTAGAACGCTGCGGAAGATCGTCCCGCGCTTGAAGTAGGGGGTGGGCTTCTTACGCCGGATGGCGATCGAGTTGATGCGAAAGTCTGGATTGAGCAGTTTGATGACCGCTTCGACGTGACGCATGGATTCCGCCCGGCGCTCGCCTTCCTCCTTGTTCTCGAGGATTTTGCCGGCCAGCTCGGCGTGAAGCTGGTTCAGCGTCAGGCACGCCTGCTTCGTGCATATCTCGGCTCGCATGAAGCCAAAATAGGGGATGGCGTGCTAGAAAACTTGTGGCGTCTGCGCCATAATACCGCCGGAAAGCAATTTTCGGAACGGATAATCGAGAGACGGCTCCTTTACGCATACGCTGAAATAGCCTCCGGCCTGAACTCGTCGCGTGCGATTGGGGAAATCGCCTTTGACGCCGGTTTTCCGAACCAATCCTATTTCAATCGGAGCTTCAGAAAACGTTTTGGCGTCTCGCCTCGCGAAGTTCGCGATAATGGTTCGGCGCCGCAGGAACAAAAACTTAAGCCGGTCGCGAACAACGAACAAGTTTACGAGGTTCACAAATGATCGATATTGTGCGCGTTCCGGTGATGATGACTTTCCACGCGCGGGTTCAAGGCGACCCACGACCGCGCGCCGCCATTTGGATTTTTCGGACCGATTTCGGCGCAGGACCTCGAGCGTGAGCGGACGAAGGACCGAGCCCCAAAACTCGGCTCGGCGCGAAAAGCCTGCGACATTGCGACGCGCAAATCTGACCGGCCGGCGCGCGAGCGGCCGCCTTTAGTCTATGAATTC
>DASPSI010000041.1:0-5578 GCA_035624015.1 Methylocystis sp.
CGTCCTCGCGCTCGCCGGCGCCACGATTGGCGGCGCATGGATTATCGAGGCCATGGGCTATAAGCCTTGCGAGCTGTGCCTCCTTGGGCGCGTTCCCTATTACGTCGGCATCGCGCTCGCCGCCGCGACCGCGCTCGCCGCCTGGGGCGGACGAGAACGCCTCGCGGGCTTTGGGCTGGCGGCGCTGGCCCTGTGCTTTTTGGCGGGGGCGGGGATCGCCGCCTATCACGCCGGAGTCGAGTATAAATTTTGGCCCGGCCCGACGGAATGCACGGGCAGTCTGACCAGAACCCTTTCTTCCGAAGACTTCCTGCTGGCCTTAAAGCGCGTGAAGCCCGTGCGCTGCGACGAGCCGGCGCTGGTGATCCTGGGCTTAAGCCTTGCGGGGTGGAGCGTGCTGGTCTCGCTCGGCCTGGCGGTTCTCGCCGGCTGGGGCGCGCGCCTCAAACGGGGCGTGGCTTAATTCTACCGCGTCACGAGCCAACCGCATCGGGACGACCGTCATTGCGAGCGAAGCGAAGCAATCCAGGGTCGAGGGCGCAACTTTTGCCGACGAAATCGCCCCGCGCCTGGGCGCGAAGCGTCGACCGGCGCCGGTGTGGCCCTGGATTGCTTCGCTTCGCTCACAATGACGGACCCCATGACGTCGCAAATTTCCTGACACGGTAGAATTAAGTCACCCCGCCGTTGTTCCCGGCCTGCGAAAGCAGCGCGCGCACGTCCTCGGCCGCCGCCTTGAGCCGCTCTTCGTCGCGCGCGCGGAGCACGATCTCGTTCTTCACGCCCGCGCTCGAAAAATGCGGGTAGGAGCCGATGCCGACCTCGCCATGCGCCGCCGCGATCGCCTGCAGTCCGGCGGCGTAACGTCCTTCGGGAATGGCGCCGGCGTCGACCGTCTCGAAGAGAATCTTCGCGCCGCCTTTGAGCTGCGGCGCCACGGCGTCGAGCATGGCCTGCATGACCAGAGGCACGCCGGCCATGACCACGACATTGCCGATCATGAACCCCGGCGCCTTGGAGACGCTGTTCTCGACGAGCTCGGCGCCCTTGGGGATGCGCGCCATGCGCCGGCGCGCGGCGTTGAGCTGGTCCGGGCGGATGCGCTCCAGCAGCATGGCGATGGCGCGCGGGTCCTCGTCGATCTCGACCCCGAAAGCCTTGGCGATGGCGTCGGCGGTGATGTCGTCGTGCGTGGGGCCGATGCCGCCGGTCGTGAACACATAGGAATAGCGCGCGCGCAGGGCGTTCACGGCCGCGACGATCTCGGCTTCCCTGTCGGCCACGACCCGGATCTCGCAAAGATCGATGCCGAGCCTCGCGAGATAGGCCGCGATGTAATGGCTGTTCTGATCCTGCGTGCGGCCGGAGAGAATCTCGTCGCCGATGACCAGAACCGCCGCCGTCACGCTGTCTTCCTGCGGCGCGAGCGCCATGCCGAAACCTCTTCCAACGATCTTATGGCGATCATAGTCCGCCCGGCGCGCTCATGAAATAGCGGCGGCGCCAGCGTGCGCCCGGCGGCGGCTCTTTGACCGCTTTCGCTTCGCTCGCGACAGCAGGTGGGCGTGCGCCGCAGCTACATCGGGACCCTGAACGGCGTCAGGCCGGTGAGCAGCGCGACGACCTCGGCCTGGCGGCCGCAGCCGGTCTTGTCCATGACGCCGCGCAACTGCGTGCGGACAGTGTTGTGCGAGACGCCGCTTTTGGCCGCAACCTCCTCGACCGTATCGCCGCTGGCTAAGCTGCGCGCAACGCGGGCTTCGGCAGGCGTCAGGTCGAACAGCGACCGCACGAGCTCGACCGGCGGCGCCGCCGGCGCGACGACCGGCGTCAGCACGAGCACGGCGGCGCAGCGCACGAAAATGTCGCGCGCGGAACGGCGGATCGGCACGATATGGGCGATCTTGCCGGGGCCGGGCTCAGGCCCGCGCAAGGGGAACGAGCGGATCGGCTGCGCCTCGGTCATGGCCAGGGCCGCGATCGACTCGCGCAGCAGCTTCTCGGCGCAGGCGTCGGCGAAGGAGAAGTAATCGTCGGCGCGCCAGCGCATCCACTCGTCGTCCCTCTCGATGAGCTCGTTGGCGGCAAGCGCGCGGCCTTTCTCGTTGAGCACCAGCGCGGGCAGGCCGAGCAGGGCGAGCGTCTCGCTCGCCACCTGGGCGCGCTCGAGCTGCAGGCGCGCCGACATGAAGGCGCTGCGCGCGAGATGCGGGCGCAGCTCGTCGAGCCGGTCCACGAATTTGCGTTCGGGCGGGCCGTCCTTGAAGCTGCGCTCGAAGTGCAGGAGGAGGTTGTCGCCGGTCGGCATCGGCAGGGCGGTCGCGACCGCCCACCCGCAGCCACGCGGGCGCAGAAACTGAGTGTAGAACGGATCCTCGTCCATCTCCTTGGGGGTGAAGAGATCGAGGTCCGTCATGAAGCCCTGGTGACGGGCGCGGAACAGGCGCTCGCGGCGCTCGTCCGCCTTCCAAAGGCGATGCTGCACATAAAGCGAGACCGGCTCGCGGATTCGCTCAGAGGCGGTCCACAGGAAGAGGTGGCGGTTGTCGGCGAACAGCGAGCCGCCGCGCGCGCCTCCAAGCCTCGTCAAATCCTCCAGGACGCCCGGCCACAGCTCGGGCGCGAACGAGCATTCGTAGATGCGGTCGATAAGGTTGTCGTTCATGCGACGGCCCACGTCAATCTTTCGCTTCTCTATACACATACACGTCTCATCGCCGCTCGCAAAGCCGCCGCGTTTGATCCTCGCGCGCCCAGCGCCATCTATCGGCCATCTCTGGCGATTTTCGGCAGCCGCCGGGCTCGGGGAACAATGGCCGCCGGCGGCGGAGCCCCCACAGTGAGACGGGAGACGCCTGCGGATTGGTCGGCAGGAGCAACGCGATGCATTCGAGCCATCTCCACTATTTCCCCGTCTCTCGGGGGTTGCTTGCAATATGGCTCGGCGCGCTCGCCGTCTTGTTCATCTTCGCGCAGCTTGGGCTTCTCAATTTGGGCAACATTGACTCTGTGGGCGCGCCCGTCGCTTCGAGCGGCGGCGCGGGAACCTTTGACGGAATTTTTGTCACGGGTATTGTGGCCATGCCGCTCGCAGGCTTGCGCAGATCCTCGCCCGTGAAGTCTCCGCAAGCGGAAAGCGGACGTTGACGCGGCGGCGGATCGAGGAGCGAAGATCATGCGGAAATGGGCGTTCGACATCGGCTTCCTCCTCATCGCGCTGATCGGCGTGCTGTTCCTGCAGCAGACCTGGGAGAAGGCGCAGCAGACCGACGTCATCCCCTACAGCGAGTTCCTCGACCTCCTCAACGAAGACAAGGTGGCCGACGTCGCCGTCGGCGACCAGTCCATTCAGGCGACGCTGAAAGAGCCGCTGCCCGACAAGCGCAAGAACGTCATCGCCGTGCGCGTCGACCCCATCATCGCGACCGAGCTCGAGTCGCATAAGGTCAAATTCTCCGGCGTTCTCGAGCACACCTGGATTTCCACGCTGCTGTCCTGGGTCATTCCGACAGCGATCTTCTTCTTCATTTGGAGCCTCTTGTCGCGGCGCGTCGGCCAGGGGCTCGGCCCGCTCATGCAGATCGGCCAGAGCAAGGCGCGGGTCTATGTCGAAAAGGACACGAAGACCGTCTTCGCCGACGTCGCCGGCGTTGACGAGGCCAAGGAGGAGCTTCAGGAGATCGTCGCCTTTCTGAAGGACCCCGCGACCCACGGGCGCCTCGGGGCGCGCATCCCCAAGGGCATATTGCTGGTCGGGCCGCCCGGCACCGGCAAGACGCTGCTCGCGCGCGCGGTCGCGGGCGAGGCCGGCGTGCCGTTCTTCTCGATCAACGGCTCGGAATTCGTGGAGATGTTCGTCGGCGTCGGCGCGGCGCGCGTGCGCGATCTCTTCGTGCAGGCGCGCGCCAACGCGCCTTGCATCATCTTCATCGACGAGCTCGACGCGCTTGGCCGCGCGCGCGGGGTCTCCGGGCTTTCCGGCGGCCACGACGAGAAGGAGCAGACGCTCAACCAGCTCTTGAGCGAGCTCGACGGCTTCGATCCGACAATCGGCGTCGTGCTGCTCGCCGCGACCAACCGCCCGGAGGTGTTGGACCCGGCGCTGCTGCGCGCCGGGCGCTTCGACCGGCAGATCACCGTCGATCGTCCCGACAAGGACGGGCGCGTCGCCATCCTCGGCGTGCATCTCAAGAAGATAAAGCTCGCCCAGGATCTCGAGCCGGCGCAGGTCGCGGCTTTGACGCCGGGGTTCTCGGGCGCCGATCTCGCCAATCTCGTCAACGAGGCCGCGGTGGTGGCGACGCGGCGCGGCGGAGCTTCCGTGACCATGGAGGACTTCACCGCGGCGATCGAGCGCATCATCGCCGGCCCCGAGAAACGCAAGCGCCTGCTCAGCCCGAAGGAGCGCCGCATTGTCGCCTATCACGAGATGGGCCACGCCATCGTCGCCATGGCGCTGCCTGGCTCCGACCCGATCAAGAAAGTGTCCATCATTCCGCGCGGGCTGGGCGCGCTCGGCTTCACGATGCAGATGCCGGCGCAGGACCGCTATCTCATGACCCGCTCGGAGCTCATCGATCGCATGACGGTGCTGCTCGGCGGTCGCGCGGCCGAGATGGCGGTGTTTCACGAGGCGACGACGGGCGCCGCCGATGATCTCCAGCGCGCGACCGAGATGGCGCGCGCCATGGTCTCGCGCTACGGCATGGAGCCGGATGTGGGGCAGGCGTCCTATGTCGGCGATCGCCCGAAATATTTGGAGCTGGGGCCGCAGCCGCGGGAGGCGAGCGAGGAGACGAGCGCCGCGATCGACAAGGCGGTGCGGCGCCTGGTGGAGGAAGCCTTCGAGCGCGCCGCCTCGATCCTCAAGCGCTGCGAGAAGACGCATCACGAGACGGCGCAGCGCCTGCTGGAAAGGGAGACGTTTTCGGAGGCCGATCTCGAGCCGATCCGCGCCGCAGTCGACGCCTGCGGCGCGACGGGCGCAGGCGCGCAGGAAGCCAAGGCTGCGGCCGCCGGAGAGTGATTTCGGGGCCGCGCCGACGGCGTCGGAGCGACGGCGCTCACCCCTGCGGCTTGCTTCACTCATATTGGCGGGCGAGACGCCCGCCCTCCGCGGAGGGCGCGCGTCCCGCGCGCCAAAGCAGCCCTGTCAAATCGGACGAAGCAGGGCGCTAGGCCCCCCTTGAAGATTCCCCGCAACGGGCCTAAACCCTCGCGCGCCCGCTAAGGAAGAGTCGGGCGAGGGTAATCGCAACTGGACCTGACGACGATGGCCAAGGAAAAATTCTCGCGTACGAAGCCGCATTGCAACATTGGGACGATCGGTCACGTCGACCATGGCAAGACGTCCCTGACGGCGGCGATCACCAAGGTGCTGGCGGAGACGGGCGGCGCGACCTTCACGGCCTACGACCAGATCGACAAGGCCCCGGAGGAGCGGGCGCGCGGCATCACGATCTCGACCGCCCACGTCGAATATGAGACGAAGAACCGCCACTACGCGCATGTCGATTGCCCCGGCCACGCCGACTATGTGAAGAACATGATCACCGGCGCCGCGCAGATGGACGGCGCG
>DASPSI010000057.1:0-43250 GCA_035624015.1 Methylocystis sp.
CGATGAGATCGTCAAAAAGCGAAAGGCCGACGATCATACGCTGAACGTCAAGAGCCCCGTCGCCGGCTATGTCACGGCGCGCAACGCCGCGCCCGGCCTCTTCGTTCAGCCCGGCTCCGCGCCGCCTTCCTCCTCGAGCACGAGCGCCACAGCGCCGCTCGCGATCTTCACCATCGCCGATCTTTCGACGATGTGGATGTTCGCCAATGTCGTCGAGACCGACGCGCCGCTGCTCAAGGTCGGGCAAATGGTCAAGGCGCATGTGCCGGCCTTCCCCGGCCGCGAGTTCGAGGGCAAGGTCACGGCTCTCGGGCAGAACATCGACCCCAACAGCCGGCGGATATCCGTGCGTTCGGAGGTCGCCGATCCCGAGCATCTGCTACGCGCGGGAATGCTCACCTATTTCACGGTCCTGGTGAGCGACCCTTACCGAGCGACGGCGGTTCCCTACAACGCCGTGGTGCGCGAGGGCGACGGCACGATGACCGTGTGGGTCACCGAGAACAGCAAGCATTTCGTGCGCCGCAACGTCAAGATCGGAAAGACGCAGAACGGTTTCGATGAAATCGTCGAAGGGCTGCGCGAAGGCGAAGCGATCGTCACCGACAATGCGGTCTACCTGAGCAATCAATACGCCCTGCTGGGCAATTCCACGGACTAAAGCCCCGGCGTCGCCAGATCGCCGCAGACGTCGCACATCACAGACAGAGGTCGGGACCTTGCTGAAAGCCATCGTCACATTCGGACTGACGCGCCGCGCCATCGTTCTGCTCGGCGTGCTGGTGTTCCTGGTTTCGGGCTATATCGCCTTTCGAAAGCTGAACATCGAAGCCTATCCGAATCCCGCGCCGGTGATTCTCGAGATCACGGCTCAGGCCGCGGGGCTCTCCGCCGAGGAGATGGAGCGATATTACACAATCCCGATGGAGGTCGGACTCTATCCGACTCCGGGGATCGCGAACATTCGCTCCACGTCGTTCTACGGCCTCTCTTTCGTCCGCGTGACGTTCAAATACGGTGTCGATTATTACACGGCCGTTGAGCAGGCGAATCTCAATCTGACGCAGAACGTCAGCCTGCCTGGCAATCAGATTCCGCAGATTCAGCAGTCGAGTCTCGTTGGCGAAGTCTATCGTTACCAAGTCGTTGGCCCCGAGCATACGGGCCTGACCAATCTGCGCACGATCCAAGACTGGGTCGTGCTTCGCCGCCTGTTCACCGTCGAAGGCGTCGTGCAGGTCAATTCCTGGGGCGGCACGACGAAGCAGTTCAACGTCGACGTCGATCCGGCGAAGCTCGAAGCCTATTCCGTCACGATTCCGCAGATACTGACCGTGCTCGGCAACGCCAACATCAATGTCGGCGGTCGCGAGATCCAGATCGGCCAGCAGTCAGTGAACATCCGCGGCGTCGGTCTCATGGATGACGGCGGCAATGACAATCTCTTGCAAGGCGACAGGATCAGGGACGTCGAGAATGTCGTCGTAACTCAGGTCAACACGTTGCCGATTCGGATCAAGGATCTGGCCACGGTCTCCATCGGCTATGTACCGAGGCTCGGCATTGCCGGCCGCGATCATGACGACGACGTGGCGGCTTCCATCGTGGTCATGCATCGTTTGCAGCACACGAACGACGTGGTGCCGCGCATCGAGCAGGAAGTCGAGGCCATGAACACGGACGGCACGCTGCCGCCCGGCGTCAAGCTCGTCTCCTATTACGACCGCAGCAGCCTCGTCGAGGTCACGACGCACACGGTGATGCATAACCTGATTTTCGGTTGTCTGCTGGTGTTCTTCATCCAGTGGGTCTTCCTCGGCGACCTGCGCAGCGCGATCGTGGTCGCCGCAAACATTCCGATCGCTCTGTTCTTCGCCATCATCGTGCTGGTGATCCGAGATGAGGACGCAAACCTGCTCTCGGTCGGCGCAGTGGACTTCGGCATCATCGTCGACTCGGCGGTCATTCTTGTCGAGAACATCTTCCGCAATTGCCAGGCGCCGGAGAAGGAACGGCGAACGCTGCTGCACGCCCTCGCCGAAGGCCAGTTCGGCTCCGATCCGACGAGTGGGCAAAGCGTCGATGAGACCGTGACCTGGACCGATCGCTTGCGGTTGATCTTCATTAGCGCCCTTCAGGTCGATCGCGCCATTCTGTTCTCGACGGCGATCACGGTGGCTGCCTTCATCCCGTTGTTCACGATGCAGGGCGTCGAAGGTCAAATCTTCAACCCGATGGCGAAGACCTACGGCTATGCGCTGGCCGGCGCCTTGATGGCGACCTTCACGGTGACGCCGGTGCTGGCCTCGGTGCTGCTGCCAGAACATATCGAGGAGGTCGAGACCTTCCTGGTGCGTTTCCTGCGCCGTATCTATTCGCCGATGCTGCGACGCGCGTTGAGCAACATCCGGGCGACAGTCGCAATCGGCGTGGCGTTCCTGCTCGTCGTGGGCCTGTTGGCGGCTCGTCTCGGCAGCGAGTTCCTCCCCGCCCTCGAAGAAGGCAACTTCTGGATCCGCGTCCAGATGCCTCCGACCATGGGCCTCGTCGACGGCACGCCGGCGGTGCGAAAACTGCGGGAAATCCTGCTGCGCCACCCCGAAGTCATCACCGTGGTCACGCAGCACGGACGCCCCGACAACGGCTCCGACGCTTCGCCTTTCTCCAACGTCGAGATATTCGTTCCGCTCAAGCCTTACGACCAATGGCCGTGGGGGTTGACCAAGGAAAAGCTCACGGCGCAGATCGAGAAGGAGTTCAAGGACGCGCTGCCGGGCGCTACCTTCAACTTTTCGCAATACATCCAGGACAACGTCGAGGAGGCCATCTCCGGCGTCAAGGGCGCCAATTCGGTCAAGATCGTCGGCCCGAACCTCGAAAAGCTTGAGGAGCTCGCCGAGCAGGTCCGACAGATAATGAGTGAGGTGCGGGGCGTCACGGACTTGGGCGTCTTCCACGTGATGGGGCAGCCCAACCTCAACATCAAGATCGATCGCGAAAAGACCGCGCGCCAGGGAATCAATACCGGTGACGTCAATAATGTCGTTCAGGCCGCGCTCGCTGGCACGGTGGCGACGACCCTGCTCGAAGGCGATCGCGCTTGGAACGTCACGGTTCGTTATCCGAAAGAATACCGCGACTCCGTCGAAGCCGTGGGGGACATCAAAGTCGCGGGCGGTAATAACGGCAACGCCTATTTCCCGCTGCGCGAGCTCGCCGACATCAAGCTGGAGACTGGCGCCGCGTATATTTACCGTGACAAGCTGCAGCGGCTCATTCCGATCAAGTTCAGCGTGCGGGGACGCGATCTCGGCGGCACGGTGGCGGAGGCGCAGGAACGCATCAAAAAAGAGGTGAAGCTGCCGACGGGATACCGCATCATCTGGGCGGGCGAGTTCGAGGATATGGAGCTCGCCAAGGAGCGACTCGAGATCATCGTGCCGATCAGCCTGGGGCTGATCCTGGTTCTGCTTTATGGCCTGTTCAATTCCGTGCGCGACAGCCTGCTGGCCCTCACCGGAATTCCCTTCGCGGTCGCCGGCGGCATCATCGCGCTGTGGGTGTCCGGCCTGGACATCAGCGTCTCGGCGGCCATCGGTTTCGTGTCGCTGTTCGGCGTGTCAGTCATGGACGGCATTCTGATGATCACCTATTACAATCAGGTGCGGCGCAGCGGGATGGGCGTGCTGGAGGCCATGTATCACGCCGCCGAGCAGAGAATGCGCCCGATGCTGATGACCGCCTTGTCCGCTTGCATCGGCCTCTTCCCCGCCGCGATCTCGACGGGCATCGGCTCGCAGGTGCAGCGCCCGCTCGCGACCGTCGTCGTCGGCGGCATGCTGATCGGACCGATCATGCTGCTCCTGGTCGTTCCTGCGCTGCGCATGATGTTCCTGGGCGGCGACGACCATCACGAGGCGTCCGGGTCGCACCCTGCGCCGTCCACGGAAGGAGCGCATGCGCAATGACGGGTATGGAAGGGCTCCCTACCGGCGGAGCCGGTCGACGCCGCCCGGGGCAAGACGCGCAACCGGATCGCCGAAATTATGGGCATAACCGTCAGGACGGTGGTTTTTCATCTCAACCGGGCGCAGACTAGATTGGGCGCCGCAACCTTCACGGAAGCCGTGGTCAAAGCGGCGATGCAGGGACTAATCCAGCCATGAGGCGAGGGAGATGAAACAGGTCAGCGCGATCATCAAGCCTTTCAAGCTCAACGACGTGAGAGACGCGTTGAACAAAATCGGCATCTCCGGCCTCACGGTGACGCAGGTGCAAGGCTACGGCCGCCAGCGCGGTCAAGGCGCGGTCTATCGCGGACCGGAATATGAGGTGAAGTTCATCCCGAAGCTCAAGGTGGAGGTGATCGTCACGTCCGAGACGGCGGACGGCGTCTTTTCGACGCTGATGGCCGCGGCGCACACGGGCCAGCTCGGCGACGGCAAGGTCTATATTCAGGAAGTGGAGAAGGTCGCCCGAATTCGCACCGGCGAGCTGGATCGCGAGGCGCTATAGGGTAGACTAGCGCTTGGTCGTGGCGCCCGCTTCGGCGCTGCGTGGAGGCCGCGGAAATGTTCAACAAAATTCTGCTTCCCATCGATCTCGCTGAGCCGGATATGGCGAAACAGGCGGCTGAGAGGGGCGTGGCGTTGGGGAAAGCCTCTGGCGCGGACTTGCGGTTCGTCACGGTGCAGTCGACTGTGCCGGTCGTGCCCGAGTATGAGCATCTCGCTTCTCAGGACCAGATCAACGCCTTCGCTGCGACGATCGACTACCCGGAGGAGCGCGTCTCCACGGTCGTCCGCTTTGGCGCCGCCTATCATGAGGTCTTGATCGAGGCCGAGGAGTGGGGCGCGGATATCATCCTGCTCTCCTCCCATCGGCCGTCGATGAGCACCTATCTTTTGGGCTCTAATGCGGCCAAGATCGTGCGTCATGCGCGCTGCTCGGTGCTCGTGCTGCGATAACGGACGCAAGAAACAGCTCCAGATGGGCCCGCGCGGGGAAGACCGGCGCCGCTTAGCCGAAACGACGCGCTAGCGCTGCCGCAAGGCGTTCAGCACTTTGAGTCCGGCGCGACCGTCTCGCGGCAGGCCAACCCTGCCTTCGAAATCGGCGATGGCTTCGCGGCTCTTCGTCCCGATGACGCCGTCCGGATCGCCTACGTCATAGCCGCGCTGAATCAGCAGCGCTTGCAACTCGCGCCGCTCTTGGCGCGAGAGGCCTGGATCGTCGGTCGGCCAAGGCGTCTGGATGCCGGGCCGCCCGCGCAAGCGGTCCGAGAGGATGCAGATCGCCAGCGCATAGGACTCCGCGGCATTGTAGCCATAAACGGCGTCGAAGTTGCGGGTGACGAGAAAGGCCGGGCCGTTGCGCCCCGCCGGCAGCAGCAGCGCGGCGCGGCCTTCGCCGAGCTTCGAACCGTCGAGCCGCGTGATCCCGTGCCCCGCCCAGGCCGACAGGGGCAGGCGGGCGGTGCGGCCGTGCGGGCCCGAATAGCCCTCGGGCAGGCGAACCTCGAAGCCCCATCCGAGGCCATGCGTCCAGCCGGCCTTGCGCAGAAAATTCGCCGTGCTGCCGAGCGCGTCGGCGGGGTCGCTAGCGATGTTCCTGCGCCCGTCGCCATCGAGATCGACGGCGGTCGAAAGGAAGGTCGAGGGCATGAACTGCGTATGGCCGAAGGCGCCGGCCCAGGAGCCCATGAACTCTTCCGGCGCGATATCGCCGCGATCGAGGATTTTCAGCGCCGCCATGAGCTCGCGGCGGAAATAGTCGTTGCGGCGCGGCGCTTCGCAAACGAGCGTCGCCAACGACTGCACGACGGGGCGCTTGCCGAGCGACTTGCCGAAGTCCGACTCGACGCCCCAGACCGCGACCACGGTCGCCGGCTCGACGCCGAAACGGCTCTCGGCAGCGGAAAGCGCCGCAGCGTGCTTGTGCAGCAGCGTGCGGCCTTCTTCCACGCGCTCCTCGTCGACGAGGCCGGCGATGTAGTCCCACACCGGCGTCGAGAACTCAGGCTGCTTGTCCATGAAGCTCACGGCGTCGTTGGGCTGAAGCGATACGAGCGCGCTCTGGATCGTCTCTTGCGAGATCCCGGCGGCGGCGGCGCCGTGGCGTAGGCCGGCGAGGCAGGAGCTCCAGTCGGCGCGCGCGGGCCCGGCCGAGAGCGCCAGCGCGGCCAGGACGACGAGAATGCGATTCCTGTTCATGAGCGCCAGGCTAAACCATTGAGGTTAACGCGCAACCATCGAATCGAGCGCGAGCTTGACCAGTTCATCCAGGTCGGGATTCGCGAAGACCTCTCCCCACGGCTCCAGTCGCACGACCGGCTCGCGCGTGCACAGGCGCAGGCAGTCGCGGGGGACGCAGGCGACGCCGCTCGCCCCGGAGAGCCTCTTGCGCAGCAGAGCGAGCAACGCGCTGCCGCGGCCCTGTTCGTCGCAGCGAGGCCCGACGCAGACGAGCAGGCGGCAGGTAGGCGGCGAGGTTTCGAGCATGAGCCATGTGGAGGTTTCGGCGGCGTCTTTCGCCTTATAACCGAAACTCTCCGGCGCAAATGCGGCGATGCAGGGCCTCGTCGAGCGCCCTATAGTCCTCCCCCGGCGCGGCGAAGAACAGCGCGGCGCGGGCTTTTTGTGGGTCGAACGCCTCCGCTGCGAGCGCCTGCTTCCTGTGCTTGAAGGTTTCGGTGATCTCCAGGGTCTCGCTTAAGCGCAGAAAAAGCGGGCGCGCGTAGGGCGGCAGCACCGCCTCCATGCTCCGCCGAAAGCTCGCGAGATCGAAGGTTCTTTCGACCACGAGCGCCGCCATGCCGGCGCGGCCCTCGTGGCCCGGAACCGCGACGCCGTAGACGACCACGTCGTGCACGCCGGGGCATTTGGCGAGCGTTTCCGCGACCTCGCAGGTCGAGACGTTTTCGCCCTTCCAGCGGAAGCTGTCCCCGATGCGGTCGGCGAAATAAAAGAAGCCACGCGCGTCCTTGCGCATGAGGTCGCCGCTGCGCATCCAGGCGTCGCCTGGCCTGAAAACGTCGCGCAGGATCTTCTTGCTCGACTCGGCGGCGCTCGTGTAGCCATCGAAGGCGCCGCCGCCGCCGTCGATCTTGGCGATCGCCTCCCCGACCTCGTTGACGCGGCAGGGCTCACAAAAGCCGTCGTCGCCTCTTCTGGCGCAGTCGAGCTCCTCGTCGAAGCGCACGAGCGCGACCTGCTGGCGCGCGGCGAGAAAGGCCGGGATGCGCCCGATCGCGCCCGCCTCGCCCTCGACGTTGTAGAGCGAGAAATTGCTCTCTGTGGCGGCATAGAATTCGAGAATGCGCGGGATGGCGAAGCGCTCTTGGAACGGCGTCCACACATCGGCGCGCAGGCCGTTGCCGATGGCGAGGCGCAGCGCGTGGCGGCGTTCGGCCTCGCAGGCGGGCGCGTCCAGCAGGTATCGGCAGAGCTCGCCGATATATTGAAACAGCGTGCAGCGCGTGGCCGCTACGTCGCTCCAGAAGCTCGAGGCGGAGAATTTCTTGCGGAGCACGACGGAGCCGCCGGCGAGCAGAACCGACCAGACCGCGACGACCCCGCCGACCGAGTGATGCATCGGCAGGCAATCGTACATGCGGTCCTGCGGGCCGATATCGGCGAGGCCATTGAACCACAAGGCCCAATAGAGCAGGCGCCGATGCGTGACGATCGCGGCCTTCGGCAGGCCCGTCGTTCCCGAGGTGTAGATATAGAGCGCGCAATCCTTCAGCTCGATCTCGCGCTCTTCCAAAGACGCAAGCGGCGCGCCGCTGAGCGAGGCGATCATGCCGTCGAACCCGCCCTCGCCGCGCAGATGCAGCTCAGGCGCCGTTTCAAGAAGCCCGCAGGCGCTCTCAGCAGCGGCGTAAAACTCCTTGGCGGCGATGACGGTTTTCGCCCCCGCCGCGCGAAGGCAGTGGGCCAGGGCCGGCGCTGCGAGATGCGTGTTCAGAAGGGCGACGACGACGCCGACTCGCGTGAGCCCAAGCCATATTGCGCCATAGTCGGCGCAATTGCTCATCAGCAGCGCGACGACGCAGCCCTTTTGCAGATTGCTTGCGAGCGCCCAACGCGAGAACCGGTTGGCGCGCTGCGCAAGCTCGAAAAAGCTCAAGCTTTCGCGCTGGTCGATGAGGGCCGGCGACGCGCCATGCGCCGCGGCAACCTCGTCGAAGAGGACCGGGAGAAGGCGATGCGGCTGCGCTTCGATCGTCGCAGTCTTCTGCAAGGCGCGCAGCCAGTCCTTGTTGGCGGAGCGCGACGGCGGTCTCAGTTCGATTTCATGGACGAGTGCGTTCATATCCGGCTCGTGGCGGCGGCTATGTCATTGCTTCGCGCGCAATGATCCCCAAGTCAACGCGCTCTATTTATGCGCCGCCGTGCGGAATGAATAGAAGTGCGCGACATTAGGGTTATCGCGCGCATTTTCTCGCGCTTTGGCGAGGAAGAACATAACATCTGGGAAGCAATAAAGAATTGGCTCAGGGAGCAGCCAGACCATGCGCGCAGATACGATCGCTGTTCACGGCGGCTTCGCTAAGGACCCCGCGACCCGCGCCGTCGCCGTGCCGATCTATCAGTCCGTCTCTTACGAATTTGCGAGCGCCGACGAGGCCGCGGCCTTGTTCGACCTGGAAATCGAAGGCTTCCGCTACAGCCGCATCGCCAATCCGACGACGGCGGTGCTGGAGCGTCGCGTCGCCGAGCTCGAAGGCGGGGTCGGCGCGCTCGCGGTCGCTTCGGGTCAGGCCGCGCTCTATTACGCCTTCGCGACTTTGGCCGACTTCGGCGGCTCCATTGTCGCCGCGCCGCAGCTCTATGGCACGACGCATACGCTGCTGCAGCACATTCTGCCGCGCCAGGGCGTCAAGGTCCGCTTCGCGAAGAGCGACGCCCCGCAGGACATGCGCGCCGCTATCGGCGCCGACTCGCGCGCGCTGTTTTGCGAGAGCGTGGGCAATCCTGCCGGCAACATTTGCGACATCGCCGCTCTCGCCGCTGTCGCGCACGAGCACGGACTGCCGCTCATCGTCGACAACACGGTTGCGACGCCAATTCTGTTGCGCCCGATCGAGCATGGCGCCGACATCGTGGTGCATTCCCTGACAAAATATATGGGCGGGCACGGCACGACGCTGGGCGGCGCAATCATCGACAGCGGGCGCTTTCCCTGGAAAAAGCACTCGGCGCGCTTCCCGATGTTCTGCACCCCCGACGCATCCTATCACGGGCTCGTCTATGCCGACCACTTCGGCGAGACGGCCTATGTCGCCCGCGCCCGCAGTGTCTATCAGCGCACGACCGGCGCTGTGCTGCCGGCTATGTCTGCCTTCATGCTGCTGCAAGGCATGGAGACGCTGGCGCTGCGCGTCGAACGGCACGTCGAGAACGCGCACAAGGTCGCGGAGTTTCTGCGCCAGGACCCACGCACTGCCTGGGTCAATTACGCCGGCTTCTTAGACAACGCCTATTATCCGCTCACGCAAAAATATCTCGGCGGGCGCGCGCCGGCGCTGCTCACCTTCGGCGTCAAGGGTGGGCTTGAGGCTGGCAAGGCCTTCTACGACGCGCTTTCCCTCATCAAGCGCGTCGTCAACATCGGCGACGCCAAGTCACTCGCTTGCCATCCGGCCTCCACCACGCATCGACAGATGTCGGCAGACGAGCAGGCCAAGGCCGGCGTGACGCCCGAGATGATTCGCTTGAGCGTCGGCATCGAGCACAGCGACGATCTGATCGAGGATCTGGACCAGGCGCTCGCTGTCGCTTGCGCTTCAATCATGGCGGCTGCAGAATGAGCCTCGCTCCGCTTCATTACCCGCACGGCGATGCGCCGATCGAAGTCGCGCTCGTCAACAACATGCCCGATCAGGCGATAGAGGCGACGATCGCGCAATTTGCGAGCCTTCTGCACGCGGGGGCGCGGGGCCTGAATTATAGCTTGCGGCTCTATAGCCTGCCCAGCGCGCTGCGCAGCGAGACCGCGCGGCGCCTGATCGCCCAAACTCATGAGCCGATCGACAAGCTTTATGCGCGCGGCGCCGATGCGCTGCTCGTGACGGGCGCCGAACCGCAGGCGCGGCAGTTGACGCGCGAGCCCTATTGGGATGAGTTCGCGCAGCTTGTCGCTTGGGCGCGCCTCAACACATACGGCGCTCTATGGTCCTGCCTTGCGGCGCATGGCGCCGTGCTCGCGCTGGACGGCATAGAGAGGCGTCGCGAGGAGCATAAGATCAGCGGCGTCTTCGCCTGCGAGACCAGCGCCAACGACTGGGCTGTGCAGGGCGCCCGGCGCGTGATCCAGACGCCGCATTCGCGTTACAACGGCCTCGCGCCCGAGGATTTGGAGCAAAGTGGTTATCACATCTCCTCCTTTTCGGATGAGATCGGCGTCGACAATTTTTGGCGGCGGGAACCGAGCCTCTTTCTGTTCATGCAGGGTCACCCCGAGTATGACGCCGATACGCTCTTGCGCGAGTTCCGCCGTGACACGCTGCGCTACATCAACGAGGAAACCGCGATCTTCCCGCCGACGCCCGAGAATTATTTCTCGGGCGTCGCGGAGAGCGGAATCGCCGATCTCAGGAAGACCGCGGACACCACGCGGCGCATGCGGTTCCTCGAGCGAATGAGCGCGCTCCTTGAGGCGGAGGCGCCGCAGGCGGTCTGGCGCGAGCATGCCGAGCGGCTCTATCGCAATTTCCTGTCGCAGATCGCCTTTGAAAAGGCGATGCGCTCGCGGAGCCTCGCGATATGAACGGCTTCAACGCCATTCCTCCGGCGCCGACGCCGACATGGACCTTTTTCGACGGGCAATGGCGGGAGGGCAACACACCGATTTTCGGCGCTCGCTCGCACGGCGCCTGGCTCGGCTCGGTAGTGTTCGACGGCGCGCGGGCCTTCGAAGGCGTAGCGCCCGATCTCGACCGGCATATTGCGCGCGTCAACCGGTCTGCGGTGGCCATGGGGCTTGAGCCCGTCGTCAGCGAGGAGATGTGGGCGGCGCTATGTGAGGAAGGCCGCGCGCGCTTCACGCCCGACGCCGCACTCTATATCCGCCCGATGTATTGGGCCGAGGCGAGCTACGGCGGCGGCGTGCGCTTCGATCCGGACTCCACCAACTGGTGCTTGACGATCTACGGGGCGCCGATGCCGCAGCCGCGCGGCCTGGCCGTCACCCTGTCGCCTTTCCGTCGGCCGACTGCGGAGACCGCGCCCGTCGACGCCAAGGCGAGCTGTCTCTATGCCAATGGCGCGCGGGCGCTCATGGAGGCGGCGCGGCGCGGCTTCGACAATTGCCTGATGCTCGACGTGCTGGGAAATATCGCAGAATTCGCCAATTCCAACGTGTTTATGGCGCGTGACGGCGTCGTGTTCACGCCGGTCCCTAACGGAACTTTTTTGGATGGCGTCACGCGCCAGCGCGTGATCGGCCTGTTGCGCGCAGCGGGGGTCACGGTCGTCGAGACGCGGCTCGCCTACGTCGATTTTTTGAACGCGGACGAGATTTTCTCGACCGGCAATTTCCAGAAGGTCGCGCCGATCACGCGCATCGACGACCGGCGCCTGGCGCCAGGGTCGATGTTTGAAAAGGCCCGGGCGCTGTATTGGGAGTTTGCGCGTCAGACAACGCGGACGCCTGTGAGGTTGCGGGCGGCCTCGTAGGGCTGCGACCTTCTCCCACGGAGTGGGAGAAGGTGTCATGCGAAGCATGACGGATGAGAACTCTTTCAACTCCAACGCCTGCTTGATCGTGAGCGCGGGCGTTGAAGCATCACGCATGACGCCACAGCGGGATCGGGGCGGCGCCGGCCCTCATCCGGGTTCGCTTCGCGCGCCCCCTTCTCCCGCATGCGGGAGAAAGGGACACTCTACGCCGTTCCGCTCTCGCCGGCGATCTTGCCGAAATCGGCGACGCCCAGCATCGCTTGGCGCAGCTCGTTCAGGAGCCGCAGGCGGTTCAGACGCAGGTCCTTGTTCTCGGCGTTGACCGTAACTCTGTCGAAGAAGGCGTCGACCGGCGCGCGCAGATGCGCCAGCGCGCGCATCGCGCCTTCAAAATCTTCCTTCTTGAGGCGCTCGGCGGTCTCTTCATGAGCGAGGCGGATCGCCGCCGCGAGCTTGTGCTCCTCATGCTCGATGCGCAGGTTTGGCGCGTGTGGATGGTCGTAGGCGCCGGCGCCGTCCTTCTTCTCTTCGATCTTCAAAATGTTCACGGCGCGGCGGAAGCCCGCGAGCAGGTTCTTGCCGTCGTCGGTATCGAGAAACTTCGACAGCGCCTCGACCCTGTTCGTGATCATGACGAGATCGTCTTGCGCGTGCGGCGAGCCGCCAGCGGAGGCCGTTCCAAGAGCCGCATCGATGAGATCGTGGCGAGCTCCTCGATCCCGCAAGTACACCTTTAGGCGGTCGATGAGAAAATTGAGGAGATCGTAGACGCGTGATTCTTCTTGCCAGACGTTATGCCTCTGCATGTTCAGAACGGTCTCGGGCATGAGACGCGCGCCGATTTCTGTCGCTTCGGCTTCGCGCTCGTTCAGCTCGGCGGCCCGGCGCTCGCTGTCGATCAGCAGGATGTGCGGAAAGGCGATGCTGCCGAGATGGAGCCGTAACGCGTTTTCGAGAATGATGCGGATGACCCCAAGCGCCGCCCGCCGCAACGCGTAGGGGTCCTTGCTGCCGGTAGGCTTCTCGTTGATGGCCCAGAATCCGACCAGCGTGTCGATCTTGTCCGCCAGCGCCACGGCGATCGAGACGGGGCCTGTCGGCGCGCGGTCGCTCGGCCCTTGCGGCTTGTAGTGCTCCTCGCAGGCTGCCGCGACGGAGGCGTCCTCGCCCTGCGCCGTCGCATAATAGCGCCCCATCAGGCCCTGAAGCTCCGGAAATTCGCCGACCATCTCGGTCACGAGATCGACCTTGCACAGGGCCGCCGCGCGCTCAGCCTTTTCCGGATCCGCGCCAACCAGCGGCGCAAGCTCCTTGGTCAGCGCCACAATGCGCCTCACGCGTGCGCCTTGATTGCCGAGGTCTTCGTGAAACACGATCTGGTCAAGCTTCGGCAGCCGCGTCTCGAGCTTCGTTTTCAAATCCGTGTCATAGAAGAACTTCGCGTCTGAGAGCCGCGCCCTGATTGGGCGCTCGTTGCCGGCGATGATCGTCTCTCCGTCGTCGCTCGCCTCGATGTTAGCGACGAGGATAAATCGGTTCGCCAGCGCGTTGTCTGGCCGCTTCAGCACAAAACACTTCTGGTTCACGCGGATCGTCGTGCGGATGACCTCGGGCGGAACGTCCAGGAAGGCCTCGTCGAACGAGCCCATCAGCGCCACCGGCCATTCGACGAGCCCGGCGACCTCATCCAGGAGCCCCGCGTCCTCGACGAGCTCAAACCCCTTCGCATGGGCGAGGTTGCGCGCGTCGTGCAAAATGATGTCGCGCCGGCGCGCGCCGTCGAGCACCACGAAAGCCTTCTCCAGCGCTCGCGAGTAGTCGTCGAAACGCTTCACCTTTATCGCCGCGGGCGCCATGAAGCGGTGGCCGTAAGTGTTATCGCCCGCCTCGATCTCGTCGACCGAGAAGCGCACGATTTCCGGCGTCTCCGTCTCAGGCCCGAAGGTTGCGACGATCGCATGCAGCGGGCGCACCCAGCGCAACGTCTCAGGCCTGATCGACGCCGCGCCCCAGCGCATCGACTTCGGCCAGGGAAAGCTCTTGATGATCCCCGGCAGAACCTCGGCCAGAACGTCTTTCGTCGCCTGTCCCGCGCGTTCGATCACGGCGACGTAAAACTCGCCTTTCTTCGGGTCCTTGACCACCTGCGCTTCTTCGAGCGAGGCGAGGCCGGCGCTCTTCAAGAAGCCCTGGATCGCGGCCTCCGGCGCCCCGACGCGCGGCCCCTTCTTCTCCTCGCGCGTATCGGGCTGGCGCGCGGGCAAGCCCGCGACATGCAGCGCGAGCCGGCGCGGCGTCGCGAAGGACGCGGCGCCTTCATAGACGAGGCCGCGCGCGACGAGCGCATCGGTCACGAGCTTGCGCAGATCCGCCGCCGCCTGGTTCTGCATGCGGGCGGGGATTTCTTCGGAAAAGAGTTCGAGCAGAAGATCGGGCATGTTCTCGGCAGTCGGCAGTGGGCAGTAGGCAATCGAGCGCCTACGGTCTACTGCCTACTGCCTACCGCCCGTCAACACAACGACCTCGTTCTTCTGCACGCGGCCGAGCAGCGCATGGGCTTCCTCATCGAGCACGTCGGAGTCGATCTCTTCGCCGCGCATCAAGGAGATGCGGCGCTCCCATTGCAGACGTTCGTTCTTGGCGAGGAGCAGTTCGTAGCGCAGCCTAGTGAGTTGCTGCTCGTATTCCTCGCCGGCCTTGAGTCCGCGCTGGCCGTTGACGCCCTGCCAGAGAAAGTAAGCGATAACGAGCCCCGCCGGGCCATACAGCCCAAGCGAGACGAAGAACGCGCGGAGCATCAGCTGAAGACGATACATGCCCGCAAAATTAGCGGTTTTTCGTGTAGGCGCCGTTAACGCTTGCCGCCGCGGGCGACGCGCTCGATCTCCGCCCGGACGAGTCGCTCGACGAGCACTGGCAGATTGTCGTCGAGCCAGGCCTTGAGCATTGGCCGCAGCATCTCGCGCGCGTATTCGTGCAGGAGGCCAGAGTCGTTGATGACCATGCTCGCGGCGAGCGTTTGAAACTGCGCCGTGACCGAGGCGGCGGCGTCGGCCGAGACCAGAGGCGCGGCGGGCTCCAACGCCGTCTCCTCCTGCCGCGCATAGTCCGAAAAGGCGTAATGCCGATCATCGTATGCGGCGAGTTCCGGCTCGTCGTCCTGCAGGTACTCAGGCTCCGGAGCGTGCTCCTCGACTTGCGGCTCCGCCTCTGCGGGCAGCTTCTGCTCGACCGCGACAGGCGGGGCGCGCTCGAGCTGAGCCTGCGCGGTGCGGCGGCGCTCGCGACGCGAGGCCACGGTGTCGTCGTCGGCGATGATGCGCCGAATCGACGCCAGAATATCCTCCATCGAGGGTTCGGCGGCGCGCCCGGAGGCCGCGAGCGGGGAGCTTGGAGCGTTCATCGCGTACATTCACTCGTTGTCGTTGGCGTGCGAATCACTCGAATTTTTGTGCATTCGACATGATTTTTGCGCCAATGTCACGCGGCTTTACTCGCTCCCCGGCGTCTGCACCCCGATCCACTTCGCCTTCACTTGATCGAAGTGCAACGCGGGGTCGTATTCGGCGACATCCAGGTCGAGACTTCGCGCGGAAAGCCGCCCGATCGCCGCCAGCGCGCCATACGAGGCGACCACGCGGTCGCGTTGCGCGACCACGAGCGCCACGCGGGCGTTCAGCAGCGCGAGCTGCGCGTTGAGCACGTCGAGCGTCGTGCGCTGGCCGACCTTGGCTTCCTCTCGCACGCCTTGCAACGCGATTTCCGCCGCCTTCACCGCGGCTTGGTCAGAGACGATCGTCGCCTTCGCCGTCTCGAGCTGCGCGAAGGTCTGGACGACGTTGGTGCGGGCGTTGTCGCGCTGGAGGTCTGCTGCGAGACGCGCTTGGCCGAGCTGCTCCTTGGCTTGGCGGATCGAGGCATATTCGGAGCCGCCCTGATAGAGCGGAATGTTGAGCTGACCCGTAGCCTGCGCGGAAAACTGCCGGGAGCCCGGATAGCCGAGAAACGAGTCCCAGGACGGCCCGACCTGCACATTGACGCCGAGCGTCGGCGACAGCGCGCTCTCGGCCACCTTTACCGCGAGCTCCGCCGCGTCGACCTGATGCTCGGCGTTGATGACGTTGGGGTTCTCGCGAATGGCGATGGCGATCGCGGCGCCCATTGACTTCGGCAGGAGCTTTTCGACGCCCTCGGCCGGCTCCAATTTCGACGGCTCGACGCCGACGGCTTGACGGTAGTTGGCGACGCTCAGCTTCAAGGCGGCCTGCGCCGCGAACATGTCGGATTTCGCTTGCGCTAGCGAGGCTTCGGCTTGCGCCACGTCTGTGCGCGTCACCTCGCCGACCTGAAATCGATCCTTGGTCAGCCGAAGCTGCTCCTCGAGCACATGCACGTTGCTCTTGCGCAGGCCGAGGATCGCCGTGTCGCGCGAGACGTTCATATAGGCGGTGACGACCTGCTGGAAGATCGTCTGCTCCTCCTGCTGCAAGCCGGCCCGGGCGGCGAGGACGGAGGACTCGGCCTGCCGCACCGAGCTCTCGGTGCGGTTGCCGTCGAAAAGCGTCTGCGTAACGTTGAGCTGAGCGCCGCGGGGCCTGCCGACATATTCGTCTGCGTAATACTGCCGCTCGCCGAAATTGTTGCGTCCGGCAGGGATTTTAACGGTGCTGAATTCGACCCCGGCGTTGGCGCCGATGCTGGCTTTCGGACGCATGCCGGCCGCCGCCTTCGGCGCCTCTTCGTCGCGCGCACGCACGCCGGCGCGGGTCTGGTTGAGGTCGGGGTTTCCGAGATAGGCGCGCGCGAGCGCGGTGTTCAGCGATTCCGCGCCCGCCTTGCAACTGATGCCCGCGAACGCAAGCGCGCAAAGCAGGACGCCCGCCCGCTTCGGCGAGCGCCGCGCGCTCAAGCCCTTCGCCGCTTCACCATGCATGGCTCGACTCCAAGATCGTCCCCAATCCTGGCTTGCAAAACCCTGTCGATGTTTCGCCTCGACCCGCTTGCGTAGGAAGGTCCTGGGCGCAACGCTAAAACTGGAAACTCGCGGCCTTGGCGAAAGCTGCGAGCGGCGGCGCGGCGGCGTCGAACAGCGGCCGTGAGCCGGCGTCATGCCCTTCGGCGCGCTCGAAGCGATAGGCCCTGACGCCGTTCGCCGCGCTGGGCCGCCGGTAGGTGAGCAGCCGGCCGTTCGGCGCAAGCTGGGCGAGAAGGCGATCGAGATTGGCCTCGACGGCGCCGTGGACGAGGATCACGTCGAACGGCGACTCGGCAGGGACGCCGGCGTCGAGAGGGCCTGCGACCACGGTCGTGTTCCTCGCGCCGGCCCGCGCGAGATTGGCGCGCGCCTCATCTGCAAATTTCGCGTCGCTCTCGAGAACGACGATCTTGGCGCAAAGACGCGCGGCGAGCGCCGCAGCGTAGCCAGCGCCGCCGCCGACGTCGAGAACCCTCAGATTTTCGCGCAGCTCGGCGGCCTGCAGAAAACGCGCGAGCACCAGCGGCGGCGGGACCCAGCGCGTCTCGTCCGCGCCCTTGGCGCTCATCGGACTGTCGGAATAGGCGAGCGACTCCAGCGCCGCTGGCAGGAAGAGCTCGCGCGGCGTCTTTAGAAAGACCTCCAGCAGCGGCAGGTCGGTCACGTCGAACGGACGCAGCTGCCGATCCACCATCGTGCGACGAACGGCGGCGGTCGCCGCGCCGGCTGAAGACGGGGAAGCTTGCTCCGGCAGAGCGTCGGCAATCGCAACAGAGGGCATCGTTCGTCCTATGGTCGCTGGAGTTTTGCGGCTTTCGCCGGACGCGCCGTCCCGCACGAATGCTTGGGCTTGGTCGGCCGCGATTTATAGGCGCCGCCTGCCGCCCTGTCCATGCCTGCTTTGAGCTATCGCCCTCGTTGGGGCCAATTCGCGACAATGTCTCATTCGAGGTCGTTTTCGCCGAGGGCGCGCATCCTGGCGAGCGAGGTCTGGTCGAGCACGCTCACGATCGCCTCGCGGGCCTGCAGCATGACGAGCCGCACGGCGCACCGCCTTTCGTCGGCGCAGTCGTCGCAACGTCGGTAGCCGAGCTTGCTCACGCATTGGATCGGCGCGAGCGGCCCGTCGATGGCGCGGATCAGATCGCCGACGCGGATCTCGTCGGCGGGCTTCGCCAACATGTAGCCGCCGCCCTTGCCCTTCTTGGAATGCACGAACCCTGCATTTCGAAGATCGCCGAGGATCACGTCCAGAAATTTTTTTGGGATCCGGTTCGCCTCGGCGATGTCGGAGACGAGCGCCATTTCTCCAGGCCTCAGGCCCGCAAGATGCACTAAGGCCTTCATCCCGTATTTCGCCTTCTTGGTCAGCATCGGCGCGAACGTTCCCCTTCGGATCCCTTCGTGATTCTTTCGCCAGTGCAATTCTTATATCAGCCGCGACGAATGTTCCCTAGCCGCCTCCAGCGGAAGTTCAACAGCAAGATTCCAACTTATGCTTGACAAAATCCATGTTTTTTATGGAATATTTAACCAACGCCGCGGCTGGGTGCCTTCCATTTGACGGGCGAGCGTCAAATCGGCGAATCTGGCGCGGTCTTCGCTTGTCGAACCCTGGCGCGGAGGCCCGGCGCTCGGCGCGCAGATTAGGAGCAAGAAGCATGTCGCAAAGCCCCAAATTCACGCCGCCGGCCAAGCCCGGACGTGGACGCATCTACGACTCGATCACCCAGACCATCGGCGACACGCCGATCGTGCGGCTCGACCGCCTCGCCCGGCACGCCGGCGTCAACGCCAATCTCTTGGCGAAGCTTGAATTCTTTAACCCGATCGGGAGCGTGAAGGACCGTATCGGCGTCAGCATGATTGAGGCGTTGGAAAGCGCCGGCAAGATCGAGCCCGGCAAAACCGTGCTCGTCGAGCCGACCTCCGGCAACACTGGCATCGCACTCGCCTTCGTCGCCGCCGAACGGGGCTATCGGCTGATCCTCGTTATGCCCGAATCGATGTCGATCGAGCGCCGTAAGATGCTGGCGCTGCTCGGGGCCGAGCTCGTGCTGACGCCTGCCGCGCAGGGCATGAAGGGCGCCGTCGCCCGCGCGGCCGAGCTCGCCGCCGAGAACCCGAACGCGATCATCCCGCAACAGTTCGAGAACCCTGCCAATCCCGAGATCCACCGCGTAACGACAGCGGAGGAGATTTGGAACGACACCAAAGGAGCGATCGACTATTTCGTCTCCGGCATTGGGACAGGGGGCACGATCACCGGCGTTGGCCAGGTGCTGAAGCCGAGAAAGCCGGGCTTGCGCGTCGTCGCCGTGGAGCCCGAGGATTCGGCGGTGCTCTCGGGCCGTCCGCCGGGACCACACAAGATCCAGGGAATCGGCGCGGGCTTCGTGCCGCCGATTCTCGATCGCGGCGTCATCGACGAAATCATCACGATCGGCAACCAGACCGCCTTCGAGACGGCGCGCAAGCTCGCGCGGATCGAGGGCATTCCGGTCGGCATCTCGTCGGGCGCGGCGGTCGCCGCGGCGCTGGAGATCGCGGCGCGCCCCGAGGCCGCGGGGAAGAACATCGTGCTGATCGTCCCTTCCTTCGCCGAGCGCTATCTCTCGACGGCGCTCTTCGAAGGGCTGTGATCGGAAGACAAACGACAGAGAATGGAGGACAGAATCGAGATGAAATCCGTCCACCGTCCTCTGCTCTCCATCATCTGGCGGCCGCCTTCCCCTTGAACTTCAAGTAATGATGGCGGCCGTAGGCGCCGGCGACATAGCCGGCGCCGCAGATCACGACATAGACCAGGATAATGAAGCCGCCGCGCTCATTGGCCTTGTCGGCCTTTTCCAAAAGCCCCGTCACATCCTGAACGTCGGCGTATTTGTCCACCAGCACGCCCATCGCCACGGCCATGATCGGCACCGACCAGGATTTGACGCGAAAATAACCAGCGGCGAAAGCGATCAGGAAGGCCGCGAGCCCGACGCCGTGCATGAACTGCAAAAAGATCGATTGCGAAACCAGCGCCAGAAGCCTGATCACTTTGACCATCGCTCACCCCTTCGAGATTGTCGCTGCTAGTGTCCTGCTTCAAGCGAGCTTCCCCACCCAGCCCAGTCCCCCCGGGACTTGATCGGGGGACGGGAGGGGGCGGCAACGAGCGAGCGGCCCTCGCTTTGTTGAAGCAGGCCGCTAGGCCGCTCTTCGCCGCCAATCTAGGCGTAACCCGTCTCGAAGGGAAGATGCTGCATTTACGGCGGTCAGCCGTTGAGTTCCGCTCATGGCCCGCCTGATGCAATTGATGTCATGGCGCCGTAACGAACGGCTTCAACGAAAGAGGTTCTTCGGCGAGGCCGACTGGCGGATCATCGAAGAGAGAGTTCCGGGCTTTATGTCGTTGCTCATGCGATGCGCTGCGACAATGACGATTTTCACCTCTCCGCCGCCGCCGCCGCGATATCGCCGATGCGACCTCTTCGCTTCTCAATCACCGTCGCGCTCACGGGTGAAACAAACAAAGCTCTGTGTGTTGGATCTCACGCGGGAGGCTGGGGACCACCCCAGCTCGAAAGATAGCGCGCAAGAGTGGCCCCAGAA
Source organism: Methylocystis sp. (assembly GCA_035624015.1). Lineage (GTDB taxonomy): Bacteria > Pseudomonadota > Alphaproteobacteria > Rhizobiales > Beijerinckiaceae > Methylocystis. The sequence goes on from DASPSI010000057.1 coordinate 20,260, forward strand.
AGTCAATTCCGTGCGTTCGCGCCTTCGTCCGTCGCCTTCCTCAACCTCGCGCCGGCCCACTATTCCGTTTCTGGCCCGGCTGATGCATTTGATATGCTGATGCAATTGATATCACGTTACCTTAGCTCAATGAGCTGCAGATCAAGCCGCCTTGCGCGCGCCGTCCAACCGCTCCGCGATCCACAGCTTGATGAGGGAGTGACGGGTGACGCCCAATCTTTCCGCCTGCTGGTCCAGCGCCTTGATCACCCAGCGCGGAAAGTCCACGTTGACCCGCTTCGGCTCGGCGTTGGGGCGTCTGGCGCAGGACCAATCCACATGAGCCGAGATGTCCTCTCCGGCGTCGAACTTCCGCTCAAAGCTTCGTGCTTTCATAGACTGTGATCTCCTCGTCGCGCGCTTGTCTGGCCGAAACCAACTCGATCGTCTCCCCGCGCCGCGTGAAGACGACCGTCCAGTGCTTTCCCGCAAGCATCCCAACCGCCAGCCGACGCGGCTCGTCCGTTGTTCTGGCCGGCGCTTCGGGCTGAGCGCTCGGCGGGCGTCCGGCGCGCCCAAGTCTTGAGCTAACCATGACAATTCAAGGTGATAGGCCAAAAAATCTGCAAATATCGGCCACAATTTTAGGTTTTGGATTGACCTGCTGTCGTAAACGACGATTTCGGCGCGTCGCCGTGCGTCGGCCTCGCGTTGGACAACCGGAGGAAAAGTGATGAGCGCTCCGCTTGAGCAATCGGAAGCATTTGCTGGCCTTGCGGATTTCGAGAAGCATCTCGTCCGCTCGGGGGTCCTCAAGCCGGAGGACATTTCCGTGCGCGCGGCGGACGAAATCAAGATCGAGCCCCAGCCCTCGGCCGCTCGCAACGCCGCCCCGAAAATCAAGGCCCCGGACGCGCCTGCCCCCGCCGCAAAAGAGTTCGCCCTGACCGCTCAGCGAGACGGAGACGCAGCCGTCGCGGCGGGGGAGCGGCCTTATGTTCGCTCGCCGCGTTCGTCCCGAAGGGGGCGCTATGTCCTGGCTGCCTCCGCAGGACTGGCGCTGGCGGGCGCCGCCGGCATGGGCGCGGCCTATATGCGCCACGACTTCAGCCCGTCCGACCTCGCGCAGCTCGCCGACGCGTTCGCGCCGAAGCCGCAGGACGCGGAGCCCGCCGAGCCCGAGGCTCAGGCTGAGATAGAGGGGGCGCTGGCGGCTGAAGAGATCGCCAGGGACGAGGTCCTTCCGCCGGCCGCGGGGCAGCCGGCCCCAGCGAACCAGACGTCGGCGGCGTCTGCTGTGTCGGCGTCGAGCGAGTTCCTCGATCCCAAGCCGGTCGCCGGCGCCGCTCTGCAGCCGGCAACCGCAGATGCGGCGCTGCCGCCCCAGGCGAAGCCGGCGAGCGCAGAGCCTGCCCCGTCGGCGGTCAGGGCCGCCCAGCGGCCTGCCGTCGAGCCGGACGCCGCCGTCCCGAAGCCTGTGGTGGAGAGCGCCAAGAAGGCGAAACCGATCGCCGCGGCCAAGCCGAAGGCGCCGCCAGCGACGCCAAGCAAGCTCGCAAGCCCCGCACCGCCCAGGCCGGGCGAACGCGCCCCGCGGCCCGAGGCAGAAGAACCGATCGCCGCGGCTCCGCCGGCGGCAAAACCTGCGCCGGCCCCCGAGAGCGGACCCATGGCCTATCTCAAGCGCGCGCAGCAGGCGGTGGCTTCGGTCGGCGGGACGGTGAGCGGAACCGTCAAGGGCTGGATCGGCATGGGGGGCGGCGCTCCGGCGCAGTGACGGCGCGGCTCACGATTGAAGCCAAGCCGCGATCTGCGGCCAATTTTCCCTGATCGTGCGCGCGCCCATGAACAGCGCGCAGTGCCCGCCAGCGGCCAGCGCCGTGGTGACGTCGCACCCGTCGCCGATCAGCGAAGCCGCCGCGAAAAGCTGCGGCGCGGGGACAATCGCGTCTTGCGCGCCGGCCAGGAGATAGAGCGGCGTCGTGAGCCCGCGCAGGCCGACTTTTCGCCCGAGCGCCGGAAAATCGCCCCTGGCCAAGCGATTGTCCTTGTAAAGCCACTCGAAGACCTGGCGAAAATAGACGCCGGGAAGGTTCAGCGTGCGCTTTTCCCAGGCGGCGTAGGCGGACGCCGCGGCGCTTTCGGCCTCCGTCGCCTCGGGGTCCCCGAGCTGCAGCGCCTCGGTCATGCGGCGAGTCATGTCGGGATCATGCGGCCAGAGCGTGGCCGAGTGCCGGCCGAGCACACGCCCGCGCCCGAGCCTGATGAGCTGCTCTACGAAGGCCTCGCTCGGCGCCGGCGCCGCCCCCCAGCTCGTGTCGACGGGCGCCCCGATAAGCGCCAGCTTGCGCAGCTTTTTCGGGAAGCGCGCGGCGTAGACCAGCGACAGCCAGCCTCCTTGACACAGCCCCACGACGGCGAGAGGCGGACCCAGATCGTCCACCGCGGCGTTGAGCGCGGAAAGCTGACTGTCGATCGTATTGTAACGCATCTCACGCGTCGCCGAAGTCCATTCGGCCAGAAACACACATCGGCAGCCTTGACGCCGCAACGCCTCGATCAGGCTGTGCCCCGGAGCGAGATCGGCGATGCCAGCGTCGTGCACCGCGAACGGCGCCACGACGAGGACCGCGGGGCCAGAGCGCGGCTCGAAGGAAAAGTCGCGCAGCCGCAGCGCGCCAAGATCGAGGACCGGTCGATTGGGCGTCGTCCAGACGGTTTCCTGCGGCGGGTCCTCTTCCGACAAAGGCTCGAACGCTTTCAGGCCGAGCCGCCATGCCTCAAGCGCGCCAAACCAGGGCCAGCTCCATGCGCTCCAGGGGATCATTTCATCCGCCATTGATCATGTATGGTCGCTCTTGCCTTTCGGCGGGAGCCCCCAACGTCAAAAAATCAGCCGGGCCGACAACCATTGTTGCGACGCACAAATGAGGTTGCGGAACCGGCGCCCCGTCCTATGATAGCGACGGCCACGAGCTTTGGAGTTGGCGCCCCATGACCGATCTGCCCGAACTTTCGCGTGCGACCAGGCTGCCTGCGGCGAATCGCCAGGCCGCCAGTAGGCCGCTGGCTCCAGTTGCGCTGCCGGCTTTTGCGCTAAAGTCAGGCTCAAAAGAATTCGCCGTCTCGGGCGAGTTCGTCGACCGCACGCTTCACGCCGGCCTTGCCCATCTGACCGGCGGCGTTTCTCCGGCGGCGATGGCCGGCGCCTATTGGGACTGGGCCATCCACCTCGCGGCGGCGCCGGGAAAGCGTCTCGCGCTCGCTCAGCAGGCGGCCAGCAAATGGAACCGTTTCGCCGCCTATGTGGCGCGCTGTGACTTCCGGGACGCGGACGCCGAGCCCTTCATCGAGCCGCTGCCGCAGGACAGGCGCTTTTCGGCCCCGGCATGGCGGATCTATCCGTTCAATCTGCTGTACCAAAGCTTCCTGCTGAACCAGCAGTGGTGGCACGCCGCGACGACGCACGTCTACGGCGTCACCAAGCAGCACGAGAATGTCGTGGAGTTCACGGCGCGCCAATGGCTCGACATGTTCTCGCCTTCGAACTACCTACTCACCAATCCCGAGGTTCTCAGGCGAACTTTCGAGACGGGCGGCCTCAATCTCGTCCAGGGCTGGGGGAATTTTCTCGAAGATTGGGCGCGACGCGTCGAGGGCAGGAAGCCCGTGGGCGCCGACAAATTCAGGCCCGGTCGCGAGGTGGCGACGACGCCAGGCAAGGTCGTCTTTCGCAATCGCCTGATCGAGCTCATCCAGTATGAGCCGAAAACCGAGACCGCGCGCGCCGAGCCGCTCCTCATCGTGCCGGCCTGGATCATGAAATATTACATCCTCGATCTTTCGCCGCACAATTCGCTGGTTAAGCATCTCGTCGATCAGGGGTTCACCGTCTTTATGATCTCCTGGAGGAACCCGGACGCCGAAGATCGCGACCTCTCCATGGAGGACTATCTCGATCTCGGCCTGCGTTCGGCTTTGCAAACGATCTCGGGCTTGCTGCCGGAGCGCAAGATCCATGCGGTCGGCTATTGCCTCGGCGGCACTCTGCTCGCGATCGGCGCCGCCGCCATGGCGCGCGACAAGGACGAGCGCCTGAAGACGCTGACGCTGTTCGCAGCGCAGACCGACTTCACGGAAGCCGGCGAGCTCACGCTGTTCGTGAACGAAAGCCAGCTCGCCTTTCTCGACGATCTGATGTGGGAGAACGGCTATCTCGAGACCAGGCAGATGGCGGGCGCGTTCCAGCTGCTGCGCTCGAATGATCTCGTCTGGTCCTATGCGCTCAAATCCTATCTGATGGGCGAGCGCGCGCCCATGAGCGACCTGATGGCCTGGAACGCCGACGCCACGCGCATGCCCTATCGCATGCATTCTGAGTATCTGCGCCGATTGTTTCTCAACAACGATCTCGCCGAAGGACGGCTGCGCGTCGACGGCAAGACGGTGGCCCTGCACGACATCCGCGCCCCGATCTTTTCGGTCGGCGCCGAGCTCGACCATGTGGCGCCGTGGCGCTCCGCGTTCAAAATTCACCTGCTGACCGATACGGACGTAACCTTTCTGCTGACGACAGGGGGGCACAACGCGGGCATCGTCTCGCCGCCCGGCGCCCATCGAGGCGGCTACCAAGTCTTGAGCCGCCGGGGCGATGACCCTTATCTCGACCCCGCCGCCTGGCGCGAGATCGCCGCGAGGAAGTCAGGCTCCTGGTGGCCCGAGTGGCTGGCGTGGCTCGACGCGCGATCGACGGCGGGCGCCGCCCCGCCGAAGATGGGCGAGGCCCTGTGCAACGCCCCAGGGACGTATGTTTTGCAGCCATGAGGCCGACGCTCTTCAGTCGGGCGCACGCCAGCGTCAGGCGAACGTGCCGAAGCATGGAACCGCGCCGCCGCGCCGTAATTTCGCCGCCGCGGCGAGCAATCGTTAACCCGTCGAATCGGCCGGGCGCGCGGCGGGAGCGCCGCCTATGGACAGGTCCGTTACAAAAACGTTAAGTAGCGCCCCATGAAAGCAACCATTCTCCCTCTCCTGCTCGGCGGCGCGCTTCTTTGCGCCGGCGCCGCGCGCGCGGCGGACGTCGCGCCGCCGGAATCGCCCAAGGTCGAGGAGCCTAAGCCCGACGACGCTTATATCGTCACGCTGCAGGCGATCGGGGGCTTTGCGCCGAGCTTTCCGGGCTCCAGGGAGCTGAGCGTCTATCCATTTCCGGGAATTAACGTCCGCGGAGTCAACGAGCCGGAGAGATTCACGACGCCGGACGACAGCTTCAGCTTGGCGCTTCTAGACGTCTCCGGTTTCCGCGCCGGCCCCGTGGGCAACTTTGTATTTTACCGAGAGTCGATCCCCGGCGTGCATCAGGTTGCGCTGACCCACGAGGTCGGCGGCTTTGCCGAATATGGAGGCGCCGAACATTTTCGCGCCCGCTCCGAGCTGCGCCAGGGCGTGGACGGCCATAAGGGCTTCGTCGCCTCCTTTGGCGCCGACGCCTACGCAGGCGCGCAAGCGATCACGCTCTCCTTTGGACCGCGCCTTTCCTTCGGCAACAACCGCTACGCCAACGCCTATTATTCGGTGACCCCCTTCGAGTCGCTCGCTTCGGGCGGCAAGCTCGAGCCTTATCAGGCGACCGGAGGCTTCACCGCGGCGGGCGGCATGGCGACGCTACGCTACGACTTCACGCCCAGCCTCAGCGCCACGGCCTATGGCGGGCTGCAGCGCCTGACCGGCAGCGTCGGCTCCAGCCCCATTCCCAATGTCATCGGCTCGCGCGACCAGTTCTCCGCCGGTCTTTCGATCAGCCGCTCCTTCGAGGTCCAAAAATTCTGGTGAGCCTCGCGCCGCGCCGGCGAGCAAAACGCGGCGGTCCGGCGCCGCTTTCGCTCCTCTTGCCGCGTTTTTCCCGGCCTGCAACAAAGCCGTTGCGCCGGTCTGATTTCATCTGGAAGAATTGCGAGCGGAAACGGAGCTGACCGCCTTGTCCACCTTTGACATCTGGATGGCGCTCGTCATCGTCATCGTCTGCCTGCTGCTGTCGGCGTTCTTTTCGGCTTCGGAGACGGCGCTAACCGCGGCCTCCCTCGCGCATATGCACGCGCTGGAGAAGGACGGCGACCGGCGCGCGCATGTCGTCTCGAAGCTCTTGCGCCAGCGCAATCGCATGATCGCGGCGCTGCTGCTCGGCTCGACGCTCGTCAACATCGGCGGTTCCGCCTTCACCACGAGCCTTCTCGTCATGCTCGTCGGCGAGTCGGGGGCGGTCTACGCCACTTTCATCATGACCGCCCTGCTGCTCGTCTTCGCCGAGGTCCTGCCGAAGACGCTCGCGATCAACCATCCCGACCGAACCTCGCTGCGCGTCTCCCGCGTCGTGCATCTCTTCGTCTCGGTGTTCGGACCGCTGCTTGCGGGCGTCGAACTCTTCGTGCGCTGGCTGCTGCGCCTCGCCGGGGTTGAGCTCGGCCACGGCCGCAAGGTGCTCTCGCCCTATGACGAGCTCATGAGCGCGGTTGATATCCTTCACGAGGAGGGCAATGTCGAGCGCAGCGCGCGCGACATGTTCGGCGGCGTGCTCGACCTGCAGGTCATGCATGTCTCCGACGTCATGGTCCACCGCACTAAGATGCGGGCGATCGACGCCGATCTGCCGCCGCGCCAAATCATTCGCGAGGTGCTGGCTTCGCCCTACACGCGAATGCCGCTCTGGCGCGAGCGTCCCGACAACTTCATCGGCGTGCTGCACGCGAAAGACCTCTTGCGCGCGCTCGACGCCGCCGGCGGCGACGCCTCCGCGCTCAAGATCGACGAGATCATGCTGTCGCCCTGGTTCACGCCTGAGGCGACGACGCTCGGGGACCAGCTTGAAGCGTTCTTGAAGCGCAAGACGCACTTCGCCTTCGTCGTCGACGAATACGGCGAGGTCATGGGGCTCGTCACGCTGGAGGACATCCTCGAGGAGATCGTCGGCGACATTCGCGACGAGCACGACGTGACGGTGCACGGCGTGCGTCCGCAGAAGGACGGGTCAGTGATCGTCGACGGCGCTGTGCCGCTGCGCGATCTGAACCGCGCCATGGAATGGGAGTTGCCGGACGAGGAGGCGACCACGGTCGCGGGGCTCGTCATTCACGAAGCGGGCGCGATCCCGGAACCGGGACAGGTGTTCAGCTTCCACGGCTTCCGTTTCGAGGTGCTGCGCAAGGCGCGAAATCGGATCACGCTGCTGAAGCTCACTCCGCAGACGCCTTCGTGAGCGCCTTCGCGGTCTTTGTGTCGTGGTGGAAACCAACCACGAAGACACAAAGACCACGAAGACCGCAAGAAGAGCTTCAACCGGCGCCGACCAGACACGCGACCCCCGTCCCGCCAAGCCCGCAATAGCCGCCCGGATTCTTGGCGAGATACTGCTGATGTCCCTCTTCCGCGTAATAGAACGGCGGCTCGGGCGCAATTTCGGTCGTGATCGGCCCAAGCCCCTGGCGCGTCAGCTCCTGCTGATAGCGCTCCTTCGAGCGCCTCGCCGTTTCCTGCCGATCCTGCGGCGCGAAGATCGCCGAGCGATACTGCGTCCCGACGTCGTTGCCCTGGCGCATGCCCTGCGTGGGGTCGTGGCTCTCCCAAAAGATTTGCAGCAGCCGCTCGAAGGCAACCACGCGCGGGTCGTAAACGACGAGCACGACCTCGGCATGGCCGGTGCGGCCGGTGCACACGTCCTCATAGGTGGGATTGCGCGTCGCGCCGCCGGCGTAGCCGACGGCCGTCACCCAAACGCCCTCAGCCGGCCAAAATTTGCGCTCGGCGCCCCAGAAGCAGCCCATGCCGAAGATGGCGGTCTCCGTCTCCTGCGGAAACGGCGGGTCGAGCGCTCGCCCGGTCACGAAATGGCGCTCGCCGTGAAAGACGGGCGCGTCGCGATCCTGCGGCGGATGGCGGGCGAAGAGATGCGCGAACATGCGAGGTCCCTCGGTTGGGGTTCGCGCTAAAGTTAGGGGGAGACCGCCTCGAGGAAAGGACTATTTGCACTCCTGCCCGACGCGGGCCAGCGCGTCCGAAAGCCCCTTGAGCGAGTATTTGTCGGTCATCGCCGAGCCGCGTGCGGAGCTCGCCTTCACGATGAGCGTGGCGCCGCCCTTGAGCGCCTCGACGAGCTCCTTCTCCTTGGCCGCGTTCTTGACCCAGGCGTTGTTGCCCTTGGTGATGAGGTCGTAGCTATCGCCGTCGACGTCGGCGGTGGCGGCGCCGTTGTCCTTCGCCGGATAGCCGAGGTCGATCGCCACCTCCTCATGCACCCCCTCGCCTGGACGCGTGGTGATGAAGATGAAGGCTTGCGCATCCTTGAGCTTGGCCTTTGGCTGCCGCTCCTTGGGCGAGCCGAGCGCATAGCAGGTCTTGTCCTTGCCGTTGGCCGCGAGCGCGCTCCAGTCGCTGAAGGTCCCGAGCGGGCGCGGCTTGGCGGCGTCGGACTTGTCGCCCTTCTTCGCTGTTTTCTTGTCGTCTCCGCTTTTGGCGTCGGATTTCGCGCCTTTCGGGTCGGATTTCGCATTTTTCGATTTGGCGCTCGCCGGCGGGTCCTTGGCCAGCGCGAGCGCTCCGGCGGAAACCGTGATGGAGGCGACCGCCAGCGCCAGCGCCGCGGCCAAAGGCCTGAAAAAACGGGGAGATTCCTGGTTGATCATGGTTTGAGTTTTACCCATCCGGCAGGTTTCGATCAAGCGCGGCTCCCGACGGGCGCCGGGAAAGCCGCCCCCGAATCAAGGCGCTTTCACAATGGCGTCACGCACGCTATAGACTATCGCGGCTCGGGGGCCATCCCGCGCGATTCGTCGCGCAGGCGGAGCCCGGCTTAAGGAGAGGCGGTCGGCGTGACGATGCCCTTTCGCACCCAGAGCGTGTCGCCCCAGGCCTGCCCGGCTCTGGTGCTCAACGCCGATTTCCGTCCGCTGAGCTACTATCCTTTGTCCCTTTGGGGGTGGCAGGACGCGATCAAGGCGGTCTTCCTCGACCGCGTCAACATCGTTTCCCAGTACGACAGGGTGGTTAAAAGTCCGTCTTTCGAAATGCGGCTGCCCTCGGTCGTCTCGCTTAAGGCCTATGTGCGGCCATCGCGCCATCCGGCCTTCACGCGCTTCAACGTGTTCCTGCGCGACCGCTTTACCTGCCAATATTGCGGAGAGCAGGAGGAGCTGACCTTCGACCATGTAATCCCCCGCTCCAAGGGCGGCGCGACCACTTGGGAGAACGTCGTCGCCGCCTGTTCGCCCTGCAATTTGCGCAAGAGCGACCGGCTGCCCGGAGAGGCGCATATGCTGCCGGCGCAAAAGCCTTATGCGCCGACGGTCGCCGACCTGCATCGCAACGGCCGGCTGTTTCCGCCGAACTATCTGCACGAAAGCTGGATGGACTATCTCTACTGGGACTCGGTGCTAGAGCCTTGAGCGAAAGCTTTCTGCGCCGCGCGGTGGTTATGGTTTTCGGCTTCGTGCTGGCGGCGGGAGCGGGCGCGGCCCTGCTGCCCATCGCCGCGCTGATTGATCCCGCGATCCGCGAGCTCAGCTTTGAGGCCGCGCTCGGCTTCCTCTTCGATTTGTTCCAGCAAGGCGAGGGCGCGATCGACCCTGGCGTCGACCTCGTGAGCTTCGCCGATCTGTTTCGGACGCTTGTCGTCGCCGTCTGCGTGGCGCCGCTCGCTGCGGTGGCGCTCCTCGGCGAGATCGCCGGCCAGCGCTCTTGGCTCTGGCACGCCGCAGGCTGCGGCTTTCTCGCCGCCGCCGCACCCTGGATCGCGCGCGTGGCGCACCACTCGCCCCGCGCCCACGCCGCTTCTCCCCTGGAGCTGCGCATCGCCGCCCTGCTGTTTCTCATTGGCGTCGCGACGGGGACGGTCTATTGGCTCATCGCGGCGCGCCGGCCGCGGGCCAGCGCTCCCCCGCCGTAACCGCGCGCCTCAACGTGCCCGCCGCGCTCTTCCCGACCGCCTGGCGGGACTTGCTTCATGACGCTCGCTTCGCCATAAGGGCCGCCGACCTCCTCACCTGACGGCGCATCCGATGTTAAGCTTCAAAGAGCGTGTCTTCTCGGGCATGCAATCCAACGGCAATCTGCATCTCGGCAATTATCTCGGCGCCATCGTCAAGTTCGTCGAGCTGCAGCACGCCTATGAGTGCCTTTACTGCGTCGTGGATCTTCACGCCATCACCACGCCGCAGGACCCCATCAAGCTGCGCGAGAACATTCGCGAGATCGCCGGCGCCTACATCGCCAGCGGCGTCGACCCCAAGAAGAACATCATCTTCAACCAGAGCCAAGTCGCCGAGCACGCCGAACTCGCCTGGGTCTTGAATTGCGTCGCCCGCATGGGATGGCTCGGACGCATGACGCAGTTCAAGGACAAGGCCGGCAAGGACCGCGAGAATGCCTCCGTCGGCCTGTTCGACTATCCCGTGCTGATGGCGGCCGACATCCTGCTCTACAAGGCGACGCATGTGCCCGTCGGCGAGGACCAGAAGCAGCATCTGGAGCTCGCGCGCGACATCGCCCAGAAGTTCAACAACGACTTCTCCGAGTCCATCGCGCGCAACGGCTTCGGCGAGGCGTTCTTTCCGCTGCCCGAGCCGTTGATCTCGGGGCCTGCGACCCGCGTCATGTCGCTGCGCGACGGCTCGAAGAAGATGTCGAAGTCAGATCCGTCCGACTATTCGCGCATAAACTTGAACGACGACCCCGATCAGATCGCGCAAAAGATCCGCAAGGCGAAGACCGACCCGGAGCCGTTGCCTGGCGAGGAGAAGGGCTTGGAGGGAAGGCTCGAGGCGGCGAATCTCGTCGACATCTTCGCGGCCCTCGCGGGACGCAGCCGGTCCGAGGTTCTTTTCGACTATGGCGGCGCTAATTTCTCGACATTCAAGAACGCACTCGTCGATCTTGCGGTCGAGAAGCTGTCGCCGATCACGGCGCGAATGCGCGAGCTGGCCGCAGATTCGGCCTATATCGACGGGGTTCTGCGTGACGGCGCGGACCGCGCGCGCGCGATCGCCCAGGAGAACATGAAGGCGGTCAAGGACATCGTAGGTTTTCTGCGCTAGACTGCTCCGAGGCCGTCCCGCGGCGCAGGCGTCGCGATCAAGCGGGTCGACAGCGCGCGGCGGCTACGGGTTCGCGTCCGATTTAGACGGCAAGCGCGGCGGGGAGAGGGGTCGCCGTCAAGACATGCGTAGTCAGATTGAGCGCGCAGGAGCGGGAGAAGCTCACGGTTTTGATCCGCTGGGGCAAGCGTTCGGCGCAGTTGCTGACGAATGCGCGCATCATTTCGAAAGCGGATGCGGCGCAGGAACGGGAAGGCTGGAGCGACAGCCGCATCGCCGAGGCGCTCGGCGCCAGCGTCGCCGCTGTCGAGCGCGCGTCGGCGGTTGCTCGCTGAAGGATATGAGGCGCTTCTGACCCGCAAGCGCAATACGAGCTCTGCACGAGCGCGAATTTTCGATGGCGCGGCGGAAGCCAAACCGATCGCGCTGGCCAAGTCCCCACCGACGCCCGCCGCGCAAGCCGGCGAACGCAGATTATTATCGCCGATGCGTTCGCCAAACCGCGGCGCTTCGCGATTGGCGCACGCCGCAGAAAGAGCGAGGCGCCGCCAATGGGTCACCGCGGCGATTCCCTGCGCGATTGGTCGGGGCCGGCGATCACCACCTTGTTACGCCCGCCGCCTTTCGCGGCGTAAAGGGCGCTGTCGGCCATCGCGATCAGCTCTCTCGGCGCCATGCTCCCATTTTTAGAGAAGGCGACGCCGAAGCTCGCCGTGAGGTTCCTGGCTTCGCCTCTAGCGAGCGTGATTGGCGGCGCGGCCAGCGCGGCCCGGAGCCGCTCTGCCGTTTCGCCGAGCGTCGCCTCGGCGGCGGTGGGCGCGACGATCAGAAACTCCTCTCCGCCGTAGCGGCCCAACAGATCCGTGGGTCGAAGCTCCGCCTGCAGCCTCCGGGCAACCTCTTTCAACGCCTCGTCGCCGGCGGCGTGGCCCGCGGTGTCATTGATCGCCTTGAAGTGATCGATGTCGGCCATAATGACGCCGACCGACGCGTCGCTCGAAATCCGGTCCAGCGCGCTTAAAATTGCGCCGCGGTTCAGAATGCCCGTCAGCGCGTCGTGCGTCGCGGCGACCTCCAGCTTCGCGCTCTCGTCGAGAAGCTGCTTGTTGCGCCGCATTACCTCTTCAAACACGCGGCTCTTGTCGAGAGCGATAGAAACGAGATTCGCAAGCTGCAGGAAGATCTCCTGGTGACGCTCGCTGTAGGTGTTCTTCTCGCGGCTGGTGAAAAACAGAAATCCGATGGGTCGGCGATCGACGATCAAAGGGCAGGTCAGGCTTGCGCGACCGCCTTCCCTGACGATGGAGCGCGTCGCCTCTGAGCGAGGGTGTTCCAGCAGATAGCCCTCGAGATCGTTCAAGATGCGGGGCCGGCCGGTCTTGACGATTTGCTCCAGGCTGCTGCCGCGAAGCGGCTGAGAATAGCCGTGGGAAATCTGGATCGGCCCCAGCTCGGAACGCGCCCAATAGGCCGAGAGGGTCGAGTTGTCGCTGGAAATGAAAGCGCAGCCTATTCGATCGAAGGGAACCAGGCCGCGGAAGCCTTCGAACATGCGGTTGAGAACATCCTCGACCCGGAATCCGCTCGCGACGAATTCGATGACGTGGAGAAGCTGACGCGCTTGCTCTTCGCGTCTGGTCAAATCGTTCGCCAGCAATTCGAGCTCGCGTGAGAGCCCGGCCATCGTTGCGAGTCCGTCGTCGGGCAAGTGACCCGCCGATTTCCCGGTTCGCAGCCGGCGGACCCATTCTTCGTACTCTGCAACCTCATTTTGCAGGGCATTAGTGGAAACGCTGGCATGCCTCATGTTGTAGGCCCCATTTGTCAACATGGTTTCATCTGAATCGACCTATATTTAGCGAGAAAGATGTATAAATATTCAACGCCAAAACTATTCGCGCTATATCTATCGACGGCTTACAACTTGGTGTGGACAGATAAATTGCCAGATTATTACAGCCACGCTTACCCCGAGCGTGAATCTAGACGTGCGTCATGCGCACGACGCCATTCTTGCGTCGATTCACTGCATTGAAAGTAAACGATAAACACAATAGGGGACGATTGTAGACAAGGCGCTCTCCGGCGAGGCCCGTGATGGAGATTCTATCGGCTTACTGGTCGAAATCCGAGCTGATCACAAATGGAATCCTGCTGCTCCATCTCCTCGGAGCGACGTCCGTGGGTCTCCTGCTCGGCTATGAGCGATCCTACAATGGCCGAGCCGCCGGCATGCGAACCTACGCCCTGGTTTGCGTGGCTTCGACGCTGCTAACGGCCATCAACGGCTTTCCGGGGCATTGGTATGGAGGACTGGTGACGACGCCCGCTGCGGCGGACCCTACGCGATCGATTCAGGGCATAATGACGGGGATCGGATTTCTAGGCGCCGGCGTCATCATCAAGGACGGGTTCACCATTCGCGGCGTTTCCACCGCCGCCTCGATCTGGGCGACGGCCGCGATCGGCGTGATCATCGGCATCGGCTTTTACGGCGCGGCGATCAGCGCGACGGCGGTCGCGCTGGCTGCGATGACGGTCCTCGGGAAGATCGAGAAGCTCCTGCCTCATCTGACGACGCTGCACCTTTCGCTCGTCTTTCCTCAGGATCGGGCGCCCAGTTCCGATGAAATGCTCGAGTGCATGAAAGCCTATGGATTCAGCATCGTCGATTGGTCGTATCAATATTGCGACGCCAATCGACTATTTCATTTGGAGCTCGTCATACAGGCCTCCGGCGCGTGCAGATCCGAGCTGCTAGTCACAGACCTCTCGGCGGCGCCCGACGTATTGGAGTTTCGTCTCTCGCCTTCGCGCGCCTGAAAGCCTGGAGCAAATTGCGGCAATTTTCGGCGACCTCTACGACGCGCGAGGGGTGTAGCAACCTTCGTGGCGCGACGCGGCGTCCAACTCGTCATCGTCGGCGTCGCAGACGAAATGCGCCGTGAAATGGCGAAGAAAGGGCGCCTGCTTGACGATGCGGATAGGTCTAATGCGGTCGCGGCGGCGTCGTACGAGGTCCAGAACCTCTATCACGTAGTCGAAATGGGACTGCGTATAGACGCGGCGCGGAAAGGCCAGCCTGACCAGTTCATGCGGGGCGGCAATCTCCTCGCTCCCGTCAGCCGAAGGCTTGCCGAACATGACGCTGCCGAGTTCGACTGCGCGGACGCCGCCTTCCAGATAAAGCGCGTTGACAAGGCCGACGCCGGGGTAATCGATCGGTTTCAAGTGCGGGCAGAAGGCCGCCGCGTCAATGAAGATTGCGTGGCCTCCTGGCGGACGCACGAAGGGAATATCGCGCGCCGCGAGGCGCGCCGCCGCATATTCGACGGTGGCGTGTCGATAGCGCTGGTATTCGTAATCCAAAGCCTCCTTCAACCCGACGGCGACGGCCTCCAGATCGCGTCCGGCGAGTCCGCCGTAAGTCGGAAATCCTTCCGTCAGTATCAGCAGGTTGCGGAAATCCTCCGCCCAGCGGCCGTCGTTGCAGCCGAAGAAACCGCCGATGTTGGCAAGCCCGTCCTTCTTGGCGCTCATCGTGGCCCCGTCGGCCAGCGAAAACATTTCCCTCGCAATCTCCAAGAGACTCCGATTTGAAAAACCGGGCTCGAATTCTTTTACGAAATAGGAGTTCTCCGCAAAGCGGCAGGCGTCGATAACGAGAGGAATTTGATGCCTGCCGAGCAACGCCTTGGCCTTTCTAATGTTTTCCAAGGAGACGGGTTGTCCGCCGCCACTGTTGTTTGTGACGGTGATCATGCAAAAAGGAATCTTTTTCGCGCCTTCCGTCTCGATCAATCGTTCAAGCGCGATGAGATCGATGTTTCCCTTGAACCGCCTTTCCGAATAAAGATCCTGCCCCTCGGCCGTCAGCAGATCCACGGCCTTTGCGCCCACATGCTCGATATTGGCCCTCGTCGTATCGAAATGGCTGTTGTTTGGAACGATGTCGCCCGCCTTCAGACGCGTCGCGGCCAGTATGCGCTCGGCGGCTCTCCCTTGATGAGTCGGGAAGATATGCTTGAAGCCGGTGATCTCGCGCACGGTTTTCTCGAAGCGGCGCCAGGAGACGCTTCCTGCATAGCTCTCGTCGCCCAGCATCATTGCCGCCCACTGCCGGTCTGACATCGCTCCGGTCCCGCTGTCGGTGAGCAAGTCGATGGTCACATGCTCGGCGTCCAGCAAGAAGACATTGTTGTGCGCCTCGGCGAGCAGCGCCTTGCGCTGAGCGCGCGTCGTCCTCGGCAATGCTTCGGTCATCTTGATGCGGAACGGCTCGATAATGGTATCCATGGCGGCGACCCCTGTGCCCTTCCAAGGTAGGATCCGCGCTCGCCGTATCGAACCGATTTTCTGCGCGCGGCCTTCGTTCCTCGCCGGGCCGAGAGAGACGCCCCGCTTCGGTAAGAAAAGCCGCCCTTCCGGGCGGCTTTCTGCCGGCGGCGTTCGAGCTGGGGGAGCCCCCCTCAGTGCGCCGCCGCCTCCGGCTCCTCGTGCTGCGCCAAAGCCCGCCGCAGCTTGCCGAGGGCCTTGTTCTCGATTTGCCGCACGCGCTCCTTCGAGATGCCCAGCTCCTGGCCGAGCGCCTCTAAGGTCACGAGGCTCTCGCTCAGTCGCCGCTCGCGCAGGATGCGCAGCTCACGCTCGTTCAGCACCGCGAGCGCGTCGCGCAGCCACTGCGCGCGGCGGTCGCTGTCGACCCGCTCCTCGGCGATCTCGTCCGGCAGCGGGCCTTGGTCCACCAGAAAATCGATCCGCTCGCTGGCGTTGGCGGAATCGCCGTCGGCGATCTGAACGTTGAGCGAGGCGTCGCCGCCCGAAAGCCGGGCGTCCATCATTTCGACGTCGGCGCGCGAGACGCCGAGCTGATCGGCGATCGACTGCAACGCTTCCGTCGGCGTCTGCGCTTGCCCCGCCTGCGCGAGCCGCGCTCGCAACCGCCGCAAGTTGAAGAAGAGCGCCTTCTGCGCCGAGCTCGTGCCGCCGCGCACGATCGACCAGTTGCGCAGCACATAGTCCTGCAACGACGCCCTGATCCACCAGGTCGCATAGGTCGAGAACCGCACGTCGCGGTCGGGCTCGAAACGCGCCGCGGCTTCGAGCAACCCGATGTGTCCCTCTTGAACGAGGTCGGAGGACGCCAGCCCATAATGTCTAAAGCGCGCCGCCAGCGCCAAGACGAGCCTCATATGGGCGCTCGTCAGCCTGTGCAGGGCGCGCTGATCGTGATGGTCTCTCCACGCGAGCGCCAGAGTGCGCTCCTCGTCATGTCCAAGGAATGGGGCCGCCGTGGCGGCTCGAACGATATCGCGATTCACTCCAGGAAGATAAGCCATTGTCATCTCCTAAGAGCCAAGAAGGACGCCTCGCCCTTCGCGGCATACGCGACGCCGCTGGCGTTCTTAAAGCTGTTCTAATCGCAAATAACCCATGGGAAGCCGCAAAGTTCCCGACTTTGCAAAAATCATTCGGTTACAATCTTGTAACGTTCGAAAAGCTCGATCGGCGAATCGGCGTCAAGCCCGTTCAAAAGCTCAAAATATTCGGCCGGCCGGTTCGGCGTCGTCATCCGCGCGGCCATTGAGGCTACGGTGTCTCCCGGCCCCGCCCTGACAATCGAGATGCGTAGCGGGCGCACGTCGTGCGCCTCCTCCGGCGTCATGCGGCGGAAGGTCGAGATTGACGCGTCGAACTCGTGCTCGGCTTCCGGCGAGAGCGCCCGCACGGCGAAGATTATGCGGTAGAGCTGGCCGTCCATCTCGATGACGGCGAGCCGGAAGTTCCATTCGCCGGCGCGGGCCGAGGCGATCACCGCCGGCAGGCCGTTGACGGTCGTGAGCCGCACCGAAGATTTCAGCAGCCCGTCGACCCAGCCGGAGGCGATGTAATCCTCGAGCGACATGCCTGGCATTTGACGCACGTTATCGAGCCGTAGCGCCTCGTTGTCGCGGTCACGCACGCCGAACACAGCCTCCGACGAATTTTCAAGAAGAAAATCCTCCGGCGCGGTCACGGTGAAGCGCAGGCGCGGGTGCGAGAACTGCCGCCCGCGCACAAATCCCTCCGCCGGATCGTCGCCGAAGGCGATGCCCTCGATCGCCGTGAGGTAAGCGTCGCGGTCGCGCTGCCCAATGCCTGGCGCGCCAAGCTGACGCGCGGCCTCGATCGCCCTCGCCACGCGGTCCGGCGTGGAAGGATGCGTCGAGAGGATGTCGAAGTCGATGCCGTTCTTCTTTCTGCCGTAGAGCGCTGCGCGCAGATCCGTGGACTTGCCGAGCGCGGTCAGGAAGCGCGCCGCTCCGTAAGGATCGAAGCCGGCCTTGGAGATGGCGCGCACGCCTATGGCGTCGGCCTCGAGCTCCTGCTGGCGCGAGAAGCTTGCGACCGAGAGGCGCTGGGTCGAGCGGATCTCCTCGCCCTTCTGCCTGCTCTGGAGAACCTCGGCGGCTTTGCTGAACAGCGCCGCCTCGCGCTCGCGCTCCGCGCGCAGGGCGCTGTGGCGGGCGGTGACGTGGCCGATCTCATGCGCCATGACCGCGGCGACCTCGGAGCCGTCGCCAGCGAGCGCCAGCAGGCCGCGCGTGACATAGAGGTTGCCCGAGGGAAGCGCAAAGGCGTTGACGACCGGCGTGTTCAGGATCGTCACCCTATAGGGGGACTGATTCGGCTCGTCGCCGGACTTCGCCAGCCTCGCCAGAACGCCGTTCAGATAGGCCTCGGCCACGGGCGCACGATACTCGCCGCCGAACTGCGCGACGAGCTCCTTGTGCTGGACGGCGCTACGATTGACTTCCGCCGGGGGCTTTGGGGCCGGCGCGACGACAGCTGCGGACGGCGGCGTGAACAGCGCCGACTGCTGGTCGAGCTGCGCGCAGCTGCCGACCGTCACCGCCGCGAGCAACGTCGCGAGCCGCGTGGGGGCGCGCCATTGATCAGCGTTCGTCCGGCGCATCGACCTCAAGCTCCGCCGGAGTTGAAATCTCCATGCGCGGTCCGTGGTTCCAATCAATCAACCCTCGCACGCCGATTCGCCGCCCCGCGAGCGTGCGGGGAAATACGCCCTGGCTTTCCAATATAGCGACATTCTTCTTAAAAATCTCGACCGCGAACCCCTCGCTTCGAGGAGCTCCAAAATTCAAATATATCATAGACTTAGTTTCTCCGATCGAAGTCACGACGCCCGTGGCGACGACCATGCCTTTCCGCTTTGCGAACGCCGCAAGCTCGGCGGGAGCAGTGGTGGAAACGTCGACGACCGGCTCGACGGCCCAAACGCCCCGCTTTTCCGCGCGGGCGCCCTTTTCGGCAGCGAGATAGGTTTTGGCGCAGGGCGTCGCGACGACATCGGGGCGAAAGCGCGCGAGGCCTTCGTCGAGCAACGCTGCGCCGACGGAGACGAGCGGGGCGTCTGGCTCCGACGAGGCTGGGGCTGAGACCTGAGCCGGCGTGTGGCCCCAGCGATCGGGCGCAGTGGCGAAGGATTCGACGAAGACCTGCGCCTCCGCGAGCCACTCCGCGAGCCGCGCCAGGGCCTTGACTCTGAGTGCAGCGGCTTCGCCTTCGCCGCGCGGAAATTCGAGGCCGGCAAGCGCGAGGCGGCGGCCATCGTCGAGCAGTAGGTCGAAATCGTCGACGAGCACCACGGTCGCCGGCGCGGCGCCCGCAAGGGAGCAAGGGCCGGTTTCGAGGGCGGGCGGTAATTGCGCGGAAACGCCCAGCTCCGTCATGGCCGGGCTTGCTCCGGCCATCCACGCCGTGACGCAAAGCAGCGCCGAAGAATTTGCGAAACCGTCGGGCTTCGGCCGGCGTCGTGGACGCCGTCTCGCGTGGATGCCCCCGGACATGATCCGGGGGCCGGCCATGACGTCGCGGATGAGATGAAGAGGCGCGGGCGGCCTCAAATCACAAACGACTCGAGCGGCGCAAAACCGTTGAAGGCCACTGACGAATAGGTCGTGGTGTACGCCCCTGTCCCCTCGATGAGCACCTTCGAGCCGATCTCCAGGCTGATTGGTAGCGGATAGGGCTCCTTCTCATAGAGCACATCGATCGAGTCGCAGCTCGGGCCGGCGATCACGCAAAGCTCGGTCGCCTCGCCGTCACGCGGCGTGCGGATCGGATAGCGGATCATCTCGTCGGTCGTCTCGGCCAAGCCGTTGAACTTGCCGATGTCGAGATAGACCCAGCGCAGCTCCTCACCCTCTGACTTCCTGGAGATCAGCACGACCTCGGCTTCGATGACGCCGGCGTTGCCAACCATGCCGCGGCCGGGCTCGATGATCGTCTCGGGGATGCGATTGCCAAAGTGCTTCGACAACGCGCGGAAGATCGAATTGCCATAGACTCTCACCGCCGGCACGCGTTTCAGATATTTGGTCGGGAAGCCGCCGCCGAGATTGACCATCTGCAATTGGATTCCGCGCTCGGCGAGCTCGCGGAACACTTTTGACGCGGCGCCGAGCGCGCCATCCCACATCTTTGGATTGGGCTGCTGCGAGCCGACATGGAACGACACGCCATGCGCTAACAGGCCGAGGCGGTGCGCGTGCTCCAGCACGTCGATCGCCATCTCGGGCGCGCAGCCGAACTTGCGCGACAGCGGCCATTCGGCGCCGGACCCGTCGCAGAGGATCCGGCAGAACACTTTTGCGCCGGGCGCGGCGCGGGCGATCTTTTCGACCTCCGCGCTGCTGTCGACGGCGAAGAGGCGCACGCCGAGCTCATGGGCGCGAGCGATGTCGCGCTCTTTCTTGATCGTGTTGCCGAAGCTGATGCGATCGGCCGTAGCGCCTGCCGCAAGCGCCATCTCGATCTCGGGGACCGAGGCCGTGTCGAAGCAGGAGCCGAGCTCGGCGAGCAGCGCGAGCACCTCGGGGGCCGGATTGGCTTTGACGGCGTAGAACACGCGGGTGTCGGGCAGCGCGCGAGCGAAGGCGCGGTAATTCTCGCGCACGACATCGAGGTCGAGGACGAGGCAGGGGCCGCTGTCGCGCCCCTCCAGACGGCGGTTGCGGAGGAACTCCAGGATACGATCGGTCATCGCGGCATCCCCTCGAAGTGCGCGCATTAACGCGCGTCTCGCATCTGCTTCGGCGGACAGCCGACATCCTTCGCTCGCGCGCGGTGGAGACGCGGCGAACGTTTTCAGTCAGCGATCCAGTGACCTGCGCCCGTTATGGCGCGCGGGTCAGGTGATGCGCCGTCGGCATACCTGTAGAGCGCTGGAGCTTTGGGCCCTTTGCGCCTTTAAGGATGGCCATCGTTTGGAAGGGGATTGGATCCCGCTCCGCACGCCCGGCAAGAAAGACAAGCCTCTTCGGTACGTCGGCTTTGGAGGGCCGACCGAGACGAAAAAGCCCGGTCCGTCGTTGCTTTAAGTCGCGATCCTCCGCGGAGAGCGGAGTTCGCCGGTTAGCCTCCGGCTGCCGGTTTGAGGGGCGGTTGACCGAACTATGGCTTCGGCTGCCCGCCGACCGACACACGACCACAGGCACGTGCGATTTGGGCGAGATCAGAAATACGCCAATTCTCACGGAACACAAGCGGTTTTTGCCGGGTTTCTCTCGGAGAGCGTAAATTTTTGACGCGGTGTGGCGGTTGAGCAACTGAAGTCGGCGTTGGGCGGGCCTGTGCTTGGGCGAATGTGTCGAAACGATGAAGGATGCGTATCTCTTCTATGAAATGATCGCCGAATTATATTAGTTGGCCGGGACCGGGAAAAGCTTGCAGAGCGCGATCACGTCCGCCTGCGCGCTGTGACGAAAGCAGCTCCCCTTCCTGCGAAGGTCCCACGGTTTTCGGGGCTCGCGGCTGAACCGTTAAGGTTCAGTGAGTTGACGACCTTCGCCTCGCTACGCGCGCCGCGACGCGGCAGCGGATCGACCATCGGGCGTTAAGGAGCTTGGGCCATGAATGATCTTCTTGTTATCGCATATCCGTCCGAAGGGCGCGCGGAGGAAGTGCGCGCCAAGCTGATGTCGATGCAAAAGGAATATCTGATCGAGATCGGCGACGCCGTCGTCGCGGTCAAAAACGTCGACGGCAGCGTCAAGCTCAATCAGCTGTTCAGCACGACGGCGGTCGGCGGCGTTTCGGGCGCCTTCTGGGGCGCCCTGATCGGGCTGATCTTCATGATGCCGCTGGCGGGCGCGGCCATCGGCGCGGCCTCCGGCGCGATCTCGGGCGCCGTGACCGATTTCGGCATCAACGACGACTTCATGCGGGACGTGGCGCGAGTCGTGCCCCCGGGCGGCGCCGCGCTGTTCGTTCTCGTGCGCAAGATGACCACGGACAAAGTGCTCGAGGAGCTCAAGGGCGCCGGCGGAACGGTCCTGCGCACGTCGTTCGAGAAGTCGATGGACGACGCCATACGGGCCGCTCTGGCCGCGCAGAAGGCTCCCTGAGCTTAGCCCGCCGAGCCGTCGCGGAGCTGCCGCAGCGCCTCGCCGACGACGATCGCTGCGGCGACCGCCACATTGAGCGAACGCATCCCGGCCTGCATCGGGATCGTGACCGCCGCGTCCGCCCGCGCCGCGGCCTCCGGCGGCACGCCCGCCGACTCGCGCCCGACCATCAAAATGTCGCCCGGCGCATAGCGGTAGTCGAGATAAGATTGCGGCGCTTTGGTCGAAAGCAGCACGAGACGCCGCGTCGAGGGCTGCGACCCCCGCCAGCTTTCGAATTCGGAGAAAGAAGCCGGTCGCGCCAAATTCACCCGGTCGAGATAGTCCATGCCGGCGCGGCGCAGATGCCGGTCGCCCGCGGCGAAGCCGGCGGGGCCGATGAGGAAGGCGTCGAGTCCGAGGCAGGCGCACATTCGCAGCATCGTTCCAGTGTTTTGCGCGATGTCCGGCTCATAGAGCGCCAGCGCCAAATCGGAGCGGATGCCCGCGGTCACGACCTTTCCTCCCTGCGGCTAATGGTCCCGCTTCATAACAGAAAGTGCGAAGCCAAAGGCGGCGCTCAGGCTTCCCTGCGCGATATTGCGTCGCAGCAAAATAAAGTCGCGCCGGGCCGCGGTCCCTGCGCCAAAATAGAGACTTGAACAATTGTCGTCTTCGCGCTTTTACAGGTGCAGGAAAGCTAGGGCGTCTAATGTCGTGCGCCGAAACCGTACGGGTTTGTCGCCGCCGCGAAATTGGTTAGACTGTGCGGCGCGGCAGCCGCGGACGAAGGGATGGCAAGTTGACCGAGACCACGATGACCGACCCCAAGCGCCGCGACATCCTGTTCCTGGGCGCGGGCGCGATGGCCGCCGTCGCCGCGGGAGGCATGGTCTGGCCGCTCATCGATCAGATGAACCCCGACGCCTCCACGCTGGCGCTCGCCTCGATCGAGGTCGACCTTGCCGGCATCGTCCCCGGACAGATCGTGACCGTCAAGTGGCGCGGCAAGCCGGTTTTCGTGCGCCGCCGCACGCCCGCCGAGATCAAAGAGGCAGAAAACGCACCGCTCGCGGGTCTACCTGATCCCGAGCCCGACGCGAAGCGCGTGCAAAAGCCCGAGTGGCTTGTCGTTGTCGGCGTTTGCACCCATCTCGGCTGCATCCCGCTCGGACATGAGGGCGAGTTCGACGGCTGGTTCTGTCCCTGCCATGGGTCGACCTACGACGTCTCTGGACGCATCCGCAGCGGTCCGGCGCCGACCAATCTCGAAGTGCCGAAATACGTCTTCCTCTCCGACATGAAGATCAAGATCGGCTGAGCCGGTCCAAACTCTCCTCAGCAAGCCAGAAACTCCAGCGCAAAAGAAGAGTTCTATGAGCGGACCCTCAAAATACACGCCGAAAAGCGCCTTCGCCCGCTGGCTGGAGAAACGTCTGCCGATCTTAAGCTTCATGTATGACAGCTTCGTCGCCTATCCGACGCCGAAGAACCTGAATTATCTCTGGACATTCGGCGCGATCCTGTTCTTCATGCTCATCGCGCA
>DASPSI010000006.1:0-20332 GCA_035624015.1 Methylocystis sp.
TATGGCACGAATGCGCGCCTCGGCGGCGGCGATTGGATGGTCGTCGAGGCCGACGAGAGCGACGGCACCTTCCTCAAGCTTCCCGCCGACGTCGCGATCGTGACGAACATCGACGCCGAGCATCTCGATCACTTCCACACCTTCGACGCCATCAAGGAAGCCTTCCGCAATTTCGTCGAGAACCTGCCGTTCTATGGTTTCGCGGTCATGTGCCTCGACCATCCGACCGTGCAGGAGCTTGTGGGGCGCATCGAGGATAGGCGCGTAATCACCTACGGCGTCAATCCGCAGGCCGACGTGCGCCTGCTCGACGTGAATCTCGAGGGCGGCGTCTCGCGCTTCAACGTGCTGCTGCGCGACCGCAAGACCGCGCAGGCGACCTATCTCGAGAACATGATGCTGCCGATGCCCGGGCATCACAACGCGCTGAACGCCACCGCGGCTGTCACCGTCGCCTATCAGCTCGGCATCGCGCCCGACCAGATCCGCAACGCGCTGGCGAATTTCGGCGGCGTCAAGCGCCGCTTCACAAAGACCGGCGAGTGGAACGGCGTCCAGATCTTCGACGACTACGGCCATCACCCGGTCGAGATCGCCGCGGTCCTGCGCGCGGCGCGGGCGTCGACCAAGGGCAAGGTCATCGCCGTGGCGCAGCCGCACCGCTACACGCGGCTGCAATCGCTGTTCGATCAGTTCGCGACCTGCTTCAACGACGCCGACGCGGTGATCGTCGCGCCGGTCTATCCGGCGGGCGAGCAGAAGATCGAGGGCGTCGACCACGAGGCGCTCGTCGCTTCGATCAAGGCGCACGGCCACCGCCGCGCGCTCGCTCTGCCGTCTCCCGACGTGCTGCCGGCGATGATCAAGGACATCGCGGCCCCCGGCGATTATGTGGTGTGCCTTGGCGCCGGCAACATCACCCAATGGGCCTATGCGCTGCCCGAGCAGTTGGAGGGCAAGGGGTGAGGCTGGCCGCTACGGCGCAATTTCTTCGCGGTCCGGGCAGCCTCGCGCCATCCGGCGAGCTCAATACGCGATATAGCGACATCGAGGACTTGGATCGCAGCGAGTCATAGAACACTCGACGTCGACCTCCTTGATCCCCCCTCTACCCCCACTTTTTTCAGCGGTCTCGCGGAATTGATACAGAAAGCTAACGTCATAAATTTCTCTTCCCATCCCCACCGACCTCCGTTCAACTCCCCAGCCGCCTCTATGCCCTTTCGCGTCACCGGAGAACATACCAACGCCATCCAAATATTCAACCGAACTCAATATATTTGGATATTCCGAAAGAAATTTCTGAACTAAATATTCACTCTTCACCCTGCGAACGGCGTCTTCGTCGCCAACTACTTCTTCTCGTCTGGATGCGCAACCTCGCCAATATTCGATGCCGCTATCGAGCGAATCTTTAACAAAAGCCGCGGAAAAGACAAGTGCAAAAGCAATAAAAATGTAATAAACAATGCGCGCCGTCATAATAAAGATGCGAGGCATCATCTGCTTTTCCCGAGAGCCGGCTCTGACAGGCGATTCGCTAACGACAGCGCTCCACGCTATTTTACAGAGGAATCGAGTTCCGTCCATGAAGCGCTCTGCATCCCTTCTCCCCACCTCTGAACCGGTCGCCAGCGACTCGAGCAAAAACCTCGGCGTAACCGCGCGGTCCCTGCCTCCCGAAGAACGCATACGCAGCCTGAAAGAGCTTGAGGGCGTTGGCGCTCATCTCCTCGGACCGCAGACGATCGAAGAAATCGACGCGCGCATCCGCGAGTTTCGTGGCGACGACTGAAGCGCTCTTGAGAAACCCTGGCGAGGAGCCCAAACCTGCGCGACGCGTCGAATCTGCTCCCTCTCCCCGCTTGCGGGGAGAGGACTGGGGTGAGGGGCCTGAGCGGCTGGCCTAAACGATTTTGCATCCGCGTCCGCTGCGCCTTCATCGACGTTACGATAAATCCCCCAAGCCCCTCACCCTAACCCTCTCCCCGCAAGCGGGGAGAGGGGACAGACCCGGGCCTTCGCGAACAGTCGGGCTTCCATCCGAAACGAGCAGAAAGCCGCCCATGACCTTCCCCGACCCCTCCACCGACCTCCGCGCGCGAACGCCCGATCTGCGCGGGCGCCTCGCCGCCAACGAGCCGCTCGCGCCGCTGACGTGGTTTCGCGTCGGCGGGCCGGCGCAGCTCTTCTTCATGCCGGCGGACGAGGATGATCTCGCTTACTTTTTGCAGCGCCTTCCGGCAGACATTCCCCTCACGGTCATCGGGCTGGGCTCTAATCTAATCGTGCGCGACGGCGGCGTGCCGGGCGTCGTGATCCGGCTCTCGGCAAAGGGTTTCGGCGGCGTCGCCGCCGAGGAAGGGCATCGTTTGCGTGTCGGCGCCGCGGTCCCTGACGTAAAAGCCGCGCGCGCCGCGGCGGAGGCGGGGATCGACGGCCTCGCCTTCTATCGCGGAATTCCGGGCGCCATCGGCGGGGCCTTGCGCATGAACGCCGGCGCCCATGGCGGCGAGACCAAGGACGCGCTCATCGAAGCGCGCGGCGTAGCGCGCAATGGCTCGCGGCGCGTGTTCTCCAACGCTGAGATGGGCTTCTCCTATCGCCACAGCGGCGCGCCAGACGACGTGATCTTCACCCAGGCGCTGTTTCAGGGCCGCCCCGGCGACCCGGCGCAGATAACAGCAGAAATGGAGCGGATCACCGCGGCGCGCGAAGCCTCGCAGCCGATCCGCGAGAAGACCGGCGGCTCGACCTTCGCCAATCCGCCGGGCGGCAAGGCCTGGGCGTTGATCGACGCCGCGGGATGCAGGGGCCTCGCGCGCGGCGACGCCCAGGTCAGCGGGATGCACTGCAACTTTCTCATCAACCGCGGCAGAGCGACGGCGGCCGACATCGAAGGGCTGGGCGAGGAAGTGCGCGCCCGGGTTTTGGCGCAGAGCGGGGTGGAGCTGAGGTGGGAGATCAAGCGGATTGGCGTGCCGCTCTAGGCGGCGCCTCGTCAGCTCCTGCGGCGCGTCCGGCAATGACCCTGGCTTGTCGCAAGCTCCAAGCGGGAGCGGGCTCGCGCCGGGACGATGAATCGTCCGGCGAATTCCGTTGTATGCTCCTGGCGTCGCTTTGGACGGGTGGTTCCGCCGGATTGGGAACGGGATCTTGCATTTTGTCGCAACGCAACCGTCATTGAATTTTACCGCGCAATGCGTGCGGATGGCGGCGCTTTGCCTTGCGCTTTTCTCGCCGCCAGCGCTGGCGGGGCCGCCCTATCTCACCGACGATCCCGAGCCGGTGGATTATCAGCATTGGGAGTTCTACGATTTCTCCCAGGGCGTCCGCGCCAAGGGCGCGACCGATGGCGTCGCGCCTTCATGCGATTGCAACTACGGCATTCTGCCCAATGTGCAGCTGCATCTGCAGCCCGGCGCCGCTTTCCACCGCGACAAAGGCGGCCCTTCGACCTACGGCGCTGGGGATACGGAGCTCGGCGTCAAATACCGCTTCGTCGAACAGGACAGGAATGACTGGGCCCCTTCCGTCGCCTTCTATCCTCTGCTCGAGACGCCATCGGGCGACGCGGCGCGAGGGCTGGGCGCCGGACGAGCGAGGGCCTTCCTGCCGATTTGGGGGCAGAAGGACATCGGCGATTGGACGACCTTCGGCGGCGGCGGCTTCTGGATCAATCGCGGCCCCAGCGCAAGGAGCTACGCCTTTGTCGGATGGGTGCTGCAGCGCAAGCTCAGCGACCGATTGGCGGTCGGCTTCGAGCTCTTTCACCAGACCCCGAGCCAAATCGGGGGCATGCAGGCCACCGGCTTCAATGTCGGCGCCACCTACGATCTGACCGAGCATTATCACTTGCTCGTTTCGGCGGGGAAGGGGCTGCAGCACGCGCGGGAGACAAATGCGTTCTCCTGGTATCTCGGCTTGCAGGTGACGGATGGAACAGATCAAGCGCCGAAAAAGGAAAAGGCGGCCGCGTCGCCTGACCAAACCTCCGAAGTCTCCTGGTCCGGGTTTCATATCGCGGCGGGCGCGGGCGGCCGCCGGCAGAGCGCATGGGAAAGCGACTGCATATCCTATGGCCAGATCCCCGGCGCCGCCTACGGAAAAGGCGGCGGCGTCTTCGCCGCCGCCGCGGGAGTCGACCGGCGGCTCGGCGCGGCGGCGCTCGGAGTGGAAAGCGATATCGAGGCGGGCGCCGCGGTCGCGCAACGGCAGGGTCTGACGGGAGCGACGCTCAAGAGCGATCTGCGCAGCTCGTTGCGGCTGCGAGGCGGCGTCGCGGAAGGGCGTGGGCTGGTTTATTTGACTGGCGGCGCCGCGGTCGCCAATGTCTTTGCAAATACGCTCGGGGAGTCCTTCAGCAGCGGGCGTCTCGGCTGGACCGTCGGCGCGGGGCTCGAGTATGCTTTCACGCCCGAGTGGTCTGGCCGGCTCGAATATCGCCATGGCGACTTTGGCCGGGCGATTTTCCGCTCCGACAATTTTGACGGCAATTATTACCGTCTCAGGTTGACGGACGACTCGGCCCGTCTTGCGATCATCTATCGCTTCGACTTTAAGGAAGGCGAGAAGGGCGAGGCGAAAGACTGACGCCCCCCGACGGTCGCGCCGCGGCGCGGCTGGCGACCGCGCCTGCGCTTTGCTGTTATCGCGTCTTGACGGGCGCGAAGGCGCGGCTACACTTCATATGATCAGGCAACGCCGGCCGTTGCCGCATGCGCAGGAGGTTCCAAATGGCGCGCCTCGCAATCTCAGACAGAACAGCAGCTCAAGCACGACTGGACGCGGCGAGGGTCGCCCTGGCGGGGGTCCTGTTCATATCGCCTTGGCTGCTCGATTTTTCGGGCCTGGCGATAGCCTCGATATTGGCGTGGGTCAGCGCCGTCGTGATCGCGCTCATTTCCTTGGCCGCCATGGTTCGTCCCGACCTCTGGGAGGAATGGGTCATTCTCGCAATGTCCGTAGGGCTCATCGTGGCGCCATATGCGTTGGATTTCCGCTACCTGAACGGCGCCGGCGCGGCTTTCGTCGGCGTCGGGTGCTTCATTTTCGCGATTTCCATCTCGGACCTGTGGGGCTTGTACCGCACGCGGCGCGGGGAACAAGCTAGAGCAGCTCCCAGATAGATTATCGATCAGCCGGCGATTTGCAGCGTCGCCCCGCCGGGGCGGGGAGGGCGGTGCTTGCTTGCAAGACCGCGCCGGCCGCGGCTTTTTTCGAGGTTTCAAGAGGCTCCTTATGAGCCCCTTACGACGGCGAGCCGCGTTAGGCATGGCGCCTTTATGCAGCAGGGGACTATGTTTCCCACGCCTGTCGCGGCAACGCGCGGCGGCGCCAAGCGCATCTCAGCCCCATGCGCGGCCCGGCTCCCGATAGGCGGCGGGCTGTTTTCGTTAGGAGATATCCGATGCTGCAATCTGCGAAGCTCGTTGTCGCGACCATTGATCCGTTCAAGATCGACGAAGTTCTGGAAGCCTTGAGAGACGTCGGGGCGCAGGCGCCGACCGTGACGGAAGCTAGGAGCTATAGGCGGAGAGGGCGCACCGAAATCTATCGCGGCGTCGAATACACGCCCGAATTCGTTCGCATGCTCAGGGTCGAGGTCGACGCGCCGAGCGGAAAGGTCGATCAGGTGATCGACGCGATCGTCAAAGCGACGGGGCCATCTCAAACGGGCGACGAATGGATCGACGTGTATTGCGTCGAGAGACACGCGCCTCTGCGCCTCGTCGACAAGGACCGGACGCCCCCGCTGCGGGCGGCCTGATTTTATCGCGTCTGCAAGCGGTTTCGCCCCAGGTCCTCGCGGTCGGCCGCGGCGGCCCGGGGCCAACGTCGGCTCCGGCAGGGTTGTGGGGGCTCCTGCGATCGTCCGCGGTGGATTGCCTGAGACCAGCGCCGCATCCATGAGCGCGCTTCAAGCTTTCGCGGAAATCTCCAAAGCTCGTTGATACGCATGGGGCTTCGCCGAATGCGAAGGCGATGCGGCGAGACGGCTGCTGCTCCCCGCGTCTTCCCCGCGGGCCGAAACCGCTGTAAACCGCCGGGCATGACCGAGCGACCGACCTTCATGATCACAACCGCCATTCCTTACGCGAATGGCGCGCCCCACATCGGCCACGCCTATGAGCGCATCGCGACCGACGCCTTCGCGCGCTGGAAACGGCTTGCGGGCTGCGACGTGCTGTTCGTGACCGGCATGGACGAGCACGGCCAGAAAATGCAGCGCGCCGCCGAGCGCGAGGGCCTCACGCCGCAAGAGCTCGCCGACCGCACCGCTTCGCAGTTCCAGCACATGGGCGAGATCCTGAACGCCCGCGCCGACGACGTGGTGCGCACGACGCAGGCGAGGCATAAGGAAGCCGCGCTCGCAATCTGGCGGCGCATGGAGAAGAATGGCGACATCTATCTCTCCAAATACGCGGGCTGGTATTCGGTGCGCGACGAGGCCTATTACGACGAGGGCGAGCTGACCTTGCGCGACGGCAAGAAGTTCGCGCCGACGGGCACGCCCGTCGAATGGGTGGAGGAGGAGAGCTGGTTTTTCCGCCTGTCGGCGTATGGCGAGAAGCTGCTCGCGCATTACGAGGCGAACCCCGGCTTCGTCACGCCCGAGCATTACAGGAACGAGATCGTCGCTTTCGTCAAGCGGGGGCTTTCGGACCTTTCGATCTCGCGAACCACCTTCGACTGGGGGATTCCAATTCCGCCGTCGCCGCAAACGAGCGCGCAGCACGTCATGTATGTGTGGGTCGACGCGCTGACGAACTACATCACCGCGACGGGCTATTTGACGGGGCGGGGGGAGCGCGTCCGCTTCTGGCCGGCGGACGCCCATGTCATCGGCAAGGACATCACGCGCTTCCACGCGATCTTCTGGCCGGCGTTCCTGATGTCGGCCGGCGCGCCCTTGCCGAAGCAGATCGTCGTGCATGGGTTTTTGTTCAGCCGGGGCGAGAAGATGTCGAAGTCGGTCGGCAATGTCGTCGATCCGATCGAACTCGCGGAACGATACGGCGTCGATCAGCTGCGCTACTTCTTCCTGCGCGAGATATCGTTCGGGCAGGACGGCAATTATTCGCATGAGGCGATCGTCAACCGCATCAACGCCGATCTCGCCAACGACCTCGGCAATCTCGCGCAGCGCTCGCTCTCGATGATCAACAAGAATTGCGGGGCCGTGGTTCCCAAGAAAGGCGAGCTTAAGGAGGCCGATCTCGCGATGCTGTCGGAGGCCGCCGAGGCGCTCGAGAAGGCATGGGGCTTCATGGACGCCTATCAGCCGCATCTCGCCTTGGCCGAGATCTTCCGCGTCGTCGCCGAGGCGAACCGCTATTTTGCGGGGGAGGAGCCCTGGGCGAAAAAGAAGACCGATGCGGCGCGCATGGAGACGGTGCTGTATGTGACGGCCGAAACGCTGCGGCGGCTGGCGATCGCGTTGCAGGCGTTCATCCCGGAGGCGGCGGGGAAGTTTTTGGACCAGCTCGCAATTGGACCCGACGAGCGCGACTTTGCGCATGCGGGCGAGAATTTCGCTTTGCAGGAGGGCGCGCCGCTGCCGGCGCCGGCGCCGGTGTTTCCGCGGTTTTTGGAGGAGGCGGGCGAGTCCTGAGCGCGCTCGACGACGGGATTTGGCGCATCGGCTTCGTCGAACTGGAGCAGAAAACCTTGCAAACCCTCGACAACCCGTTCGGGCCCCGGGTGTCACCCATGTCTTGGGAACGAATCGTCACCTATGTCTTCGGAATGGACACAGGCTTTTTCTGGAGCGGGCGAAGGGATTCGAACCCTCGACCCCAACCTTGGCAAGGTTGTGCTCTACCCCTGAGCTACACCCGCATCCGTCTGCCTCCGGCGTGGCCGGCGCGGGGTCTTATGACCCAAACCGAAGGGCTTTGCAACACTCTTGCGACGCGTTTTTTGGCCTCCTCCGAGATTGCCGAGGGGCCCGCGCCAAAGGAATGACTCGACTCCGCGCCGAAACGCGCTAGGCTGCCTTTAGCCGATTCTAGCCCGCGGAGGCAAAGCATGGGCTTCGAGACGAGACAGCCGGCCGATATCGCCAAACGCATTGCGCAGCGGACGCGACAGCCCAGGACCCTTCCCAAGGACGACGGCTGGCGGCGGGAGACCTTCACGCTCGAGCGGCCCGACGCCCGCGCCAAGGCGAAGGAGTGCTTCAGCCTTTACCCCAAAGCCGCCTATATGACCGAGGTCGAGTTTTGGCGCGAGCTCGAGGACGGCCGCATCGAGTTCACGATAAGGCGTCTGTCGAGCGCGGATTGAGGAGCGCGCGGAACGTCGACAAATCGCCTGAAACCAGGCTATGTCTCTCCCCAATGAACAGGGTCCTGCTTCTCTTGGCGGCGGTCGCGCTCAGCCTCTCGCCGCAGCCGCTTCTCGCGCAAATCAGCAAGCCTCACGCGCCAAAAAGCGAAGCCGGGCGACCCGCCTCCGAGCCGCAGGGCGGCGGCGTGCGCCTCTCCGCCACGCTCGCGCAAAGCGACTCGCAAGCCCTCAAGAGCGGCCTTGTCTGGCGCGTCTTCGACGAGGGGGCCGACCCCTCCGGCAGGCATCGGCTCGTCGCCGAATCGCGGGAGGCCAGCCCGACCATCCAGCTTCCCGACGGCAATTACGTCGTCCACGCCGCTTACGGCCTCGTCGGCGCGACGCGGCGCGTCGTCGTGATCGACGGCCGCACGGCCAATGAGCGCTTGGCGCTCAACGCCGGCGCGCTCAGGCTCGTCGACAAGCTCGGCGACGCCGATATTCCGCCGCAGCGGCTCTCGATCTCGATCTACGTGCCTGAGCGCGGCAATTCGGAGGCGAAGCTCGTGCTCGCCAACGCGCATGGCGGCGAGCCGATCGCATTGCCCGAAGGCGTCTATCACGTCGTCTCGACGCTGCTCGACACGGCCGCGGGCGCCCAGGGCGAGAACAACGCCACCAATTCGGTGGTGACCGCCGATCTGCGCGTCCCGGCGGGCAAGCTGATCGAGGCGACGCTGCGCCACCGGGCGGCGACGATGACCTTGAAGCTCGTCAACGCGGCGGGCGGCGAAGCGCTGGCGAACACCTCCTTTTCCGTGCTGACGCCGGGCGGCGACGTGATCCGCGAGCTCATCGGCGCCTTCCCGTCGCTGGTTCTGGCCGAGGGCGAATATATCGCGATCGCCCGGCACGACGGCAGGACCTATCAGAACACCTTCAGGGTGCAGTCGACGAAGGACGCCGATGTCGAGATTCCCGCCAAGGCCGAGAACGGAGAGAAAAGAGGGGAGGGCGGGGAATAGCGGCCCCGCAGGAGCGGGTGCGGACAAGGGGCCGCCGGATATTCCCCCAGATTCGAGGAAAATTTTTGCAGGCGCGCGCCTCGGCATGGCCAAAAACGCGGGATTGCCATATCTTTTGAGAAAAGACACGCCACGCGGCGGCTAAGCGCCTGGAGCAGCTCCAGCCATGGGCCAAAAAGAAGATGTGTTCCTGCATCTGGAGGCGGCGACGCCGGCGCTGCGTCGATATGCGCGCGCGCTCGGCGTCTCCATGGGGACAGCGGCGGCCGACGATCTCGTGCAAACGGCGATCGGCCGCGTCGCGGCGCGTCTTCGCGCGAAGGAGCTGCGCGACGCGGAGGCGGTCCGGCTCGCCGCCTATCAGCTGCTCACGGCGCTCGCGCGCGAGAAGCTGTGCGGGCATCCCGAGGCCGGCTTCCCGCCCCGGCGCTCGGCGCTCGCGCGGGGGCTTGCGGATCTGCCGTTCGAAGAGCGCGCGGCGCTGCTGCTCGTGGTCCTCGAAGGCCTGTCCTATGACGCGACCGCGCAAGTCGTCCACACGCCGCGCGAGGCCGTGGTCATGCGGCTCATGCGGGCGCGCGCCGCGTTGGCGCCGCTCGATCTGCGCCCGTCCTCGGCGCCGCATGACGGCGTTCGCCGCGGCGGCGCCCATTTGCGGGTCGTCAAATAGAAATGGACGAGTCGGAGCTTCACGCGCTGGTCGACGGCGAGCTTTCGGCGCAGCGGCGCCGCGAGGTCGAGGACCATCTGCTGGCGCATAAGGAGGATGCGGCGCTGGTCGAAAACTGGCGACGGCAGAACGCCGCGTTGCGCGCGGCCTTCGAGCCCGTGGCGCAGGAGACGCCGCCGCTGTCGCTGCGCAACGCCGCGGCGCGCAACGCCGCCGCGCTCACGCCGCCGATCGAGTCCGGCGCGATCCATTGGGGCCGCCCCAGCAGCTCGTTTCGCCCGGCGCGCCGCTTCGACGAGGCCAAAGGCGGGCGCGATCGCCGTGCGCTGATCGCTGCGGCGGCGCTGCTCCTTTTCACGATGCTAGCGGGCGCCGCGCTGTTTCTGGCGCCGAAGGTCGTGAGCGGGCGCGGCGGCGTCCGCCCCCCGGCGCTGTCGCAAAGCTATGTCGAGCGCGCGGACATCGCCTACGCCACCTTCGCCGGCGACCTCCGCCCGGCGGAGTTCGACGCCGCGCGCAAGACCGAGCTGCTTGCGGCGCTGCTCGCCCGCATCGGTTTCGCTTATGCGCCGGATCTCTCCAGCGTCGGGCTGCGCTTCATGGGGGGGCGGCTGACGCCTGGGCTCCTGCGCCCCGCGGCGCTGCTGTTCTATGAGACCGCCGCGGGCGAGCGCGTCGCGCTCTACTTCGAGCGGGCGGAGGCCGAGCCCGCGGCCCTGACCGCGCCGAAGCCGGAGCAGGGGCTCACCGCCGTCGAGTGGCGCGGCGCGGGCGTCGCCTTCGTGCTGATCGGGCCGCTGAGCCCCGACAAGATGCAGACGAGCGCCGAGCGCGCCGCTTACGAGATTGTCGCGCCTGGGGTTGGCGGGCAGTAGGCGGTCGGCAGTCGGCAGTAGGGGCAGTAGGGCTCGTCCCGACTGCTTACTGCCCTTTCTCTCACATCCCCTTGCGAGGATCGTAGGGCTTGCCGTCGCGCCATTTCTTCATGAGCGCCTCGAATTCGGGATCGGACGTCTCCGGGGCCATGAGCTTGAGCGCGACGTACAGATCGCCCGCGGGCTTGCCGTCATGCGCGGGCAGGCCCTTGCCGCGCAGACGCAGGACGCGTCCGCCGTTCGAGCCTGGCGGCACGGTCAGCTCCACCTTGCCGTCGAGGGTCGGCGCGGCGATCTTGCCGCCGAGCGTCGCCTCATAGAGCGCCACCGGCAGCTCGAGCCGCAGGTCGCGGCCCTCGACCTTGAAGTGGGGATGCGGCGCGATGCGCACGGTGACGATGGCGTCGCCGGGCTCGGCGCCGACCGGCCCCGGCTGGCCTTGGCCGCGCAGGCGAATTTGCTGGCCGTCCTCGATGCCGGCCGGAATCTTCACGTCGAGCGTCCGCCCGCCGGGCAGCAGCACGCGCGCCGATCCGCCGTGCGCGGCGGATTCCAGCGGCACGGTGGCGGTCGCGGCCACATCCTCGCCGCGTCGGGGCGGCGCGCCGCGCCCGCGCCGGGCGCCGCCGAAAAGCTCGGCGAAGATGTCGCCGGCCGCGCCCTCGCCGAAGTTGAACTCGAAATGTGCGCCGCCCGGGCCTGCCCCGCTGCGCGTGAAGCCCGAGAAACCGCCCGGGCCGCCCGCGCCGGCGCCGAAGCCCTCGAAGCCGGCAAAGCGCGGCTTGCCGTCGGCGCCGATCTCGCCGCGGTCGAATTTCGCCTTCTTGTCGGGATCGCCGACGATCTCATAGGCGGAGTTGACCTCGGCGAGCTTGGCCGCCGCCTTGGGGTCGTTCTTGTTGTGATCGGGGTGGTGCTTCTTGGCGAGCTGCCTGTAAGCCTTCTTGATCTCGCTTGCGCTCGCCGTTTTGGCGACGCCAAGAACCTCGTAAGGATCGCGCATCTTTCCTGTTAGCCCAGTCTCGCTCCGTCCGAAGCGCGGAAGCCTCGTGTCTCTTTTGCTATTTGGGGGTTTTTCGGGCAAGGCGCAAGCGAGAGGGCCGCGTTTGAGCTTGCTGCGCGGGGGGCCGTAGGGAGCGCTTAGGCCGAGACGAGGCGCTCCCGTGGGCGTTAGTCGATCAACTTGCCGACGCGCTCCCAACGCAGGCCGGAGTCTCCCCGGGAGAACCAAATCTGGCGCGCGTCGCCGACGAGATCGGAGAGCGGCACGAAGCCGAAGCTGCGGGAGTCCTTGGCCTCGTCACGGTTGTCGCCGAGCACGAATATCTCCCCCGGCGGCACAACATATTCGGACTCGGCCGCGCTCGTCTCCTTCCTCCATTCGACGCGCCACTTGCGCCCGCCAAACTGCTCGTCGACTATGAGGCGGCCGCCCTCCAGGGTCTCTGCGCCGGAAATGCGCTCGCCGTTGACGAAGAGCGCGGGGCCTTTGAGCGCGACGCGATCTCCCGGCAGCCCGATCACCCGCTTGATGTAATAGAGCGTGCGGTCGTTCGGATAGACGAAGACGCCGACGTCGCCGCGCGCGACGCGCTCCTTGCAGCTTGGACAATTGTAGCGCTTGTCGACGAAGACATAATCGCCGCGCAGCACGCTCGGCGTCATGCTGTCGGTGGGGATGAAGAAGCTCTGCACCAGATGCTTGTTCATGCCGCTCGCGAGGCCGAGATAAAGCGCGGCGTTTCCCATGAGGAACAGCAGGGCGTAGAGCCCGCTGACCTGCCAGTCTCGACGCAGCGCGGGCTCCGCGCGCTTCGCTTCTCGCCAGGCGTCGACGATCGACCACAGCCATATGCCAAGCGTGAGAAGCGCGACCAGCGCGAGCAGCGGCGCCATGAGCGGGCTCGGCGCATAGAGCGTGGCGAACAGGCCGCCGGGCATGCCCGCGAGCGCGAAGGCCAGGAATGTCCACAGAGCTCTGTTGAGCGCGCCGTTGTAGAGCTGGCCAAGCCCGGGCAGCGCAAGCGACAGCAGCGCGGCGACGATGGGGCGGCGGAGAGCGGCGGGAAGAGGCAGATCAGTCATGTCGGGGCTCCAGGCGGGAAAGTCACTGTGCGGCGGCGGTGACGAAGGCGAAGAGGGCGAACTCGGCGACGAGCAGGGCGCCGAGCCCCGCGCTGGCGGCGAGCGGGACCAGCCGCCAGAGCGAGAACGGCGGCGGGGCAGGGGCTTGTGAGACGCCGCGCGAAAGCGCGGCGACGCGCGCGGCGAAGCCCTGCGGCGGCTCATGCGCCGCGGTTTTGAAGAGACGGTCGAGATCGTCAGCCATCGTGCTGCTCCTTTGGTGCTTCGTGTGCGAGCCTGGAGGCTCGCGGTCCTGACCTCCCGCGGACCATGAGCCTCCAGGCTCGCGGCTCAAGTGGCGCCCAAAACTCGTTTGAGCTTTTCCCGCGCCCGGTGCAGCCGCGCTTTCGCGGCGCCCGTCGAGCAGTCCTCGATGCGCGCGATCGACGCGAGGTCGAGGCCCTCGACATAGCTCGCGGCCAGAATACTGCGCTCGGCGGGCGCAAGCCGCTCGAGCGCGGCGTCGAGCCGCGCGCGCTGCTCTTTGCGCATGAGCGCTTCGTCGGCGAGCGGCGCGTGGCAGGGGGCTTGCGCCGCCGCCTCGTCGTTCCTGACCTCGCGGCGATGCGACGCGCGCGAGAGATGGGTCAGCGCGAGGTTGCGCGCGATCGCGAGGATCCATGTCGACGCGGCGCCGAGCCTCGGATCGAAGCTCCTGGCGTTGCGCCAGACCCGCAGGAACGTGTCCTGTGCGATGTCCTCGCTCGTCGCGGCGTCGAGCCCCATCCGCCCGAGAAAGCCGAACACCCGCGCTTGCTGCGCCTCGACGAGCCGTTGGAAGGCGACCGCGTCGCCAGCCGCGGTCCTGCAGAGGTCTGAGGTGCTGTCCAAGGCGCCGCTCCCGGTTTGCTCTTTATACCGGCGACGGTTCGAAAGGTTACGGACGAGAAGAAATCAAAAGATGGTCTTCGCGATCAGAAAGACGCCGACCAGGGCGACGATGACCGAAAAGACGCGCGCGAGCGCGCCGCGCTTTGCGGCGAGCAGGCGCGCGAGCCTTGCGCCCGCCACGCCGCCGAGCGCGCCGCCGGCGAGAAAGAAAGCCGCGACGCGCCAGTCGATGAGCCCGGCGAAGGCATAGTTCGCCGCCGTGGTCAGTCCGAAGACGGACACGGAGATCAGCGAGGTGCCGATGGCGAAAATCAGCGGCATGTCGGTCGCGGCAAGCAGACCCGGCACGGCGAGGAATCCGCCGCCGATGCCGAAAAAGCCCGACAGGCAGCCAACGCCGGCCCCATAGGCCAAGAGAAACGGCGCGAGCCGCGACGCCGAGCGGAGGTCGAGCCGCACATGCGGATCGCCGCCGATGGGCCTGCCGAGCGCCATGACGAGCGCGATGAAGATCATGAGCGCGCCGAACAAAGCGACAAGGCGCTCTCCTGGAAACGCCATGCCGAGCGAAGAGCCCGCGAGCGCGCCGAGCGCCCCCGTCGTCGTGAAAGCTAGGCCGCAGCCCCATTTGACGTGGCGCGAGCGCGCATAGGCCGCGAGGCTCACGAGCGCGGACAAGCCCGCTGCGAGCGCGCTGGTGCCGATGGCGAGATGCGGATCGGAGAGACCCACGACATAGATCAGCGCCGGCACGCCGAGCACGGAGCCGCCGCCGCCGATCAGTCCCTGCACGACGCCGACGCCGACGCCGCTGAGCGCCGCGATGAGGTCCATCGCCTTTAAGCGACGAAGGCGCCGCCGCGCGCCTGGCGCAGCGCGCGGGCGGAGCGGCCGCCGGCGGCAAAGCGGGCGAGAAGGCTTCCTAGAAACATATCATTCTCCTTTCCGATTAAGTGGCGCCTTCGCGTTTTTCGTGTCTTTGCGGTTCATATTCACCATAAAGGCACAAAGAGCACGAAAGCATGCGCAAAGAGCGTCAAGCGGCGGTCCGCGCTTTCGCGGTTGCAAACTGGTCGAAGGCGGCGAGGGCGTGGCTGGCGTACATCGCCGACGGGCTCGCGCCCATATAGACCGCCATGCCCAGCGTCTCCAAGACCTGCTCGCGCGTCGCGCTCTTCTCGACTGTCGCCTTGCCGTGGAAGGCGATGCAGCCGTCGCGGCGCCATCGAGATCGCCGGCGCCGAGGCGCTGGGCGCGCTCGTCGCTGGCAAACGCGACTAAGTCGCTGCTGGTTTTCTTCGTTCGGTTATGCTGGCGTGCGAACGTCCACCCGCGGCGGATCGGCGCTTGCGGCCGCAAGGGAGAGTCTCATGCGCAGAGGAAAGCTCGGCTTCGAGATCGCGGCGGCGCTGATATTCAAGGCGGCGGCGCTTGCGCTGCTCTTCTTTGCCTTTTTCGCTGGCGCGCATAGAATGCGCGTGACGCCGGAAAATGCGGTAGCCGCCCTCACCCGCGGCGCTCCGGCGCATCAATGAGGCCACAAGGAAAACCATCATGCTCGATCTCGACGTCGTGACGCTGTCGCGGCTGCAGTTCGCATTGACAGCGCTTTATCACTTCCTGTTCGTGCCGCTCACGCTCGGCCTGTCGCTGCTCCTCGCCATCATGGAGAGCGTCTATGTCATGACCGGACGGTCGGTGTGGCGCGACGCCACGAGGTTCTGGGGCACGCTGTTCGGCATCAATTTCGCGATGGGCGTCGCGACCGGCGTGACCATGGAGTTCCAGTTCGGCACGAACTGGAGCTACTATTCGCATTATGTCGGCGACATCTTCGGCGCGCCGCTCGCGATCGAAGGCCTCATGGCCTTCTTCCTCGAGGCGACCTTCGTCGGCCTGTTCTTTTTCGGCTGGAACCGCTTGAGCAAGGTTCAGCATCTTGCCGTCACCTGGCTCGTCGCTTTGGGCAGCAATTTCTCGGCGCTGTGGATTCTCGTCGCCAACAGCTGGATGCAAAATCCCGTCGGCGCGAAGTTCAACGCGCAGACGATGCGCATGGAGCTGACCTCCTTTTCGCAAGTGTTCTTCAATCCCGTCGCGCAGTCGAAATTCGTGCATACGGTCAGCGCCGGCTATGTCACGGGCGCGATGTTCGTGCTCTCGATCGGCGCCTATTATCTGCTGCGGAAGCGTCATCGCGACATCGCTCGCCGTTCGATGACGGTGGCGGCGAGCTTCGGCCTCGCATCCGCATTGTCGGTCGTCGTGCTCGGCGACGAGAGCGGCTACACGGCGGGCTTCAACCAGAAAATGAAGATCGCCGCCATCGAGGCGATGTGGGAGACGCAGCCGCCGCCGGCGTCCTTCACGCTGTTCGGCATACCGGATGTCGCGAGCGAGACGACAAAATATCAGGTCGAGATACCCTGGGTCCTGGGACTCATCGCGACGCGCTCGATCGACAGGCCCGTGGAAGGCGTGAAGGACCTGGTCGCCCACGCCGAGCGGCAGATTCATCATGGGCTGCCCGCCTATGAGTGGATGGAGAAGAACGGAGGCGTTCCGGGCCTCGACATCCCTTCGGAACTCGAAGCGCCGATGCGCGACCTCGGCTACGCGCTGCTCTTGAAAAAGATCCGTCCCGACATCGAGAATGCGACCGCCGCCCAGATTCACGAGGCGGCGCTGTCCACGGTCCCCAACGTTCCAGTGCTGTTCTGGTCCTTTCGCGTGATGGTGGCGCTCGGCTTCTATTTCATCGCCCTGTTCGGCGCGGCCTTCTATCTCGCGAGCCGGCGCCGCTGCGGCAAGCCGTGGTTCCTGCGCCTGGCGTTCTATAGCCTGCCGCTGCCGTGGATCGCGGCGGAGCTCGGGTGGATCGTCGCCGAATACGGCCGTCAGCCTTGGATCATCGACGGCGTCATGCCGACCTTCCTTGGCGCCTCCGACATCCCGGCGAGGGACGTGCTCTTGAGCCTGATCGGCTTTGTCGCCTTTTACAGCGCGCTCGCGCTGATCGATGTTGGGCTCATCGTGAAATATGTGTGGATAGGGCCCGAGAGCGAGGACGAGCCCGCCCTCGCGCCCGCTCCCGCCGCCGCCGAATGAGGAGACGCGACCATGCTGCTCGACTATGCAACCTTGCGCCTCATCTGGTGGGCGCTGCTCGGCGTGCTGCTGATCGGCTTTGCGGTGATGGACGGCTTCGATCTCGGCGTCGCGATTCTACATCCTTTCGCGGCGCGAAGCGACGCGCAGCGGCGCGTGCTCATGAGCGCGATCGGCCCGGTGTGGGAAGGCAATCAGATCTGGCTCGTGCTCGGCGGCGGCGCAGCCTTCGCCGCTTGGCCGCCGCTCTACGCCGCCTCTTTCTCGGGCTTCTATCTCGCGATGATGCTGGTGCTGATCGGCCTCATCCTGCGCCCGGTGGCGCTGACCTTCCGCAGCAAGCTCTTATCGTCGTCGTGGCGCGCGGCCTGGGATTGGGCCTTCTTCGTGTCGGGCCTCGTCCCCGCGCTCGTGTGCGGCGTCGCCTTCGGCAATCTGCTGCAGGGCGTGCCCTATCACATCGACCGCACGCTGCAGCCGCAATATGAGGGCGATCTCTTCGGCTTGCTCAATCCCTTCGCGCTCGTCGCCGGACTCGTCAGCGTCGCGATGCTCGCTATGCAAGGCGCGAGCTACCTCGTCTCGAAGACGCAAGGGGAGCTCGCCGCCCGCTGCGCGCGGATGGGAGCCGTTGCGGCCGTTGCGCTCGTCGCGCTGTTCTCGGTCGCGGGGCTGTGGACGGCGTTCGGGCTGGAGGGCTATGTCGTGCAAGGCGCGGTCGATCACGCGGGGCCGTCCAATCCGCTATGGAAGACCGTGCTGCGCGAGAAAGGCGCCTGGCTCGACGTTTATCGCGCCTTGCCGGCGGCGATGGCGGCGCCTCTCTTAGGGCTTGCGGGCGCGCTCGCGGCTGCGGCGGCGCTCTTGCGAGGCGCGGGGCGGACGGCGCTCGTCTTCAGCAGCGTGTCGGTGGCTGGCGTGATCCTCACGGCGGGCTTCAGCCTGTTTCCGTTTCTGCTGCCGTCGTCGACCCATCCCGATCAAAGCCTGACGGTGTGGGACGCGTCGTCGAGCCCCCTGACGCTGGCGTTGATGCTCGCGGCGGTCGCGGTGTTTCTGCCGATCGTGCTGGCCTACACGGCTTGGGCCTATCGCGTGATGCGCGGCCCTGTTCTGGAAACCGATGTCCTGCGCGGCGAAGACTACTATTACTGAGGAGCGAGAGCGATGTGGTACTTTTCCTGGATCTTGGGATTGGGCTTGGCCTGCGCTTTCGCGATTCTCAACGCGATGTGGCTGGAGCTTGAGGAATATAGCGAGGAGAAGTCCGAGGACTGAGCGCCTCATGTCCTCATGCGGCGCGTCTCGATTGGGAGGCGCGCCGCGTTCGGCCGGCTCATTGACATCGCCAGGCCAGCAAATATCATCCCTTTTCAAATTCTACGGATCGAGAGTAGTTCGATGTCGCTTCACCGCCTGTTCGCTATGGGCGTCGCGCTTGGCGCAGCCTCGCTCGCCTCCTCTTCCGCACGCGCGAAAGACGTCGACTGCCTGCTGGAGGTCGACGGCAAGAAATTCATCGACGGCGTTTGCCGCATGACGCCTGGCGAGCACGGCGGCTTCGAACTCGGGACTTTCGGGCCCTCGGGGGACTTGCAATATCTCGCGATCGTCAGCCTCGCTGGGCCGGGCAGGGCCGAGGGCTTCTGGAACGAGGCGCGCGGCGCTGCGCGCGCGCGGACGCCGCTCGGCGCGCTTGCGCCGGCAGGCGCCTGCTGGACCAACGCCCATGCGCGCGTCTGCGCCTGGAAGATCGGCGAGCCGCGCTATTTCGTCGACGCGAGCGACGGCGCCGTTCCCAAACGCGTCGGGCAATGCGTCTCGACGCAGATCGCGTCGCTCGGGTCGCGGCTGGAGGGCGCGCCGGACAGCGGCTCCGCGGTGTCCTACGCCAATGGGATCGTCGGCGTGAGCTATGAGACGGTCGAGGCGGTGCGGCGCTCGCGCGTCGGCGATCTGGTCACGCTGTGTCTCGTCTCTGTGCCGAGCGACTGCCCGAAGGGCGACGATCGCGGCAAGGTCTATTCGGCGGTGAACAAGCGAACGGGGCAGGGATGGTCGCTGCCCGACGCCGAGCACATGTGCGGCGGCGCTTGACGCCGCCAGCGGCTGGGGTCGTCATTGCGAGCGAAGCGAAGCAGTCCAGGAGCCGCGCCAGCGATCGCTGTGCTCCGAGGGAGCCATGCGCTTTGGCGTCATAGGTTGCGCCTTCGATTCCTGGATCGCTTCGCTTCACACGCGACGACGGCGGGAATGTCGTCGCGCTGCCTGCATGACGAGCTGTCATGACGCCGCCTTCTTACGCCTGGGCCGCCTTCACGCTCATCGCCGCCGGCGCGCAAATGCTGCGCAACGCCGCGCAGCATGATCTCACGCGGCGCATTGGAACTGGGGGCGCGACCTTCGTGCGCTTCCTCTATGGCTTGCCCTTCGCGCTCGTCTTCCTGGCGCTCATCTCTTTCGCGACCAGCGAGCTTCCGCCTCCGCCGGCGGCGCGCGCCGTGATTGC
This sequence comes from Methylocystis sp., assembly GCA_035624015.1. Taxonomy (GTDB): domain Bacteria; phylum Pseudomonadota; class Alphaproteobacteria; order Rhizobiales; family Beijerinckiaceae; genus Methylocystis. Next base: position 19,414 of record DASPSI010000006.1, read on the forward strand.
GGTCGCCGTCGCCGCCGCGGCGCAGGTGCTCGCGACCGCGCTCATGCTGCTGGCGATGCGCGAAAAATCCTTTGTCGTCGCGACCGCCTTGACCAAGACCGAGGCGATGCAGATCGTCTTGTTCGGCGCCTTGCTCCAGGGCGGCACGCCCAGCGTCTCGCTCGTCATCGCCGCAGCTTGCGCGACAGCGGGCGTGCTGATCCTGTCCGCATCGACGATCGGACTCTACGCGCCGCGCGACGACGCGCGCTCGACCCGGCGCGCCGTGGGCTACGGCCTTTCGTCGGCCGCCGCTTTCGCCGTGGCGACGGTGAGCTTTCGCGACGCCATTCTCGCGCTCAAGGGCGCATCCTTCGTCGTCGCGGCGGCTGAAATTCTGGCGCTGGGGCTGACCGCGCAGGCGCTTGTGATCTTCGTCTGGCTTCTTGGCGCCGATCGGGCCACGCTCTCCGCCCTCGCGCGCGAATGGCGCTCCTCGCTTGGCGCCGGCGGGCTTGGCGCCTTGGCGACGCTGTTCTGGTTTTTCGCTTTCGCGCTCGCTTCGGCCGCGCGCGTGCGCACGCTCGGCCTCGCCGAGGTTCTCTTCGCGCAGCTCGCCGCGCATAGCTTGTTCGCGGAGCGAACAAGCCTGCGCGACGCGGCGGGCGTGGCGCTGATTCTTGCGGGCGTCGCGCTGGCGCTCAACGGCGGCTAAGGAGCGCTTCGCTGGCTTGCGGACGGCAGCGAAGACCGACGAAAGGCGCCGTCACCGCCGCCCCTCATAAGTCCAAACGAAGAGCATCGCCCCGAGCAAAGCGAGCAGCGCCGGCAGGCCCAGCGCCAGCGGCGCGGTCTCGACGCCCTTGAGCGCGCCGGCGCCCGCGCGCTTGATCCCAAACCAGTCCGAGCCGCCATACACGTTCGCCTCGCCGAGCTCGAC
>DASPSI010000084.1:0-50156 GCA_035624015.1 Methylocystis sp.
AGCGAAGCAATCCAGGAGTCGAGGAGGCAACGGAAAACGCCGCGCAGCGGACGCGCGAGCATCCCGCGACGCGCGCTGGCGAGGCCCCTGGATTGCTTCGCTCCGCTCGCAATGACGTTTCCCGGCTTTTCGGACTTTTGACGCAATAAGCCGAGGCCGCTATGGGGCGGGCGCGTCGGTCAGCGTTTGCAGAAAAGCCGTGATCGCATCGATCTCATGCTCCGAGAGCCGCGGCTTCTCACCTAAGCGCCGGTCGTAAGGAACCTCCACGACATTGGCGTTGCGCTGATATTTCTCGGGCAGATCGTCGAATTTCTTTGGCGCGCCGTCCGCTCCCTTGGGATACCAGCGTTCGGGATTGACATCGCGCGTCGCATAGAAAGCCACGGCCTCGCGCAAGGTCGCGACCGAGCCGTTGTGGAAGTAGGGCGCAGCGAGCGCGACGTTGCGCAAGGTCGGCGCTTTGAAGGCGCCGCACACAGTCTCGACGTCGAAGCCCTTCGGCGCCATGGTCGCAAGGCCCTCGCGGCGGCAGAGGCCCAAATCGTAATTTTCCGGATTGGCGTTGGCGGGGATCGCCGCGTTGCGCGGCGCCCCGAGCGCGTCGTAGGTGAAGTCGGTGAAAAGCCAGTCCTTAGGATCGTGTGACATCGACCCGCCGGGTTCCGACGACGGATTCGGGCCGCCCCCCGCATGGCAGGCGAGACAATTGCCTTTGCGCGGATTCTTGAACAGACCGAAACCCTCGGCTTCGAGCGGCGTGAATTGGGCCTTGCCGCGCATCACGTCGTCGAATTTCGATGAGAAGGGATGAAATGCGTCCGTGCGCTCATAGGCGGCGATGGCTTGCGTGATCAGCGCAAATGCGGCTTCAGGACCGTCGACCTTGTCTTTGAACGCTGCGCGGGCGAGATCGGCATAGTCGCCGCGAAGAACCTTATTCACGACGGCCGCCTTGGAGGGATTGTTCATCTCGGTGGGATTGAGCAGCGGCCCCGCCGCCTGCTCCTCGAGGGTAGACGCGCGCCCGTCGCGGAACTGTCCGCCGACGGGGACCTTCTCCCGCTTGTGAGTTATCTCGTTCAGCTTGGTGACGAAGCCGAAGGGCGGCGTGAAAGAGGCGTACATAGCGGAAGGCGGCTTGCGGGTTCCGAGCGCGCCGGTCGCGCCGCGCGCGACAGCAGGGACGGACGAGCCGTTGACGCCGAGATAGGCGTTCTTTGGATTATGACAGGAGGCGCAGGCGACGCCCGGGGGCTCGGAGAGGCTCGAGTCGCTGAAGAGCCGGGCCCCGAGCTCTTCGAGCCGCCGTTCCTCGCCGCTCGCCGTCGCTAAGACGGGCGAGCCGACGGCAAAAGCGGCGGCGAATATCGCCGCTCTGCCGGCGCGCCGATGCGGTTTCTTCATGGGCCTCCCCTAAAAGCGCAAGCCTGACGCGAAGAAAATCTATAGGAACGCGCAGACTTCGGGTCAATTCGAATAGTTTGGAGCGCTTCCGAAGAGCGACCGGGAAACGGAAGGATTCTGGGCGCGCACGCGCTTTCCCTTGGCGCTTTCGCTCGCTAATATGAGACGCTCAAGGCTTCGGCCGCTTTCGACCAAGACAAGGAACAAAAACATGCGGGGCATGATGCTCAAGACGCTGGCGCTGGCTGCAACCCTGGCCGTCGCGCCGGTCGGCGCGGAGCGCGCAGCGGCCTTCTGCCTGTTCGGCGGCTGCGACATAACCGAAGCGGAGGCGAGGCAAGTGCTTGAGAACCTGCTCAAGCAGCGCTTCGACAAGCCCGCGAAGATCGAGGAGTTCAAGACCGGAAACACCGAACGGCTCGAGATGCACGCGACGGGCGAGAAGGGCTTCGAATATTTCTTCACCGCGACGGTGCTGTTTCCCGAGGGCGCCAATCTCGAGTGCAAGCCGGAAGGGACGAAATATCCCGAAGGCTGCTCGTCGAGCAAGCACTACGTGACGGCGCCGCGCAGCACCGACCCGAAGGGCAAGCAATATGTCGCGCCCGGCGAGAAGGTGGTCTTCGACGAGGAGTACCGCTTCTATGAGTCCGGCAAGGGCTGGAAGGGGCCGGACGGAAACGTCTACACGCCGGAGTGAGGGGCGCCGGATGCGATTCGCCGTCCGCGCCGGCGGGCAAGTTTCGACCCGCCGCGCTCACGCCTTTTAGGCGGGAACTCCCTAAACTGCGTGAAGAGATCACCCCGTTCCGCCGCGTGTGGCGCGAAGCGATTATTTCCGGGGGGCTTTTCGCGCCTTTTCAATCTTCGCGATCGATTGACATAGCGCGACGTCTCCACTCCAATGATCGGCGGGTGACCGAATACGAGTTTTGGAAAGATGCCTATGAGTTCGATCTTAAGGCCGGATGACCACGAGGTCTTGCGAAAGCTGTGCAACGAGCTGCTGCCGTGGATGATCGGCGGCGGGAGACTCAGGCGCCAGTGGTTTGTGAAGCTGGGCGCAATCTATGCCTACGCCGGCGACCTTGGCGCAGCGCTGGCGGGGCTGGGGCTCGCGCCCCCCGTCGTCGCGATGTTTGAGGCGAAGCTGCCTGCGGATCAGAGCGCCCTCGAGGTTCTTCGCGCCGCTCTGCCCTCCTTTTTGTTTCCTGCGGGCGTCCTCGGCGTCTGTATTTGGTTTACGGTCAGAGTGATCGTCGGGCAGGAAAAGGTCGTGGCGAGAGCGTTGCTGGCGAAGGAGCTCTCCCGCAGCATCAATGGGTTCTATGTTGAATTGGAGCAGGCGCTGCATCTTCCGGAGCCCATTGCGAAAGTCTCCGAAATCCAGGCGTCGGTCATGCAGAAGGTCCAGGACGCGATCAGTCAGGACATCTGGCCCTTCGATCCCCCTCCGCCGCCTATGGCGGCGATAGAGAGCGAGCTTCGAGAGAAAGTTGACGAATATCGAACGAAATATATGCTGAACTGGAAAAGACCGGCACAGGTGGGAGGAATCGAACGTGATCCGAACCTTACCGCAGCTCCACGCGCGCCTGCTGACGAATGAGCGCGGCGATCCGATCTTCGTCGAGTCCAAAGGCCGGAAACACTATCGCATTCAGTTCGAGGTCAAGGACGCGCCGAAGGACGCCTATGCCGCGACCTTCGAGCTCGACCCGAAGACATACTATGACCCGACGCGGACGCTCGCGCCCGACGACGCCGGAAACTTCGTCTTGTCCACCACGACCTATGGGGACTATCCGGTAAGCGTCCAGCTGAGGACGAAGGAGGGCGTCGTGCCGCTCGTGAGCAGCGTCAAGGAGGCGCTCGAAAAGTCGCGGGCGCAGATGGGCTCCAGCCCCGAGGTCGACACGGCGATCGACTACATCGCCCACAACTGACGCTCGCGGTCCTCGATTCGAGCGATGCAGGGCCAGCGAGCGTGCTCTGTCGCAACCTATGGCCCGCGACTCTCGCTGAGCTTCATCCCGTCGGCAGCGCCGCCTCGATCGACGCCTGCGCGGCCTGCGGCGTCAGGAGCTGCGCCGCAGCCAGCGCCGCGAACTTGCCGCCGCGCTCCACCAGCTCCTCGAACGAGCCACTCTCGACGATCTCGCCGTTCTCGAACACCAGAATGCGGTCGGCGTTGCGCACGGTCGAAAGCCTGTGCGCGATGACGAAGGTCGTGCGCCCCTTCGTCGCCGCCTCCAGCGCTTTTTGAATTTGCCGCTCGGTTTCAGCGTCGAGCGCGCTCGTCGCCTCGTCGAGCACCATGATCGGCGGGTCCTTCAACAGCGCCCTGGCGATCGAGAGGCGCTGGCGCTCGCCGCCCGAGAGCGAGCGCCCGCGCTCGCCGATGAGGGTGTCGATCCCGTCGCTCTGGCGCGCGACGAAGACGTTGGCCTGCGCCAGGTCCAGCGCCAGCTGAATCTCGGAGAGCGTCGCGTCGGGCTTGCCGATACGTAGATTCTCCTCGATCGAGCGCGCGAACAGCATCGGCTCCTGGAACACGACGCCGATGTTGCGGCGGAGCGAGTTCAACGTCAGATCGCGAATGTCCACGCCGTCGATGGCGACGCGTCCTTGAAGCGGATCGAACACGCGGTGCAGGAGTCCGAGCGTCGTCGACTTGCCCGAGCCCGTCGCGCCGACGAGCGCGATGGTTTCGCCCGGCTCGACGGAAAAGCTCACGCCGCGCACGGCCATGCGCATGCCGTCATAGGAGTAGCTGACGTTCTCGAAAGTGACGGCGCCCTTGACCCGCCCGGCGTCCTTCGCGCCCGCCCTGTCGGCGACGAGGGGGTGGGTGTCGAGCGTCTCGAAGAACTGCCTGAGCTTGGCGACCTGCTGGAACAGATAGTTGGTGAAGCCGACGACCTGCTCCAGGCGCCCGATCAGCATGGTCGCGAAATTGATGAAGGTCACGATCTCGCCGATCGACACCTCGCCCCGCATGTGCAGATAGGCGCCGAGCATAAAGATCGCGAGCACCGTGAGCGTCGCCGAAGCTCTGCTCGCAACGACGACGAGCGCCCACCAGGACAGCACAGGAATCTGCGCGTTGAGCACCTCGCTGATGATGCGCCGCATTTCTTGCGACTCGCGCTGCGCCAGCGTGAAGCTTTGCACCACGGGCACATTGCCGAGCGCGTCGGAGGCGTGGCTCGCGAGCGCCGCGTTATACTTCTCGACGGCGGATTGCAGCTTGTCGGTTCGGCGCAGCACGAAAGCCGTCGTGACATAGAAGACGGCGACCATCGCGATTAGCACGCTGGCGAGGCGCCAGTTGTAGAACAGCGTCGCCGGCAGCAGCAGGAACAGCGCGATGAAGGAGGCGCAGTTCTCGCGGAAGAACGACAGCCACAGGCCAAACATGGCGCTGGCGCCTTCCAGCATCGACTGCAAAAGGCGACCGCTGTGGACCTTGGCGTGGAAGCTCAGCGGCAGGTTCAACACATGGTCGAAATATTCGGCCATTGCCGCAAGCCGGCTGCGATGGGCGAGGCGATCGGCCTCAAGCCCCACAGCCATCGAGGCGACGATCGAGAAAACGCCGAAACCCGCCCAGGCCGCGACGGTCGGCAGCAGACCGCCGAAGCTCAAAGTCGAGCTCTGCGCTTGCGCGCTCGTCATGAGGTCGATGATGCGCCCAAAGAGTATCGGCTCGGCGAATTGCGCGGCGGCGAGCGCCAGATTGGCGACAACCAGCCCATAGGCCAGCCGCGCGTGCGGCTTGAGCTGTTGAAGGACGCGAAGATAAACGGAAAAAGGCGACATCGCAGGCTCGCGCACGGAGGATGGCTCGGCATAGCAAGCGCTGACGTCCCGGCGCAAGCGGCGTCCCGCGCCGTTTGGATTGGCTGCACGTTGAGAGTAAGACGCTATCGGCGGCGCCGAATCTGGAGAACGGCAGCGTGACGATGGGCGACAAGATCGATGCGTATTTGGCGCTACGCAGCGGCGGGCGGCTGCTGGTCGGGCGCGACCGGATCAAGCTGCTCGAGGCCGTCGCCGAGCATGGCAGCATCACCAAGGCCGCCAAGGCCGCAGGCTTCAGCTACAAGACGGCATGGGACGCCGTCGACGCCATCAACAACCTGCTGCCGAGCCCGGCCTTCGTGACCAAGGCCGGCGGGCGCGCCGGCGGCGGCGCCATGGTCACGGAAGAGGGCCGCCGGCTCATAGAGGTGTTCCACAGGCTCGAGGAGCGCATGTCGCGCATTTCCTCGGCCATCGCGCAGGAGGGACTCTCCGGCGAGGACAAGTTCCTGCTCTGGAGCGTGGGGGTAAAAATTTCGACGCGCAACGTGTTTCAGGCCGAGGTCATCGAGGTGCGCAAATGGCCAGTCGACGTCGAGGTCACTTTGCGCGTCTCGGAGGAGACCCTGCTGCACGCGGTCGTCACCAACGAGGCCGCCGAGGAGCTGGAGCTCAAGCCCGGGCGCAAGGCGCTGGCCCTGGTCAAGTCGTCTTTCGTGCGGTTGGCGCCTTTCGACGAGGCCAGTCTTTCGGGTCGCAACCGTTTTCACGGCGCCGTGCGCCGGCGCACCGACGCCGAGCGCAACAGCGAGCTCATCGTGGACATCGGCGCCGGCAAGACCATGACTGCGGTCATCGCGCGGCAGACCGCGGAGGACCTAGATCTGAAGGAGGGCGCAAAAGTGATCGCGAGCTTCAGCCCGACCGATGTGATCCTGGCGGCGGATTGAAGGAGCAGCGAGAGCTTTCGTCGCCACGGCTTCGGTTGCCCATCGGCGAAAAGGCGCGCGATTATCGGCTTCTCGCCATGCCGCTATCCGCACGCAGTTTGCCGCCATTTTCGTTTCTTTGGAACTGAGCCGGTCGAGCTGGCTCGTCACGTCGCTTTCGCCGGGAAGCCGCGAGAAGCGTTTGAAATACAGCTTGGAGGCCGGCGCGCTCGAGGCGCTGCTGGGGCTGTTTGGCGAGCTGCAGCGCAAGGCGCCGGCGCGGCGAACGGGCGTCCGCTTAAAATTTATTAAATCGATCTGTATTATGGATTTATGATCAGCCACTCCCATTTTGGCGGAACAAACCCAATTTTTTGAGCATTTACCTGACATGAGGGCTCTGGGCTCCGCCGAATCGTCGCCCATGTCGCATCCTTGACCGGCGCGGAAAACGACATCCGCCGCTGCTTTAAGGAGGGTGACCGCTCGCCGCGGGGGCGTGCGGCTTGTCCAAACGAGGCGCGTCGACGCCACAGAAGTCCTGCGCTAAAAGCGGACGGCCGTTCAAACGCAGGACCTCCATGATCATCCGCCGTCTCGCCGTCCTCCTCGCCGCCCTCGCCTTCGTCGCGCCCGCTTGCGCCGCGGACGCGCTGCGTCTCGCCATCCAAGCGACCGGCACGACCGCTTGGGAGCTCGCCGTCGTCTCCGCCTTCAGCCTCGACCAGGAGGCGGGGCTGGAACTCAAGGTCAATGAGCTCGCGTCCACCGAGGCCGGCAAGATCGCGCTGGTCTCGGACGGCGCCGACGTCATCGTTTCCGACTGGCTCTTCGTCGCGCGCGAGCGCGCCGGCGGCGGAAAGCTCACGCTCTATCCCGTCTCCACCGCCATCGGCGCCGTGATGACCAGGGCGCAAGAGATCAAGTTCGTCGCCGATCTTTCCGGCAAGAAGCTCGGCGTCGCTGGCGGCGCGCTCGACAAGAGCTGGCTCCTGCTCAAGGCCTATGCGCTGGAGAAGGGCGTCGATCTCGAAAAGACCTCGACCATCGTCTATGGCGCGCCGCCGCTGCTCGCCGCGAAAGCCGAGCAGGGCGAGCTCGACGCCGTGCTGGAATTCTGGAATTTCGCGCTCGATCTCGAGGCCAAGGGTTTTCGCGCCGCAATTGACATGCGCGAGGTCGAGCAGGCGCTCGGCGCGAAAGCCGCGCCGGTCGTCACTGGCTACGTGTTCGACGAGGCGTTCGCCGCGAGCCACAGGCAAGCGCTCTCCCGCTTCTTCGCCATGATGAGGAAGGCGCGGGCGCTCATCGCCACCAATGACGAGGCTTGGCGCGCCGCCGCCGCGCGCATTTCGACGAAGGACAAGACGGCGCTCGACCTCTATCGCAAGCATTATGTCGAGGGCGCGCCGACGGGCTCGCTTGCGGAGCAGGAGGCCGACGCCGCCACGCTGTTCCAGACGTTGGAGAAGCTGGGCGGCGAAACGCTCGTCGGCGCCGCCAAGACTTTCGATCCCAAGACCTTCTATCGGGACGAGCCTTGATCCGATTCGTGTCCTTCGCCTCGATCCTGCTGTTGTGGGCGGCGCTGGCGCAGCTCTCCGATCCACGCCATCTGCCGGGACCGCTTCCGGTCGCCGAAATGATCTTCAGCGAGGCGCGCTCGGGCGAGCTGTTCCTTGCGCTTGGCGCGACGCTCGCGCGGGTCGCGGCCTCCTTCGCGATCGCCATGGGGCTCGGATCAGCGCTTGGCTATCTCATGGGCCGCTGCCGGATCGCGGACGATATCCTCGATCCCTGGCTCGTCGTGCTGCTGAACGTGCCAGCGCTCGTCGTGATCGTGCTGGCTTATGTCTGGGCAGGACTCAACGAGGCGGCGGCCGTCGGCGCCGTCGCCTTGAACAAGCTCCCCGGCGCAATGGTGCTGGCGCGGGAAGGCGCCCGAGCCCAGGACCCCGCCCTCGACGAGATGGCGCAGGCTTTCCGCGTCAGTCGGCGGGCTCGCCTGCGCCATGTCGTGCTCCCCCAGCTCGCGCCCTATCTCGCAGCATCGGCCCGATCAGGGCTCGCCCTCGTGTGGAAGATCGTGCTGATCGTCGAGCTGCTCGGGCGCCCGAACGGCGTCGGCTTCAAGATCAATCTGGCCTTTCAGCTGTTCGATCTGCGTCTGCTGCTCGCTTATGCGCTGCCCTTCGTGGCGATCATGCTCGCCATAGAGGTGCTTTTGGCGCAGCCTCTCGAAAGACAAGTCTCGCGCTGGCGCCTCGATGCTGCTCGACATAGAGATTGACGCCAAGGATCACGTCGACGCCGCGGGCGTCGCGCGCCCCGTGCTGCGGGGCTTGAGGCTCGCGCTCGCGCGCGGCGAGGCCGGGGCGGTGCTGGGACCGTCCGGCTGCGGCAAAACGACGCTTCTGCGCATCATCGCCGGCCTCGACCGCGGCTTCTCGGGCCGCGTGACGCTCCCTGCGCATAGCCGGCTCGGCATGGTGTTTCAGGAGCCGCGGCTTCTGCCCTGGCGCAGCGTCGAGGACAACATTAGGATTGCGGCCCCGCTGGCGCGCGCGGAAGAGGTCGCCGCGCTGCTGGAAGCTTTCGGTCTCGCCGGCCACGCGCTGCATTTTCCCGGGCGCCTGTCGCTCGGCCTCGCACGACGCGCGGCGCTCGCGCGGGCCCTCGCGATCAAGCCGGATCTGCTGCTGCTCGACGAGCCGCTGGTTTCACTCGATGCGGCAATGGCGCTGTCATTGCGCGCGCGCATCGCGCGGCTCATCGACGAGACGCATGTGACGACGCTCATCGTGACGCATGATCTGTCGGAGGCGATCGCGCTGGCCGACAGGATATTCCTGCTGTCGAAGCCGCCTGCGCGGGTGCTCGCGACGCTGGACGTGGCGACGCCGCGCCGGCTCATGACGGAGGAAGCGCGACGAGAGCTGACGCAGAAGGCGCAGGCGGCTTTGGCGGATTTGTGAAGGCTCACCATTCCATCTCGCGCCCGCGATAGTCCAAGAAACTTCCCGTGCACTCCAGCGTCAGCCCGTCGATCGTCGCGATCATGCCGGCCACGCTATCTCCGGCGTGCAGCGGCGCCTCGGGGCCGCCCATGTCCGTCTTGACCCAGCCCGGATGCAGCGCGACGACCGTGATCCTTTTCGGTTGCAGTTCGGCGGCGACGCACTGCGTGAATTTGTTGAGCGCGGCCTTGCTCGCGCAATAGACCATGCTCGACGGCTTCAGCCCCGTCGTCGCCCCGAGCTGACTAGAGATGAACACGATGCGTGGATTGGCCCCGCCGAGCACGCCGGCGAGCGCCTTCACGAGCCGCAACGGCCCCAGCGCGTTGATCGAGAAGACGTCGAGCGCCGCCGCGAAATCCAGATCGAGCGCCGACTGATTCGGCGGCCCCGCCACGCCCGCGTTGGCGACGAGAACGTCGATCGGCGCCTCGATGGCGTCCGCCGCCGCCGCGATCCCGGCCTCGTCGCGCATATCGAATATGAGCGCGCGCGCCGCCGCATGCTGGGGCGCGAGCTGCGCGTTCAGCGCGCGCGCGGCGCATTCGTTGCGCACGCCGGCGCTCACCCGATCGCCGCGCGCGCAGAGCTGACGCACGAACTCGAGCCCGAGGCCCCGATTGGCGCCGGAAACAAACCAATGTTCGGCCATTGCATAGCTCCTTGGTCGTGGGAGGATATAGGCGAGGCGTCTGGGGCGGCGAGCCAGCCGTCTGCGAGCGGCGGCGGCCCGTTCAGCCCCGGTTCAGGCGGCATCGATCAAACCTTATTGTCGACGCAATTTCTCCTAAGGATCGCCGGCATGAAAGCCAGACATCTCACGCTCCTCCTCGCTGCGCTGCTCGGCTTCGCCGGGTCCGCTTCCGCCTTCGCCGCCGAAAAGCGCATCGCGCTCGTCATCGGCGAGGCCGCCTATGGCAAGCCGCTGCCGACCGCAGCGAACGACGCGGGCCTCGTCGCGCAGACGCTGCAAGCCGCCGGTTTCGACGTGACCGGAGCGCGCGACCTCGACGCCGAGGCTCTCCGCGCAGCGTTCCGCGAATTCTTAGACAAAGCGAGTCAGGCGGGACCGGAGACTGCGGCCCTCGTCTATTTTTCCGGCCTCGGGCTGCAGCTCGAAGGCGAGAACTATCTCGTCCCCGTCAACGCCGTGATCGCGCGCGACACCGACATTCCGCTTCAGGCGCTGCGGCTTTCAGATTATCTGAAGCCGCTCGCGGCGCTCAATCTCAAAGCCGCGGTCGTCGTGCTCGACGCCGCACGCGAAAGCCCGTTCGCGCTCGCGGGCCAGCCGATCGCCGGCGGCCTCGCGCTCTATGAGCCCGGCGCGGGGGCGCTGCTCGCCTTCAACACGGCGCCGGGCGCCATCGCCAAGGACGGCGCCGGCCCCTACGGCCCCTATGCGCATGCGCTCGCCGAGATGATCCGCGCCGGCGGCATGTCGCTCGCCCAGGTCTTCGACGAGACGCGCCTGCGCGTCTCGGAGACCACCAAGGGCGCGCAGGTTCCATGGAACTCCGCTCCGCCGAAAAGCTCATTCGTGTTCTTCGAGCGCATGGCGGGCGCGCCGCCGCGGCCGGATCTCGACCCGTCCCTGCATGACCAGCCGATGGCGCAGCTCGGGCCCGAAGGCGCCTACGCGGCCGCGGTGGCGAAAGACTCGTTACAGGGTTATCGGGACTATCTCGCGATCTATCCCGGCGATCCGATGGCGAAGCGCGTGCGCGCGCTGCTCGCGGCGCGGCGCGAGGCTCTTTACTGGCGCCGCGCCCGCACCCTCGACACGCCCGAGGCCTACTGGTCCTATCTGCGCCGCTATCCGCACGGGCCGCACGCCGCCGACGCGGAGCGCATGCTCGCGCTGCGTTCCGCCGAATTGGCGCCCCCTCCGTCCTTCGCGCCGATCGATTTCGGCTATCCGCCGCCGCCCGAGGACGAACTCGTCTATGTCGGCCAGCCCATGATCTATTTCGGCGATCCGGTCTGGGGCTTCCTGCCGCCGCCGCCGCCGCCGGTCTACTTTCTTCCGCCGCCGCCGCTCGATTTCGCGGTTCTGCCGCCGCCCTTTGTCGTCGGCGCGGCTTTCGTGCTGCCGGCGCCGGCGTTCGTGCCGATCCCCGCCTACATTGTCGCGCCGGCCTACATCGTGCCGCCGCCAGGCAACATCGTCTTCGAGAACATCCACAACAGGATCGAGTTCAATCGCGCCGCCAACGGCTTCGTCGTCACCTCGCCGCAAGGCCAGACACTCGCGACGCATGCGCTGACGGCGGCGGGCGCGGTCGGCGCCGCCGCGGCGGTCGGCGTCGCGCTGCCGCACGTGATCAACAAGCTCGCGCCACACGCGGCGCCATCGCCGGGCGCGGCGCCGACGCCCGCGAGCCACGCTCTGCCGACGCAGCTTCCGCCGACGACGCCGCTGACGAAGCCGGGCGTCTCCGCTCCGTCGTCGGGCGCTCCGCTGGCGACGAAGACGCCTCTCGCGCCCCTGTCCAAGCCCGCCACCTCGCCTGTTGCGCCAGGCGCGCCGCATCCTCAGGCGAATGAGCCGGCCGCGCCGCTGCTGAAGCCGCAGCACGCCGTCGTTCCGCCGCCGGCGCCGCCTCTGCAAGCGAGCCCGCCAGCTCAGCCGCAGCTCAAGCCGCAGCACGCCGTTATTCCGCCGGCGGCGCATCCCCAAACGGGGCCGACGCCGTCCCAGCCGAAGCCGCAGCGCGCTTTCATTGCGCCGCCTCCGCCGAAGCCGGCTCCTGCGGTCCGCCCGGTCGTGCGCGCGCCGCCGCCCGCGCCGAAGCCCGCCACCGCGCCTCAGAAGCATTGCGCGAAAGTCGGCGGCAAGGAGGTCTGCCGGTAGCGCCTGAGCGAGCGTTTGGGGCCCCCTTCTCCCTCGCAGGAGAAGGGCTTCACATCACCGCGTCGCGTCGGGCGAATGGCCTCTTGCGCATGGGCTTTCAGGGCGGCGAAGCAGTTGCGCGGCGGAGAAGGAAGCGCCTACTCCACGTCCTCGACGCTCTCCGGGCCGCCGCCGTAGACCCGCTGCGCGAGCGACGCCTGCATGAAGTCGTCGAGGTCGCCGTCTAGCACTTCCGCCGGCGTCCCCGACGTGTGGCCCGTTCGCAGATCCTTCACGAGCTGATAAGGTTGCAGCACGTAAGACCGGATCTGATGCCCCCAGCCGATGTCGGTCTTCGCCGCCGCCGCGGCGTTGGCCTCCGCCTCGCGCTTCTCCAGCTCCTTCTCATACAGCCGCGCGCGCAGCATGTTCCAGGCGGTGGCGCGGTTCTTGTGCTGCGAGCGCTCGGCCTGGCAGGCGACGACGATGCCCGACGGAATGTGCGTAATGCGGATCGCCGAATCCGTCGTGTTGACGTGCTGGCCGCCCGCGCCCGACGAGCGATAGGTGTCGATGCGGCAGTCGCTCTCGTTGATGTCGATCTCGATGCGGTCGTCGACGACTGGATAGACCCAGACCGAGGCGAAGCTCGTGTGCCGGCGCGCGTTCGAATCGAAAGGCGAGATGCGCACGAGCCGGTGCACGCCCGACTCGGTCTTGGCCCAGCCATGCGCGTTGTGGCCCTTGATGAGCAGCGTCCCGGATTTCAGCCCCGCCTCGTCGCCGGCGGTCTCCTCGATGACCTCGACCTTGAACTTCTTGCGCTCGGCCCAGCGCGCATACATGCGGAACAGCATGCGCGTCCAGTCGCAGCTCTCGGTGCCGCCGGCGCCCGAATGGACTTCGAGATAGGTGTCGTTGGCGTCGGCCTCGCCCGCAAACAGCGCCTCCATCTGCAGGCGCTTGGCTTCCGAGAGCAGGCCTTTGAGCGCCTCAACCCCTTCCTTCTCGGTCGCGTCGTCGTTCTCCGATTCGCCGAGCTCGACGAGCGTTGCGGCGTCGTCGAGATCCTGGTCGAGCTTTTTGAGCGACCCGAGACGCTCCTCGAGGTCGTTGCGCTCGCGCATGAGTTTTTGGGCTTCTGCGGCGTCGTTCCAGAGATCGGGGTCCTCGACGCGGGCGTTCAGCTCCGAGAGGCGGCGCTCGGCGGCAGGCGCGTCAAAGATGCCTCCTCAGCAGTCCCAGGGACTGCTCGATTTCTTCTTTCAGCGCCAAAGGTTCTGCGCGCATGGGGGGATATCTGTCCAAATTTGGCGGCTCCTCGCCGCAAGATCAGTGTGCGCGTGAGACTTAAAGACGGAGCCGGCGGATGTAAAGGGGCCGCGCCTGCGGCCATTTTCGGGGGGGCCATTGCTTCGCGCTCCGAATTAAGTGCAGGAGAGCTTGCAAGCGCCATCAAATTCCGAGAAAATTGCGGGCGACGCAGGTCCCGGCTCGGGAGCGCGGACAAAGAACGAAAAAAACACCCCAAGAGAGAAGAGGAAGCAAGATGAAATCCTACGCCCTTATCGTCGCCGCCACGCTGTTCGTCGGCATGACCGGCGCCGCCTACGCGGAGTGCGACACCCACAAGGGAGATCGCGACACCGACAAGCAGACGGCGTGCTCGGAGAAGTGCGAAGACAGCTGGACCGCCCACAGGCAGAATTACTTCGCCGACGTCGCGAAGCTCAAGGAGGACGCCGTCGCCTGCTTCGAGAAGTGCGGATGCGCGGAGCACGGGGCTAAGTTCCTGTCGCGATAACCCTGTCCCCGGCGCCGGGCGTCGCGCCCGGCGTCGCGTCTATCAGAGCCGTTCCAGCACTGTCTTTTCCGCCTGGATTTTCTTTGCGCGCGCGGCGCTCGCCAGAATCATCGGGATCACATCTTCCACGCGCTCGGCGACGTGATAGTGCATCTCATATCCGGGCCGAACGAAGCCGCTGTGGCGCATGTGCGCGAACAAGGAGAGCAGCGGCCGCCAATACCCCCCGACGTCGAGAAGCACCATCGGCTTCGCGTGACGGCCGATGCGCATGAGCGTCAGCTGCTCCGTCAGCTCCTCGAGCGTGCCGATGCCGCCGGGCAGCGCCAGAAAGGCGTCGGCTTTCTCGAACATCAGCCGCTTGCGCGTGTGCATGTCCTGGACGATGTGCAGCTCGGTCACGCCTTTGAGCGCGATTTCCTGCTGGTCCAGAAAATAGGGGATGATCCCCGTGACCCGGCCCCCCGCCGCGAGCGTCGCGCGGGCGATGCGGCCCATGAGACCCTGCGAGCCGCCGCCGAAGACGAGCCCGACGCTCGCGTGAGCCAACGCCACGCCCATCTTTTCCGCAGCTTCAGCGTAAGCGGGAGAATGGCCGGAGGAGGAGCCGCAGTAGACGCAGATGTTTTTGATTTCGGTCATGGAACATTTCGCCGGTGCATCCGAAGCTTGAATCAATCCCGCACGGGATGAAGCCTAAGGGACGAGATCGCAAGAAAGCCTCACTTATCGCACTTCGGCGCCGGCAGCAGCGTCAGCTCCGTCATCTCCCCCGCCAGGACGAAGTCGCCATAGTCGAGCTTCAGCGCGCGGGACACGCCATTTTCATATAGATCAAAGGAAAGCACGTAGGACGGGGTCTCATCCTTCTTGCCGACCTCGAAATAGGAAATTTTCACCGGCCACCGCCGCAGCTTTTTCAGCGCATCGAGCTGCGCCGCCTTTTCCGTCGCCGGCTTGTCGAAAGGCTTGCCGATGATCGTCAGCGTGTCGAAAATCTTCGAGCCGTCGCCGGAGCCGTCGTAGACCTGCGCCTCGAGCAGCATCTGCGCCGCGCGGGCGGTCGCCAGAATGCGGCGCATGTGCTCCGTCGGGAATAGGACAGTTCCTGGGGCGTCTCGTTTGGCGCGCTTGGGCTTGCTGATGTCGATCGCGAGCTTGGAGCCGTCCTTGGCTCGCTTGGCCGCGCCGTCGATGTCCTCGCTCGGCTGGTCGTCCACGAGCGTCTTGATCTTGAAGCGGAACTCATGGCCGTCGCCCGCCTCGAAGGTCGCCGAAGTCATGTCCGAGACGCGCGACGCGCCCTCGTCCGGCTGGACTTCCGTGGTCTGGCGGAAATTTTGTATGTAGCCGTCGCAGGCCGAGCCGGTGAACTCGAAGGCGATGCGTCCGCGCGCCTGGGCCGGCGCCTTCGCCCCCGAGCCGCCCTGCAGCGAGAGCTCGTAGAGCGCCCGATGCGGCGCGAGCGGGAGTGTGGGCTCGGCGCGAAGCACCGACGGCCAGAGCAGCGGCGCAACGAGGGCCGCGGCGAGAAACCGGATCGAAGCCATGAAAGTGTCGTCTCCTTTGGCCGAGAGGCCGCATGCATGCCGTGGGAGGGGCGCCGAGCCACGCGCCGCCATTGCGCGAATTCGCGGATGAAATTACGGTCTTGCGCAGCACGGCGCAATTTAAATCGCGGGGAGCGTGAACGTGACCGACATATCTCTGGACACGCCGCTGGCGCGGCTCAAGATGCTTGGCCTGTCGCTGCCGGCTGCGCCGGCGCCCGTCGCCAATTACGTCCCTTACCAACGCGCCGGCAATCTGCTGTTCGTCTCGGGCCAGCTGCCGGTCGCGGACGGCGCGATCGATCCCGCCTATCAAGGAAAGCTCGGGGCCGGGGTTTCGCTCGAGGAAGGCCTGCTCGCAGCCCGGCAGGCGGGGCTGAACGTCCTCGCCCAGGCCAACGCCGCCGTCGGCGACTTGAAGCTTTTGCGAGCCGTGCGGCTCGGCGGCTACGTCAATTGCGCGCCGCATTTCGCGCATGTGCCGCAAGTCGTCAACGGCGCGTCGGATTTGTTCGCGATGGTGCTCGACGAGAATGGCCGCCATGCGCGCTTCGCCGTCGGCGTCGCGCAGCTGCCGATGGACGCGGCGGTCGAGATCGAGGCGGTGTTCGAGATTTTGGGCTCGCCGTGATCTTTCCTCGCCCCATCGCTCACCGCGGCCTGCACAATGCAAAAAGGGGCGTCGTCGAGAATTCGCTCGCCGCGGCGCGCGACGCCATCGCGGGCGGCTACGCCATCGAATGCGACGTTCAGCTTTCCGCCGACGGCGAGGCGATGGTGTTTCACGACGACGACCTCGACCGCCTGACCACGGCGACGGGACCGCTTTCGCGCGTGACTGCTGCCGCCCTCTCTCGGCTCGCCTTGCGCGGAACAACCGAGACCATTCCCACGCTGCAAGATTTGCTGAGCGCGGTCGCCGGGCGCAGTTTGCTTGTCATCGAGCTGAAGAGCCGCTTTGACGGCGACCTCCGTCTTGCGCGTCGCGTCGCGGAGCTTGCGGCGCAGTATAACGGCCCGCTTGCGATCAAAAGCTTCGACCCCGATCCCATCGCCTATCTGCGGGCGGAAGGGCAGGCCCTTGGAATCGGTCACATCCCCCTCGGAATTGTCGCCCGGGCCTCCTACGATCTGGAAGGCGGGCCGGGCTTGAGCCCGGCGCAGCGCGCGGAAGTCACGCACTTCCTGCATTTCGCTCGCACGCGGCCGCAGTTCCTCTCCTTCAACGTTGAAGATTATCCGCATACCGCGCCGGGGCTGTTTCGCCACGCCCTGAAACTGCCTGTGACGGCCTGGACCGTGCGCACGCCCGAGATGGCGCTGGCCGCAGCGGACTGGGCCGACGCCATCGTGTTCGAGGGCTTTTCGCCGTAAACCGCGGCGTCGCTGCATCGCTGCGGCGCGACCGGGCCGAGCGCGGCCTGGCGCGAATTTCTGGCCGATCAATAATGTCCGCCACCGCTGAAATCTCCGGAGCCGTGGTCGTGCGGTGAAAAATCGGAGTTTGAGGAGAACGCGTCGGCGCCGTCCCAAAAATGGTCCTCGCCGGGATAACAGAAGCTCAAAAGCTCTGCGCGCGCCTCATCAAAGCTGCGATTTTCGCCGAGCTCGGCGTGAAAGTGCTCGAAGCCGTCGCGGTCGGAGAACATGGCGACGGCGTAGCCGAAATAATCGCTGTTCAATCCACTGCGCTCGATCGTCGCTTTGACCTGCGGCGGCGTGTAGCGCTTCGACCGCCCGTAATCCGCCGCGAGCAGCCGCGGGAGCCGCCGCGCGTAAGATCTGATCGCCCATCTCTTCCTGAAGCGGGTGAGAAAACCCATTTTCGCCCCCAATGGCTCCAAATGCACACAAGTCGGACAGCAGCTTACTCCGGGAGGCCGTCCTTGCGAAGCCCTGCGCCAGGGCAATCGGCGGCGCGCATCGCGGTCTTCGCAGTTGCGGCGCCGCGGGGTTTGATCTAACTATCGGCTCGGCAAGCCGGCGGATTGAGGAAGGAAAAACATGGCGCAGGCCGAAACCGATGGCGCGACCGCACGACGCCCGCTGTCGCCGCATCTGACGGTCTACAGGCCGATGATGACCATGGCCATGTCCATGGCGCATCGTATTTCCGGCGGCGCGCTCTATCTCGGCGCCGCGCTTATCGCCCTTTACCTGCTTGCGCTCGCCTTCGGTCCCGCCTGGTTTTCTGCGTTCTCCTGGATCGGCTCGGGTCTTTTCGGCCATCTGATTCTGCCAGCCTTCGTCTGGGCGCTGTTCCATCATCTGCTTGGCGGAATCCGCCATGCGCTTTGGGACCGCGGCCTGTTCATGGACCCCAAGGGCCGCGAGCTTCTTGCGACGGGCACGCTCGTCGGCGGCCTCGCGCTGACCGTCGCAACCTTCGTCCTCTCGTCTCTCGCCGGCTAGGCCCATGGCTCCCAAAAACACCTTCATCAGCGGCAGAACGGGGCGCGGCGCGGCCTACGTCTCCGACGCTTCGGGGGCGTCGCATGACCGATTCATGCGGTTGACGGCGCGCGCGCTCCTGCCGCTCGGCTTGGCTACGGCCTGGTTGCTCGCGCGCCTGACGGGCGACAGCTTCGAAGAGGCGCGCGCCGAGCTCGAACGGCCTTTTCCAGCGGTCGTCCTGATCGCCTTCATCGCCATCGGCGCTGCCCATGCGCGGCTCGGCGCCGAGTCGATCATCCTGGATTACGTCCACGACGAAGCGCTCAAGCAAAAGGCGCTCGTCGTCAACACCTGGGTCACGCGCGCGATCGCCTTGGCATGGGCGTTCGCCATCCTGCTCATCGCAGCGCCGCGCTGACGCCGCGGCCCTCACACGTTAAAGATAGGCAGCAGAATGGTTGCAGGGAGCAAGGCGAGCTTTAGCGTCAACGGGCGCGCCTATGAGATCGTCGATCACACCTTCGACGTAGCGGTCGTCGGCGCCGGCGGCGCGGGGCTGCGCGCCGTCGTCGGCTGCGCCAAGGCGGGGCTCGCCGTCGCTTGCGTGACCAAGGTCTTCCCCACGCGCTCGCACACCGTCGCGGCGCAGGGCGGCGTCGCCGCGGCGCTCGGCAACATGGGGCCGGACGATTGGAAATGGCACATGTACGACACGGTCAAGGGCTCCGACTGGCTCGGGGACCAGGACGCGATCGAATATCTGTGCCGCAACGCCCCCGCCGCCGTCTATGAGCTCGAGCATTGGGGCGTGCCCTTCTCGCGCACGACCGACGGCCGCATCTACCAGCGCCCCTTCGGCGGCATGACCACCGATTTCGGCAAGGGCCCGCCGGCGCAGCGCACCTGCGCCGCCGCCGACCGCACCGGCCACGCCATGCTGCACACCATGTACGGCCAGGCGCTGAAGCACGACACGCAGTTCTTCGTCGAGTATTTCGCGCTCGACCTGATCATGGACGCCGAAGGGCGCTGCCACGGCGTCGTCTGCCTCAACATGGAAGACGGGACGATCCACCGTTTCCGCGCGGGCCTGACGGTGCTGGCGACCGGCGGCTACGGCCGCGCCTATCTTTCCGCGACCTCGGCGCATACCTGCACGGGCGACGGCAACGCCATGGTGCTGCGCGCGGGTCTCCCGCTTCAAGACATGGAGTTCGTGCAGTTCCACCCGACCGGCATCTACGGCGCGGGCTGCCTCATCACCGAGGGCGCGCGCGGCGAAGGCGGCTATCTGACCAACAGCGAAGGCGAGCGCTTCATGGAGCGCTATGCTCCGAGCGTGAAGGACTTGGCGCCGCGCGACATGGTCTCGCGCGCGATCACGATGGAGGTGCGCGAGGGCCGAGGCGTCGGCAAGCTCAAGGATCACGCGCATCTGCATCTCGAGCATCTCGATCCGAAGATCCTGCATGAACGCCTGCCGGGCATTTCCGAATCGGCTCGCATCTTCGCCGGCGTCGACGTGACGCGCGAGCCGATCCCGATCATTCCGACCGTGCACTACAACATGGGCGGCATCCCCACGAATTTTCACGGCGAAGCGTTGCGCAAGACGCCGAGTGACCCCGACGCGGTCGTGCCGGGCCTTATGGCGATCGGCGAGGCGGCCTGCGTCTCGGTGCATGGCGCGAACCGCTTAGGCTCGAACTCGCTGATCGACCTCGTGGTGTTCGGCCGCGCCGCGGGCCTGCGCGCCGCGGAACTTGTCAAGCCTGGCGAGAGGCAGCCGGAGTTGCCCGCAGGGAGCGCCGACGTGGCGCTCGCGCGGCTCGATCGCCTGCGCTTCTCTGACGGCGGAACGCCTACCGCCGTGCTGCGCGAGAAGATGCAGAGGGCGATGCAGACTCATTGCGCCGTCTATCGCACGGGCGAGGTGCTGGCCGAGGGCGTCGAGCAGATCGAGGCGATCTGGCGCGAGAGCGTGGACGTGAAGGTCACCGACCGCTCGCTCGTCTGGAACTCGGACCTCATCGAGACGCTGGAGCTCGGGAATTTGATCGAGCTGGCCGCAGTGACGATCGTCTCGGCCGAGAACCGCAAGGAGTCGCGTGGCGCGCACGCCCGCGAGGATTACCCGCAGCGCGACGACGCGCGCTGGATGCGGCACACGCTGGCCTCGATCGACGAGGACAAGAAGGTCGTCGCAATCGACTACCGCCCGGTGCATTCCTATACAATGAGCAACGAGGTGGCTTATATTGAGCCGAAGGCTCGCGTCTACTGATGCGAGCAGCCCTGCGCGCAACGCGCGCAACTGTCCCATCGTTTTTACGGCGCCAGCTGAAAATGGTCCACCGCGAGCGCTCAGCCCTCATCAAGAATCGCTTGGCAGTCCTTGCTGCAGTCAAACTCCATGAGCAGCCTTTCGAGTTCCCTCAAATCGGCGGGCTTTCGCAAATGCCGGTCAAAACCGGCATCCTTCGCCCGGCGGCGAGTCTCCTCCTCTCCCCAGCCCGTCAGAGCGATCAATGCCAAGTCACGTCCCGCCGGCAGCTTGCGCATACGCCTCGCCGTTTCGAACCCATCCATCTGCGGCATGCCAATGTCGAGGAAAACCAGCTCCGGCTCGAACTCAGCGCAGGCCGCAAGAGCATGCGCCCCGCTGTAGGCGACGCGAACCCGCGCACCCAAAATTTCGAGCAGCTGCGCAAGGCTGTCGGCGACGTCTTGCGTGTCGTCGACAACGAGCACACGCCGCGGCGGGACCGTCGTGCATGGGGCCGCTTCGGGCGGCGACGCGTGCGCTTGGATGCTCTCCGATAACGGCAAACGCACAACAAAGCGGCTCCCATGCCCTTCACCCTCGCTGTGCGCCTCGACACTGCCGCCGTGCAGTTCGACGAGGCTGCGCACGAGCGAGAGCCCAATGCCCAGACCTCCCTTGGTCCGGCCCAGGGTGCGCTTCACCTGCACGAAAAGATCGAAGACGTGCGGCAGCATGTCCTTCGGAATGCCGACGCCCGTGTCGGCGACACTCACGACAGCTTCCTCGGCTGCTCGATGGACTGCAACTTCGATTTGTCCGCCGCTGTCTGTGTATTTCACGGCGTTGCCGAGAAGATTGCCGAAGATTTGCGCGAGCCGGACCGGGTCGGCTTCGACGTGCATCGGCTCATCCGGCAGCTCGACGCGAAGGAGAATCCCGGCCGAGGCAGCTTGTTCGCGCTCCAGATCGACCGTGCGATTGACGAGGGCCCCGAGGTCGAGCCGCTCCTTCCTCAGGTCGATTTTGCCGTGACTGACCCGCGAGACCTCGAGCAAATCGTCGACAAGCCGCACAAGGTGCTCGGCCTGCCGCTCCATCATCTCTCGCGCCCGCTCGGCGGATGGCCCCTGTCCGCCGGTTTTGCGCAGCACCTGCAGCCCATTGCGAATGGGGGCGAGCGGATTGCGCAGCTCATGAGATAACGTCGCAATGAACTCGTTCTTACGACGATCGGCGACGCGTAATGCTTCCTCGGCTCGCTTACGATCTGTGATGTCGCGCACGAAGGCGCGCATCCCAATCACTTTGCCGCCCGCGTCTTGCACTGGCCATGCCCTGAGGCTGACCGGAAACACGGAGCCATCCTTACGGATATATTCCTTTTCGTACTCTCTGGAATCTCCTTGTGCAAGGATTCGATCCCGCACGATGGCCTCCTCCATGTCATGCCACCGAGGCGGAGTCATGTCCCCGCACGTAAGAGTCCGCAGATCGTCCATCGTATAGCCCAGCATCGACTGATAGGCCGGATTGGCGTCCTGTATCCGTCCCGAGAGGTCGACCGTAACGATCCCGTCTCGACTGGATTCAAAGAGCAGTCGGTAGCGCGCTTCGCTCTCCTGGAGGCTTTTCACGGCCTCATTACTCAACTGCGTCCTCATTGATTCCAGCAGGGCGTCGGTTAAAGCCCCGCGTTTGCGGGAAATTAAATCCGCCACTACGTTCATTGTCAAACCAAGCAGCGCAAACAACGTCATTCGCGCCAGGCTGCTCGTGTCATCGAGCACAAAAGAACCAATTGGCGGCAGGAAAAAATATTTTGCGCTTATGAGGGATAACAGCGTGGCGAGCAGACCGGGACCCGGACCCCCGAGCACGACAACTGCGAGGGTCGCGAGAAAGAACGGGACGAAGGCTCGCGCGGCTAGGAAGTCGCCGCCGAGAAGCGTCACAGCCGTCGCCCCCATCACGGCAAGAACCGCGACGACGTAATTCCAAGCGGTTCGCCTCACCGCCAAGACCCTGCAAAGCCCAAAGGCCGGCTTATCCGCGCGTTCATGATCGACCAAAGCTTGGCGCCGCTCCCTCTTTTGAGGACGCAAGAGTATCGCCGCCCTCCCAATTACAGCAAGAGGGATGGCGGCGCAGCCTGATGCCATTTTGACGGGCGCCGCCTCGTGCGTAAGCAAACCCAGTCATTTTCTCCGAATGAGTAAGATCTCCAACGAGCCACGAGGCGGGCTTGGGCTCTGGTTGACACCGCAACCGCCCGGGAAGCATATAGCCCCTTTCGTCTCGCGGCGGGGCTTCGCGGCCCGCCCTCCAACCCGGACTCAAATGCCCCGCTTGGTCATGAAATTCGGCGGCACCTCCGTCGCCACCGTCGAGCGCATCAAGAATGTCGCGCGTCACGTCAAGCGGGAGGTCGATGCGGGTTACAATGTCGCCGTCGTCGTCTCGGCCATGTCCGGCAAGACCAACGAGCTCGTTGGCTGGTGCAAGGAGGCCGCGCTCTTTTACGACATGCGCGAATATGACGCCGTTGTGGCGTCGGGCGAGCAGGTCACCTCGGGGCTGCTCGCCATCGCGCTCCAAGAGATCGGCGTGCCGGCGCGCTCATGGCAGGGCTGGCAAATCCCCATCCGCACAAACGACGCGCACGGCTCGGCGCGCATCAAGGATATGGATTCCGCCGGGCTGCTCGAAGGCTTCGAACGCGGCGAGGTCGCGGTCGTCTCGGGCTTCCAGGGCCTTTGCCGCGAGACCGGACGCATCGCCACGCTCGGGCGCGGCGGCTCTGACACCAGCGCCGTCGCCGTCGCCGCGGCGATCAAAGCCGAGCGCTGCGACATCTATACTGACGTCGACGGCGTCTACACCACCGACCCGCGCGTCGTGTCGCGCGCGCGACGCATGGATCGCGTGGCCTTCGAGGAGATGCTCGAGATGGCTTCGCTCGGCGCCAAGGTTTTGCAAGTGCGCTCCGTGGAGCTCGCGCTGAAATACGACGTCCCGACCTACGTGCGCTCGAGCTTCGACGATCCCGCAAATCCGAGCCGCGGCACGCTGATCTGCAAAGAGGAGGACATTGTGGAGAGCCAAGTCGTGACCGGCGTCGCCTTCTCGCGCGACGAGGCGCAGATCACGCTGCGGCGCGTCGCGGACAAGCCCGGCGTCGCAGCGGCCGTGTTCATGCCGCTAGCCGAGGCTGGCATCAATGTTGACATGATCGTGCAGACCGTGTCGGCGGACAACATGACGGACATGACCTTCACGGTCTCCGCCGCCGATTACGACCGCGCCCACGCGATCCTCGAGAAGGCCAAAGCTTCCATCGGCTATTCGGCGCTCTCGGGCGCGACCGATGTCGCCAAGGTCTCGGCGATTGGCGTCGGCATGCGCAGCCATGCTGGCGTCGCGGCGCGGGCCTTCCGTGCGCTCGCGGAGAGAGGCGTCAATATCCGCGCGATCACGACATCGGAAATCAAATTCTCGGTGCTCATCGACGAGGCTTACACCGAGCTCGCCGTACGTACGCTGCACTCGCTTTACGGGCTGGACGCGCCCTGAGGAGAAAAACTATGGAAGAGTTCATTCAACGCATCGGCGCGGCAGTGGGCGTGGATGAGGCGACCGCAACGGCCGCTGTCGGCCACGTCTTGCACTTCCTGCAGACGGCGCAGCCAGAAGGGCCTGTCGCCGAGCTTCTCGCCAAGATCCCCAATGCGCAGCAGCTGATCGACGAAGCCGCCGCCGCCCACTCGGAAGGTCTCGCCGACGCGGCCCTGAGCGGCCTCGGCGGCCTCCTGGGTGGAACGGCCGGCAACATCATGGGCCTCGTCGGCAAGCTCACGGGCGCAGGCCTCGACATGGGCCAGATGCAGACGCTCGGCCATGAGCTGTTCGCTCATGCCGACGAGCTCATCGGCAAGGAGAACGTCGACAAGATCATCGAGGCGATCCCCGCGCTCGCGCCGTTCCGCTGAGCTTGCGGCGCCGCGGCTGTTGCGTTGAGCAGGCCGCGACGATGGAGGCCCTTGACGGCGACGCCTGGATTCAGTCCCTTTGAGCTAGCAGCCTGCGGCACTTGATTTGACGGGTTGAGATGCGAGCCTAGAGGCTCGCGGTCCCAAGCGCCTGCGGACCGCGAGCCTCTAGGCTCGCCCGGCAAGACCCCATCAGCTTGGCTGACGCAGGTCGCTAGCCGCGCGCGCCGGGGGAAGGGGGTGGCATGCCTTATTCGATTTTGAGCTTAACGCGCGGACGCGCCGGGGCGTCCAGGCGGGCGCCGTCCTCAAGCACAGGGACGCGCGTTTTTTCCAGCGCTTCCCCGCCAAGGCTTTTGGCCCTTTTGAGCGCCGCCCTCCTCGTTCTCGGCTTCGACGCCGCGCGGGCGCAAAGCTGCTCGATCACGCCGGCGAACGGCAACTACGGCTCGGTCAACGTGCTGAGCGGCGCGGCGGTGACGACGACGGCGCCGTTCACGATCGCCTGCACGGGGACCAAGAATCGCACAGTGCAGCTTTGCGTCGAATTTGGTCCTGGCAACCAGACCAACGCGTCAGGCCACCGCGTCCTCGTCAATGGCGCCAACCAGCTGCTGCAAGAGTTCTACACGAGCGCCGCGGAAACGACGGTCTGGGGCTCGTGGGGCGCGTCGGTGCTCGCCTACACCCCCTACCCTTACGGAACGACGGTCAGCCTGCCGCTTGGAAGCACCGGCTCGGCGAGCGTCAATCTCACCGTTTACGGCTCGGTTCTGGCCAATCAGGCGACTGTCGTTCCGGGGTCCTATCTCTGGAACTCGACCGGAACGCCGGGCGTCGAATATGGCTATGCCCCTCTCACCGGGTCGCCCGCGGCCTGTCCCACCGGAACGGCGACGACGAATTCAGGCGGCTCCAACTGGACGGCGACTGTGGTCCCGCAATGCTACGTCACGGCCACGACCTTGAACTTCGGCTCGATCGGCGTCATTTCGGCCAACGTCAACGCGACGAGCACGATATCGGTGCAATGCACCAATACGACTCCCTATACTGTCGCGCTCGGAAATGGCCTCTATGCGAACGGCTCTCAGCGTCAAATGCTCGGCGGAGCGACGAACAGCGAATACGTGAGCTACAATCTTTATTCGAACGCCAGTCTGACCGCGCCGTGGACCAGCGCGTCGACGGTGTCCGGGACGGGCACGGGCGCCGTCGTCAACACGACTCTCTACGGACAGATTCCCTCGGGCCAATCCACGCCGTCGCCCGGAACCTACAACGACACCGTGATCGTCACCGTAAGCTACTGATCGCGAGAGCGCCGATCACCTGCAGACGACGGGGCCGATGACGACCTGGCGGCTCTCCGCCGGTTGGAAGCCGAACTCCGCACGACACTCGCCGACGCCGAGCGCCACGCGCACGCGGTTGGCCGCCGCGAGCCCCTTGATGAACGCGCGGCCGTCGTAGCCGACGACGAACTGCCCGCCTGAGCCCTCGACCTCGCCCTTGAGCCCCGCTTTGAGGTTCTTGCCCTCGGCGTCGGTCAGGATCACGACCGCGCTGTCGCTGACGGTGCGCACGCCGAAGTCGACGCGCACGCCGCTGCGAAAGGCCGGCACGACGACGTCCTTGGTCGTCGCGACGTCCGCGTTGACCGGCAGATTCGTCGTGTCCAGGGACAGCTGGTTGTTTTGATAGGAGCGCAGATAAGGCACGAGCAGGCGCCCGCTCGAGTCGGTTTGGCCGATCAGGCGGTTGTCGTGATAAACGTCGACGTTCGGGCTTCCGGCGTCGACGACGGCGAAGGCGTCGTCGATGCGGTTGGAGAAGAAGACGCCGTTGCCGAGCGTCGCGATCGACCCGTCGGCCTCGAAGGTTCCCGTCGCCGAGCTTCCGACCTGCGTCGCGCCGGCCGCAACGCGCGCATAGGGCGTGCGATAGGATCCGGAAACCTGGCGCAGCCTGTCGGACTGATCCCCCTCGCTGTCGCGCACGCGCCAGCCGTAGGAGCCGATTTCGACGTCCTGCGCTTTTGAAACATCCGTCGTCACGAAGTCGTGGTTGTGTCCGACGGTCGCCCCCGACGAGGCCACGACTCTGTTGCCGAGCGGCACGGTCAATCCGACCATGACGCCGCTTTGCCGCGGCGAGCCGAGGCTGCTGTATGCGTTGACGAAAAGCGAGGCGTCGAACCATATGTTGCGCGACCAGCCGACGGTTCCGATGAGCTGCTTGGAGTCGTCGGCATTGCGCATCCACGCGACCGACGCGGACAGGGACGACTTGTCAAATACGAGTGGCGCGCTGACGGCGATGCGCTCGAGTTCTTTGGGGGGGCGGGCGGAGATGGCGAAACCGAAAGAGGTGAGCCCGCCATAAGAGGCCACCGATTGGCCGTAGGCGGTCGCGGACGGAAGCGACGCGGTCACCGAGGCGAGGTCGTCATAGGCGCCGAACGTCCGCTGAGTGGCGAGATTGAGCGAGAAGCCGCGGAACTGCGTCTCGAACGAGCCGTAAATCTGTTCGCCGCCGCCGCGCGAGGAAAGGCTTCCCGTGACGGCGCCCGAAACGACGCCGCGGTCGAGCACGCGCACGACGGCGCCGGCGCCGGCGTTGGCGAGGTTCTGCGCGTCCTCGGTATGAGCCTCCACCGTCAGCCAGTCATAGACGCCGCGGCGCAGGCTCGCGCTGCCGACGGGGCGCGTCTCGTAATCGTCGGAGTAGGTCCCGTAGTTTCGACGGGGGAGGCCGACCTCGACGGAATAGTCGGTGAGGCCCGGACGCAATTGCAGGCGGGAAGCGAAGAAGGGCGCATCCTGCTCTATGAGATGACCCGACGAGTCGCGCAGCACGATGTGGGCGGTTCCCTGCCCGGTCACCGGCAGATCCATGACCCGATAAGGGCCCTCCGGCACGTCTTGCGAATAGGTCTTGATGTTGTTCACATAGACGTCGAGCGTCGAGGGAACCGCGGCGTTGCCGGAGACATAGGGCAACGGCAGGGTGACGAGATCCGGACGTATCGTGAAATTGCGCTGCGCCTGCGCGCCGGCGATGCGGATGGGACGCGTCCAGGCCAGTCCTGAAGAAATGACGTCGCCGGCGTTGTAGGTGTCGAGCGTGTCGGGGTTGGAATAGCTGTAGGTCGTGTCGAGCCGCAGCTCCTTATTGGGTGTATCCGGCGTGGAGCTGACGATGCCGGTCTGGGTGAGCGTGCCGTAGGGGCTGAACGCGCGAAGGTCCAGAGTGGCCGAGACGCCCTGGAAATCGGGACGCAGACGTCGATCCGGCGACACCGAGGACGCGAACAGGTCATAGCCGAGCGTCGCGCCGTAGCTGCTGCGCAACCCGAGCTTCCCGCCGTTCCCGCCGCTCGCATGGTATTCGTGGTCGGCACGCAACGAGTCCGGAATTGCGATGTCGATCGTTTGCTTGGGTTCGTCGTAGCGATAGGAGAGGCCAGGAACGTTCTCTAGAATGACCGTGACGTCGGGTCCGCCGTCGCCCGGCGGCTTGACGCCAATGTCGATGAGTTCGGATCGACGCGCGCTCATGCGTCCGTCGGGGAGCTGCTCGAAGCCGCCGATGACGCCTGTGCGCTTGTGATTGAGGAAAACCTCGAGCTGCAGGCGGCGCCCGGAGGTCGGCGCGCTCGGGGCGGGGAGCGAGGCGGCGCGCGCGTCGACGAAGATCAGCGCGGTGAAGATCGCTATCGCAAGCGCTCGTGGTCCGTGCCTACTTGGTGATGGGGGCCACAGCATCAAGGCGCCCCAGATCGCTGTCTGCCTTGATACTCACGGAACCCGCGCCAAACCCACCGCTCTTGCCGCGCGAAACGAAACGCATGCTCGAATGGCCCAAGACGTAACCGACGAGGCCGTCGCCGAAGGAGGCGACGGCGCCCGACTTGTCCCGCAGCTTCATCGCCGATAGGCGCAAGCGGCGGTCTCCGTCGTTCTTGGCGACGACGGTCACTTGATTCTTCTGGCTCTCCACGCCCCAGCTCAGATGCGGCGGCGCCGCGGCGGGAGCGGTGAAGAACAGCGGGATGGAATAGCGCAGCGTCATGGTGACGGCGCCGTTTTGCATGCGCGCCGCGTCGGGAAGCTCGTCAACGATGACGCGATAGGTTTCTTCAGCCGAGATCGGGGTCTGATCGAGACGTATGACGCGCACCGTGTACTGCTGATGCGGCGTGAGGGTGACGGCGGGCGGGCTGACGACCACCGCGTCCGAGGGCGCAAGCTCCTCGGCGCCCTCCGCTTGCGACCACCGAAAAACCCGTATTTGCGCAGAGATCGGCTGCTCGCCCTCGTTGGTCAGCTGCAGGCTCGTATTGGCGCCGGGAGCGATCACTTGCAACGAGACCGGCGCGACCTGCAGCGACGCGCCCAGCGAGCTTGCAGGGGACGTCAAGGAAGCGACGATAGCGAGCATGGAAGTCGCGAGGATCCGATTCATCTGCGCCCTGACGAGTTAGGTGCACTGAAGCTCTCTTCCGCGCCGCAAGGAGCGGCGGGTGGGCTCCGGTGAGGACTCCGCCCGTTCGAAGCGGGCAGCCTCCAGCTTAAAGATGTGTATACAAACGCGGTAAAGAATCAATTAAGCCTTACGGATCGCACGAGTTTACGGCGCGCGCGGTCGAACTTTCGTCAAGCGCATTGACGAGGCGTTCGGCCGCGCGGGGCGCCCAGCGGTCTTTTAGGCCTTTTCAGTAGGTGACGGTGATCGTCACGGTGTCCGAATAAGTGCCGGGCGGCGGGGTCGTTTGCGCGGGCACCTGTCCATAGACGGTGAAACTCTGGGCGGCTCCGGTGCCCGTGCCGCTCTCCCAGACGCCGCTGGCGTTGCCCCAGGGCGTCGAGTAGGCGGAGTCCTGATACAGATTGTAGGCGACGTATTGAGTGGTCGACGCGTTGAGCATTTGTCGTTGCGCGCCCGATGGGTACTGCCCCGCGTTGAGACCGACCGTGTAGGGCGTCGCGTTCGTGCAAGTGACTTGAAAGGTGCTGGTCTGATTGACCGGACCGGAGAGAAGGCCAACCGTTCCGAACGTCAGGTTGTTGGCGTTGGACACAGTGCATTGCGCATTCAGCGTGAGGGTGACGTTGAACGCCCCGGTCGCCGTCGCGGCGTTTGCGGCGTTCGCGCCCAAAAGGAGCGCGGACGCACAAAACAGGATACGCTTCATCATGGAACTCCCGACTTGGACTGGCGCCGAACTCTCGGTCTCACTCCCGGAAAGCGAGTCGATCCGACGCGAACGGGAATACGCTATTTACCCTAATGCGCGATTAATACATTCATCAATTTCATTGAGCATCTTTCTTCGAGCCGGTCTGCGCCGCCGGCGCGGCGGCGCTCAATAGCTGACCGTGATGGTGACCGAGTCCGTGTAATTGGTGCCCGGCGACGGCGTGTTCTGCGCTGGGATCTGGCCGTAGACCGTGAGCGTCTGCGCCGTCCCGTTGCCGGTCCCGCTCACAGTGACGCCGTTGCCCCATGCGGTCGTCATGGTGCTGTTCGAATACAAATTGTAGCTCACATACTCGGTGTCGGTCACGCCGCCCAGCATGCGGCGTTGCGTGCCGCTGGCGTTGCTGCCGTTCCCGAGGGCGACCGTGTAGGGCGTCGTGTTCGTGCAGGTCACGCTGAACGTAGAGCTCGCATTGACCGCCGCGCTGAGCAAGCCGCTGGACCCGAACGCCAGGGTGCTCGCATTGGAGACGAGGCACTGCGAGGTGATGGTGACCGTGACGTTGAAAGTGGTCGTGGAGCTCCCGGCTTCGGCGGCGTGCGGATTCAAGGCAAGCGCAGCGACGGCCGCCGTCGCCGCAAGACGCAAGGGTCTCAAACTCATGTCGAGCTTCATCATGACAACGCCCCACTCCTTGAGAGGCCGGCCGCCAAGATAGCGGCCACGGAGACGAAGCTTGGCCGAAGAATGTTTACAAACGGCTAACCATGAATCGATTTTCCACGCCGAGCGGCGGGCGCGCGTAACGAAATTTGAACTTGCGATCCGACTGGGCCAATTTGTCACACCCGTGCGAGCCGCGGGGCGACATTGTGCAGCTCCCGGTCGGCGCTGTCGAAGAAGCGTCGTAGATTGCGCGCCGCCTGGCGGATGCGCTGCTCGTTCTCGACCAGCGCCAGCCGCAAATAGCCCTCGCCGTGCTCGCCGAAGCCCACACCCGGCGCTACCGCGACATCCGCTTTCTCGATCAAAAGGCTCGAAAACTCCAGGCTCGTCAGGCCCGCAAAACGCTCCGGCACGGGCGCCCAGGCGAACATCGAGGCGGAGGGCGACGGAATCTCCCAGCCGGCCTGGGCGAAGCTCTCGACCATCACGTCGCGGCGCTTCTTGTAGATCGCGCGCATCTCCTTGATGCAGTCGTCGGAGCCGTTGAGCGCCGCGGTCGCCGCGACCTGTATGGGTGTGAAGGCGCCGTAGTCGAGATAGCTCTTCACGCGCGCGAGCGCCGCGCACAGCCGCTCATTGCCGACCGCAAAGCCGATGCGCCAGCCGGCCATGGAATAGGTCTTCGACATCGAGGTGAACTCGACCGTGACCTCGATCGCGCCGGAAACCTGTAGCACCGACGGCGGCGGATTGTCGTCGAAATAGACCTCGGCGTAGGCGAGATCGGAGAGCACGAAAATCTCGTGCTTCTTCGCGAAGGCCACGAGGTCCTTGTAAAAGTCGAGCGACGCTACCGTCGCCGTCGGATTTGAGGGGTAGCAGACGACGACGCCGATCGGCTTCGGGATGGAGTGCTTGAGCGCGCGCTCGAGCGAATCGAAGAACTGCGGCGTCGGATCGGCGGGCACCGAACGGATCACGCCCCCGGCCATCAAAAAACCGAAAGCGTGGATCGGATAGGACGGGTTCGGCACGAGAATCACGTCGCCCGGCGCCGTGATCGCCTGCGCCATATTGGCGAAGCCTTCCTTTGACCCGAGCGTCGCGACGATCTGCGTTTCCGGGTCGAGCGCGACGCCAAAGCGGCGCTCATAGTAGTTCGCCTGCGCGCGACGGAGCCCGGCGATGCCTTTGGAGGCGGAATAGCGGTCAGTGCGCGGGCGACCCGTCGTCTCGACGAGCTTGTCGATGACGTGCTTGGGCGCTGGCAGGTCGGGATTGCCCATGCCGAGGTCGATGATGTCGGCGCCTTCCGCGCGGGCCTTGGCCTTGAGCCGGTTGACCTGCTCGAACACGTAAGGGGGCAGGCGCTTGATGCGATAAAAATCCGTCATTTGAGCGGTCCGAGTCCGATTTCGTCGATGTTTTAGCGCTCAGCGCGGGCTTAGCGCGCCGGCGCGTCGAGGCTCTTGATGTTGCGCGCGGCGCGCTGGTTGCGCTCGCGCGCTTGGGCGAGGTCGGCGCCCAGCGCGTCGAGCTCCGCCGCGGTCTTCTTCTTCGCCTTTTCGGGCTTGGGCGCGAGCGGCTGGTAGTCGAGGCTGCCCGGCGCCGGCCGCGTGCTCTGGACGAAATCGGCGGGCTCGCGCGGCGTCTCGCGCAGATGCAGCGTTTCGAACGCCTGTCCGACGAATTCGCCGCCGCTGGACGCTTCTTGCGCGCGGGCGCCGCCAGAAAGCGCGCCGAGCAGCGCGAGGGAGAAGAAAGCCGGCGCCAGCACGCCGCGCCTGTCACATGGCCGTGCGACGCCTCCGGCTACGACGGGGTGGAAGTGGCCGCGCCGGCCTCTCGCCGGCGCCGGGAGAACGACGGGGTGCTTGGAGCTCGACATGATGCTAAGGTATCAGACCGAGTCGCGATCCGCCACTGGCGGAGTTTCAAGCGGCGGGGGGATGGAAACACAGATGAAAGCCGATCGCGATCCTTCGCCGGCCGCAAAGCCTAAAAAGACTTCCAGCAAGAAGGCCGCCGCCAAGCCCCCCGCGACCGCGGAAACCAAACCGATTGCGAAGAAGCCCGCTTCCGCGCCCGCTCCAACGCGCGGCCTCGCAAGCGAGTTCGACGCCGCTGCGGAGAATTTCGCCAATTTCGTCGAGCAGGGCCGGCGCGTGCTGGCGGCGGCGGTCAACGCCCCCGATTACAAAGAGACGCAGAGCGAGCTCGCGGTCAATGTCGCCGACGCCACACGCACCTTCGGCGCCGTTGTCGACTATTGGCTCAAGCAGCCCGAGCGCGCCGCATCCGCGCAGGCCAATCTCGTCACCGGCCTGACCGAAATCTGGGGCCAAACGTTGCATCGCTTCGCAGGCGAGAACGTTCCGCCGGTCGTGCCGCCCGATCCGATGGACAAGCGCTTCGCTGCGCCGGAATGGGCGCAAAATCCATTTTTCGACTATTTGCGCCAGACCTACAGCTTTGCCACGCGGTGGGCCTCCGACATGGTCGAGCACGCGGAGGGGCTCGATCCGCAGACGCGCGCCAAGGCCGCCTTTTACACGCGGCTCGTCACGAGCTCGATCTCGCCCTCGAATTTCGTCGCGACCAATCCCGAGCTCTTGCAGGCGACGCTCAAGGCGCGCGGCGCAAATCTGGTGCGCGGCATGGAGATGCTGGCCGAGGATCTTTCGGCCGGCGGCGGCAGGCTCAAGATCCGTCAGACCGATCAGAGCAAGTTCGAGCTCGGCGTCGATCTCGCGACGACGCCGGGCAAGGTGATCTTCCGCAACGAGGTCATGGAACTGATCCAATATTCGCCGACGACCGAGGAGGTCTACGCGCGCCCTCTGCTCATCGTCCCGCCCTGGATCAACAAGTTCTACGTGCTCGATCTCAACCGCGAGAAGAGCTTCGTGCGCTGGGCCGTGGCCCAGGGCCTGACCGTCTTCATGATCTCCTGGGTCAATCCCGACGAGAGCAAGGCGGATTTGAGCTTCGACGACTATATGACGCTTGGGCTGCTGGCCGCGCTCGACGCCATCGAGCAGGCGACGGGCGAGAAGCGCGTGGCGGCGGCGGGCTATTGCGTCGGCGGCACGCTGCTCGCCGCGACGCTCGCCTATATGGCGGCCAGGGACGACAAGCGCATCGACAGCGTGACCTTCTTTGCGACGCAAGTCGACTTCACTGAAGCAGGCGACATGCAGATCTTCGTCGATGAAGCCAAGCTCGCGGCGCTCGAGGATGCGATGGCCAAGACAGGCTATCTCGAAGGCGTGAAGATGGCCAACACCTTCAACATGCTGCGTCCGAACGAGCTGGTGTGGAACTATATCGTCAACAATTACGTGAAGGGAGAAACGCCCTCGGCCTTCGACCTTCTGGCTTGGAACTCCGACAGCACGCGCATCCCGCGCGCAAACCACTCCTTTTATCTGCGAAGCTGCTATCTCGAGAACCGGCTCACGCGCGGCGAGATGGTGCTTTGCGGCCAGAAGCTCGATCTCGGCAAGGTGAAGATGCCGGTCTACGAGATCGCGACCAAGGACGATCACATCGCTCCGGCGCGCTCGGTATTCCGCGGCGCGCAATATTTCGGCGGCGAAGTAACTTACATTCTCGGCGGCGCGGGCCACATCGCCGGCATCATCAACCCGCCGTCGAAGGAGAAATACCAATATTGGATCGGCGGCCCACCTGTCGGGAGCTACGAGGAATGGGTCAGGAACGCCAGGGAGTTCAAGGGCTCCTGGTGGCCCCGATGGATTCTCTGGCTGACGAAGCAGGCGCCCCAGAAGGTCAAGGCGCGCGAGGCCGGCGGCGGCAAGCTCGCGCCGATCTGTGACGCGCCGGGAGAATATGTGCGCGTGAAGGCGTGAGGCGCTGAAAGTCTGGGGGTCAGCGCCGCGCGTGGCGGCGGCGGGGGTGATGGGCGTGACCGCTCAAGCCCCAGCTTTGCGAGATGCCGGGGCCGGCCGTGGCGCCAATCAGCGCGCCGCCGACGAGGCCGACCGGGCCGAGCACCACTGCGCCTGCGAGTCCGCCGAGGGCGCCGTCGACGGCCCGCTCCTGCGCCTGGCCGGCCTCGGTGACGAGCATAAGGAAACCGGCGGCGAGAAGGATGCGGCGCATGGCGTCTCCTGCTTGGCGAGTGAGGGACTCGTTTTGTCATCGAGAATTATGGCCGAATTCGTCACTTTCGCGCAGATGCGACGGGAGACCGGGATGTCACGCAAAATCAATCCCCTAGCCTTGGCGGTCGCCGTTGCGTCCGCCGCGCCGGCCCTCGCCGCCGGGGATGCCAAGGATGTCGTGGCCGCGCAGATTCGCCGTCAGGGATTCAGGTGCGATTCGTCCAAAGGCGCCGCGCGCGCCGTCGAGGACTCGAAACCGGTCGTGGCGACGTGGATTCTGGAGTGCCGCAACGCGACTTATCGCGTACAGCTCGTCCCGCACATGGCGGCCAGGGTGGAGCTCGTTCCATTGCCGGCGCCCGCGCAGAAAGATCCTGCGTTGCTGGGACAACATGACGGGAAATAAGCGCCCGGTCGGCCGTCGGGCGAAACGGAAGGCCGGCCGCCCTGTTGCCAGAACGCCCGGAAAATCGCGCAGTTGCGACGCTCGGCGATAGCGGCGTCTCTCCCAGGAACGGGCGCCCAAGCATAGGCTCACGCCAAAGCAAATCTCGCAAAAACTGAAAGGCTTTTCGAGCATATTTTGCTCGAATCCATTATTTTACGCAAAATCCTATGGCTCGCGTAATTCCGCATGGTCTGAGAGCGCGCAAGCGACTGCATGGGGACCCGTTAACCATATCAGCGTGTTTATAATAGCGATAAAACTTGCGACAGTTGTATGTTAGTGCGCATTAAACCTTTTTAGCAGATGCCTACTTCTGCGTTAACCCGGCGCATCGCGTCAACACAAGACATCTGCACAGGAGCTTGCAAATGACACATACGTCGTTTGACTATAAGCCTCAACTCTCAGGTGGCATTGAATACAACTATTCGTTTAATGACAACTACAACTTGCCATTTCTGCCTAAAATTGGCATTACTGTAAATGTCATTGCCGCTATTTTTGCGTGCATATTTACTGTAATTGTTACTATAGCGAACCCGCATACAAATATCGATGTAATCGTGATTCTATCAAAATTAATTTTCTGTTTTGTAGCAGGCGCCGTGGTCGCATTTCTGTCTGCTTCTGCCGATTATATAGCGAGAGCGCTATACAAGTTGGAATGTCGAAACGGTCAATCTTTTTGGAAATGTGGGGAGATCGTAGATTTCGCCGCTGTCGCCATGGCGGTTGCGTCCGTGGCGGTCTTCGCCTGGGGCCTCTGGCGCGCTTTCTCCGCGCTCCAAGGTGTGGACCTGCATTTTTAGCTTGGTCGCCTGAAAAGCGTCGCCCAGATGGCGACGCTCAGGCTGGTTCGCTAGCCCGCGCCGCGGCCGTCTCGCCGTAAATCCAAGCGTTGGCCATCTCCCAGGCGACGGAGAGAACGATCGGCCCCGCGAACAGCCCTGCAAAGCCGTGAGCGATGATGCCGCCAATGACCCCGACAAAAATGACCAAAGCCGGCGTCGTTAGACCATGCGCGAGGGCGAAGGGCTTCAGCACGGCCTCAACCGCATAGACCGCAGCCATGGCGATCGCAAAGGCGATCGCCCCTAGCGCCGGCAGCGTCATGAAGCCCCAGATCGCGAGCGGCGCGACGACCAGCGCCGGCCCGAGCTGAACGATGCCGAGCACGAGGATGGCGAGCGTCAGAATGCTTGCAAACGGCACGCCCGCAGTCGCCATGGCCGCGCCGCCGATCACCGCCTGCAGCAGCGACACGCCGATGACCCCGCGCGAGACCGAGCGGATCGTCGCGCCGGCGAGCTCGACGAACTGAACGCCGCGCGCCGGATCGACGCGGCGCGCCAGCGTCTTGACCGCGGCGAGCGCCCGCGGCCCCATCGAGAACAAGAACCCCATGATGATCACGGATACGATGAATTTGAGCGTGCCCGAGCCGGCGCTGCTCGCCATCTCCAAGAGCACCTCGCCCGCGGGCTTGAGCTGCGGCAGCACCGGTTCCAGCGCGCTTTGCAGATTGGTCGAGGCGAGTTCCCAGAAATCGTATATCGACTGGCCGACGACCGGCCAGTCCTTCACCGCGGGCGATGGCGGCGGGATCGTCAATTCCTTGTGCTCGATGCGCAGGATCAGCGTGCGCGAGCCCTCGAAGAGGCCGATGCCGAGCCAGCTCGCGGGCCCGAGCATGATCGCGAGGCCCAAGATCGTGATCGCCGCCGCCGCAAGACGCGCGCGACCGCCGAGCCGCAGGCTTAGCCATTCGAACAATGGATAAAGCGCGACGGTCAGGACCACGCTCCAGACGATGATAGGGATGAAGGGCTTGACGATGAAGAAAGCCCAGTAGAGCAGCAGCCCGACCACTGCGAGATGGATCGCGACCTCGACGAAAGTGGCGTTGAGCCGACGCTGCTCCGCTGC
Source organism: Methylocystis sp. (assembly GCA_035624015.1). Classification (GTDB taxonomy): domain Bacteria; phylum Pseudomonadota; class Alphaproteobacteria; order Rhizobiales; family Beijerinckiaceae; genus Methylocystis. Next base: position 36,361 of record DASPSI010000084.1, read on the forward strand.
TTCGCGTCCGGCGTCGACGAAGACGGCGCCTTCGAGCGAGGCGGACTGTTCCGGCGTCAAGGATTTGCGGCTGTCGTCGGTCATGCGCGGTCTTCCAAGAGGCGCGGCGCGGCGCGCGGGCACAAATCGTAGCCAAAGATGCGGCGCCGCACAATGTCGAGCCTGCAGTCTTTTGGAGGCGGCGCACCTTCGAAAAATTATGTTGACTTCGCTTTACAAGCCAAGTTCTTATGGCGCCGATGGTTCCCCTCGGGGATCAAAAGGGAACTCGGTGCGCGCAGGAATGCGCAACGCCGGGGCTGCCCCCGCAACTGTAAGCGGCGAGTCTTAGGGCCATAAAGCCACTGGGGAAAATCCCTGGGAAGGCGACTCAAGACGAAGACCCGCGAGCCAGGAGACCTGCCATCATCCGTGGTCACGCGCGATAGCGTCGGGCGGGGTGCACCGAGGCGGTCGATGGCTGTCGCATGACGCTGCGAGCGTCACGACAGATTCAGAGACCTTTCGCAGTGACGGCCCACGTCTGCTGCGAGTCTGGAACTCATGCAATCGACATCTTCGAAGCGCGGCCGCGCCGCGCCGCGCGCCCAGCCATCCTCATTCACGTTCTCTTGCGCTCTGAGTTCGATCCCAGAGGCCGCGCGTTTCTTTGAAGAATTCCAATATGGCGTATTTTCGTTGAAACGCGACGATGCAACGGGCATCCTCAAGAGGCCTGAAGTAGTCTACTTGACGAATGAGGGCATCGTGGCGGAAAAGTTAGGCAACTCGGGACGAAAACAGATGCTATACATGGACAGAGCATCGAAGCTGTCGGTTGCGGCCCTGATATTATCCGCAGGGTTCTCGAACAACTCGCTCGCCGCCGATCTCCCTGCCGATAAAAGCGCGCCGGAAGCGGCTCCCGCCGCCGCCGATCCCTGGAATGGCTTCTACCTGGGCGGCAATCTGGGCTATGCTGGCGGGCGCTCGAACTGGCAGGGTCCCGACATCTGGGGCACGAGCAGCCTCGCGAAAGGAATTGACACCTTCACCGAGGCGGGAAGTTTTCTGGGCGGTTTCCAGGGCGGCTACAATCTGCGCCTCCCGCACAATTTCCTCGTCGGCGTCGAAGGCGACTTCACCTTTCCCGCCTATCCCGATCAAACGGGCCAGTCGACGGGCTTCACCGCCAATTTCATCTCGCCGTCGCTTGGCTTCGCGACCTTCATGGAGTCGATGCAGACCGCCATGTCGGTGCGCGGCCGCGTCGGCTATCTGCTGAACGACAACTGGCTGCTCTACGCGACGGGCGGCGCCGCCTGGACTCGCAACTCGCAATCGATGACGCCAACGGGCGGCACGACAGACAACCCCTATTTCTGGCGTTCCGGCTGGGTCGTGGGTGGCGGTCTCGAGACCCCGCTCATTCCGAGCTGGACGGCGAAGCTCGAGTATCTCTACACGCACTTTGGGGCGAAGAGCACCAATATGATCGCCAATGCCGAGGTGTTCCGCGCAGACTTCAATCTCCATGAGGCGCGCCTCGGCTTGAACTACCATTTTGGGGACGCCCTGCCGACCTTGCCGACGCCGATCGCGGGCGAGAAGAAGCCGTATGGTTGGACCCTCGCCGATGACGACCGAATCAACCTCCACGGGCAATGGACCTTCACCGGCCAAGGCTTTCCTGCATTCCAGGCGGCCTGGGACGGGCCGCAGAGCATGTCGCGCGTGGGCGACTTCCGCCAGACCAACGACGTGACGCTCTTCGCCGGCCTGCGCCTTTGGCAGGGCGCCGAGCTTTGGGTCAACCCGGAGATCGACCAGGGCTTCGGCGTCGGCAACACTCACGGCGCCGCAGCATTCCCGAGCGGAGAGTCCTACAAGCTCGGCTACGCCTTCCCCTATGTCCGCGTGCCCCGCTACTTCCTGCGCCAGACCGTGAACCTCGGCGGAGAAGAGCACAAGCTCGAGGCCGATCTCAACCAGTTCGCCCAAACCGTGACCGACGACCGCCTCGTCCTCACCGTCGGCAAGTTCGGCGTCGTCGATATCTTCGACACCAACAAATACGCCAACAATCCCAAGAACGATTTCCTCAATTGGGCCATGATCAACGCGGGGACATTCGACTACGCCGGCGACGCCTGGGGGCTCACCTATGGCGCGGCGGCGGAATGGTATAAGGATCGTTGGACCGTGCGCGGCGGCGTCTTCAGCCTCTCGGGGACGCCCGCGGAAGCCGACTTCAGCGGGCCGGCCTATGGCGTCGATCCCAATCTGAGTCAGTTCCAGGCGGTCGGCGAGATCGAAGAGCGGCACGAGCTGTGGGGGCAGCCCGGCAAGCTGAAAATCACCGGATTTCTCAGCCGTGGCCGCATGGGCAATTTCCAGGACGCCGTCAACGCCGCGAGCTGGCTGGGCATGGACCCGAGCCTGGCCATCGCCCTCGATCGCGTGTTCCGCAGCCGCCCCGGCGTGAGCGTCAATCTGGAGCAGCAGATCAACGACAGCGTAGGCTTCTTTGCGCGCGCCGGCTACTCGGACGGCAGCGTGGAGCCTTGGGACTTCGCCGACATCGATCGCACGGTGCAGGCGGGCTTCTCGATCTCCGGCAAGGAGTGGGGCCGGCCGGACGACACCCTCGGCATCGCAGGCATCGTGAACGGCCTCGCCAATTCCCACGAAGCCTATTTCGCGGCGGGGGGCGCCGGCATCCTGATCGGCGACGGCGGGCTGCCCGTCTACCGGTTGGAGAAGGTCGTCGAGTCTTACTACAACTACGCCCTGACGCCCAACATGAAGCTCGGCGTCGACTATCAGCTCATCATCGACCCCGCCTACGACGGCGCGCGCGGACCGGTGAACCTCTTCGCCGCGCGCATTCATTGGCAGTTTTAGCCGCATCGCGGGGTAACCGGACGACTCCGCCGGCAACGCGCCGACGCCGGGTCGTCCTCTCCTCATCAAATTTCAGTGCGGCCCAAACGCCGCATTCGTCTCCGGCATGCAGATCCTGCGCGGCGGCGTCGTGACGCTGTCGCGGTCAATGCAGTCTCGTTGAAAAATTGCGCGCCGTTCAACCCGAACCCGCCTCGAATGGAAGGAAGCATCAATGCGCAAGACCATCGGAATCACTCTTGGCAGCCGTCCTTATAGGCGCAACGTCTTCGGCGGCTGCTCACAGCAAGAGGACCTTGTCCGCGGGGCGCGCTTACGCCAGACAGCTGGTCGAGCTGATGGACCGGGATCGAAACGGGCGCGTTTCGAAAGAGGAGTTCATGCAATTCCTAAGAGCGGAGTTCGACCGCCTCGATGCGGATCGCAGCGGCGAATTGACACATGAGGAAATGCGCGGGTCCCAAATCTTCGGTATCGGGACGCACGTCAATCCGCACGGCTGAAGCAATGGACAGTCTCGATCATCGCAAGTGCTTCGAGGGAACGAGCGCGGACAACCTCCATCGTCCCTTTCCACCTGAGAGCTTGGCGAAGCCAAGCGGCGAAACGTCAATGCGCAGGATGGAGCTCGGCGTCGCGTCGAGAGCGTTGGCGATCGCGGCGCGGATCACGGCGGCGTGCGTGATCGCAAGAATGGAGCGGGACTGCGCCTGCAGGGCGTCCATCCAGCCGCCGACGCGCTTCATAACATCCGTAAAAGACTCGCCGCCATGCGGGGCGGCGGCGGGGTTGCGCAACCATTCCTCGAGCGCATCCGGTTCCCGCGCATGAAGCTCTTCGAGCGCGCGTCCCGTCCAGCGCCCAAAATTGCAATCGCGCAGCGCCGGCTCAGAGTCGGCGTCCAGCGCCAGGCCTTCGGCCGTTTGCTCCGCGCAACGCGCCGGGCTGCGTAAAATCCTGTCATAGGTCGGCAAGCGGCCAGAGAGCTTGAAGAGGCCCTTTCGGCCTAGCGGATCGACTGGCTCGTCCTTCGGGAAGGCGACGCCGCAAACCGAAGCAGTCGAGGCTGAGCATAGCAGATGAAGACGAATCGTCATGCGGCTCAGTCTCGACGTTGTATCGCGCGTCACGACGCCTGCGGATAAAGCGACGTCTCCCGTTGGGCCAGAAGCCGTTCGGCCGCCACGCCAAAGAGTACGCCGAAGGCGGCCCACATGATGGCCTGTCCGCCGAGCGAGGCTAAACGGAACCGCCAGAGGTCCGCCGCCGGAAAACCATCCGGAACCTCGTTGACGTCGGGCAGCGCCAGAGCGACGCCGGCGACGACGATGACGTAAGCGGCGGCGGCGATCAGCGCCGAGTTCCATCCGCTCAGGCGTGGCTCAAGGCGGCTCCGCAACACCCCCGCCGCGATCATGGAGGCGAGCGAAATCAGGATCATCGCGAAATAGAGGCTCGTCCGCAGAGCGATCGTTTCCGGCGCGCCGACGGAAGGCGGGCCGGGCGGATATTTGATCGTGGGCGCGACGTAGACGCTGACAAAGCCAGCGAGGGCCAGTAGAGCCGCCGTTGCGCGCGGACTGAAGTCTCCCATGCGGCGATAGGTCAGGGCAAAAACGAGCGCGAAGAGGCCGCCGAACGCCGAGTCATAGACCGTAACGGCGGTCAGCAGGCCGACGCCGGACTGAACATCGCGGGAGACAAGCTCGGGCTCGGTCTCTTCGACCGGGGCGGGGAGCCCTTTGGCGGCGGCGTCCTCCGCCTTGGCTTTGGCCTTGGCCGCTTCGACGACGCCCTCATAGGCGATGGCGCTGTCGACGGAAGGCTCGCCGGCGAGCTTGAGAAACGCGAAGGAGAGCAGGCCCGCGAGGAGGCCGATCAGCATGCCGCGAAAGAGAAGTTGTCCAGTCATCAGATTGCCTTTGGCGCAACGCGAAAGATCGGCGTCAGAACCGAAAGGGATCCTGACGCCTGTTGCAGGAGGTTTGCCGAACCGAAGAGCTCAGTGGCAAGGGAAACCGAGCAGATGGCGACCGTCGTGCACGAATTCATGCACATACGCGCCGCTGAAAAGCGCCGTCGCGCCTTGCTCTGCGCCGACGAAATAGATGCCGAGCGCAAGCAGCAGCCCGGCGAAGATCGCCCAGGGGAGAATCTCGCGAACGGGAATGGCGATCGGGCGAGCGACGGGAAGGCTTGTGGCGGCTGCCATGGCGCAATTCTCCTTGGATTTCGCGTCCAGTTTGAGGTTGTCCTGTCGTGAGAGGGGTCTGACTTTCGCCGGATCGATGATCCGGATCGATTACAGTGGCGCGACCGTGCCGGCTTTGAACCGTCTTCCGCTTCTCACGAGGATAGAGAAGCCGACCGCAAGGCCAAAGTCAACCTTTGAGGGGCAGCAAACCTCAGTGACGAACGTCCGTTCGTGGCGCTGAGCGGAATCTGCACAAATGTCCAATGCGCCTTTCGATCGAACCAATTAACCGCTCGGCGGCTTCGACTCGTGGCGTGCAGTTCCTGGCGGGGACTGGCGGCTTACGCGCCCCGCTCATGGGTGGCGCTCACCTCCAACGCATTAGACCGCCCGATATCTAGCCGCCGCGTCCGCTATACCCATAGCGGGCGCTGCCGGCGTATGTCCCGCAAGAGCTACAGGTCCCGCTACCGTAGTAGCCATAGTGACGCCAATGGCGACGGCAGTTGTAAAAGTCTCCCGTCGCAGAAAGGGGAGCGAGCGTCTCTTTGTTGGAACGACCTACGACGCTCTTCGCCGAAGTCGGCGAAAAGGAAAACGCGGTCGCTGTCAAAACCGCTGCGGCGACGCTGAATTTCAGCATGTTGCACATTCAAGCCTCCTAGCCTCGACGGGTAGGCTCAGCGAGGGGGAAGGAAAAATGCCCCACCATAATAAAAAGCAGCTAGAAGGTCAGAACATCGCTTCAAGGGCAGAGGACTGCGCGGCGGACCGACGCGCGCAAGAGCGTGCTCCACGTGTTGTTCTCGCCGCCCGAAGCGCCAGGGAAGCCAAGTTGAGGACAAGGCCGAGCGCGATCGATAGGAAGCGCCGCTCCGCAGCAGGTCACCAAATGTGGCCGAACGAAGGCGGCGCGGAAGCTTCAAACCGGCCACAATGGCGCTAGAATCACTGAATATGACGAATCTGCGTCAGTGTGATGAAGCCGCGGCCGGCCGCGGATTTGCTCCGCCTGCGCTGCCCGTGTATGGCTAATTTTTGGTCTCGCTCAAGGGATCGTCGCAATGCTCGCCCAAAGTAGAGATGTCGCTTTGACGCAATCGAAGACCCCGCTCCTCGACGCCGTCACGACCCCGGAAGACTTGCGCAGGCTCGCGCCGCAGCAGTTGCAGCAGCTCGCCGATGAATTGCGGCTCGAGACGATCGAGGCGGTCTCGGTCACGGGCGGCCACCTCGGCGCCGGACTGGGCGTCGTCGAGCTGACGGTCGCGCTGCACTATGTCTTTGATACGCCGCGTGACCGGATCATCTGGGACGTGGGTCACCAGACTTATCCACATAAAATTTTGACGGGACGCCGCGACCGCATCCGTACGTTGCGCTCGGGCGGCGGCCTCTCGGGATTCACGAAACGCGCCGAGAGTGAATATGACGCCTTCGGCGCCGGCCATTCGTCGACCTCTATTTCGGCGGGCCTCGGAATGGCGGTGGCGCGCGATCTTTCCGGCGGCGATAACCATGTCGTCGCAGTGATTGGCGACAGCGCCATGTCGGCGGGCATGGCCTACGAGGCCTTGAACAACGCCGGCGCGCTCGATTCGCGGCTAATCGTGATTCTAAACGACAACGACATGTCGATCGCCCCGCCGACGGGCGCCTTGTCCGCCCATCTCGCGCGGCTCGTCTCGGGCGGCGCCTATCGCACGATGCGCGGCGCCGCGCGCGAGATCGCGAGCCACCTGCCGCGCGTTATCTACGACAAGGCGCGCAAGGCGGAGGAATTCTCGCGCAGTTTCATCACCGGCGGCACGATGTTCGAGGAGCTCGGCTTCTATTACGTGGGGCCGATCGACGGGCATAATCTCGACCACCTCCTGCCCGTGCTCAAGAACCTGCGCGACCAGGACGACGGCCCCGTGCTCGTCCACGTCATCACCAAAAAGGGCAAGGGCTACGCGCCGGCGGAGGCGTCCGACGACCGCTATCACGGCGTCAACAAGTTCGATGTCACGACCGGCGTGCAGATCAAGCCTAAGGCCAATGCGCCGTCCTACACGAGCGTCTTCGCCAAGGCCCTTGTCGCCGAGGCCGAGCGCGACGAGAAGATCATCGCGATCACGGCGGCCATGCCGGGCGGCACCGGCCTGGACATTTTCGGCAAGGCCTTTCCGGAACGCACCTTCGACGTGGCGATCGCCGAGCAGCACGCCGTGACCTTTGCGGCGGGGCTCGCCGCGGAGGGCTACAAGCCGTTCTGCACGCTTTATTCGACGTTTCTGCAGCGCGGCTACGATCAAGTCGTGCATGACGTGGCGATCCAACATCTGCCGGTGCGATTCGCGATCGACCGCGCCGGCCTCGTCGGCGCGGACGGGCCGACGCATGCAGGCGCGTTCGACGTCGCCTATCTCGGCTGCCTGCCGGGAATGGTGGTCATGGCGGCGGCCGACGAGGCCGAGCTCATGCACATGGTGGCGACCGCCGTCGCCTATGACGACGGCCCGATCGCCTTCCGCTATCCGCGTGGCGAAGGCGTCGGCGTGGAGCTGCCCGAGAAGGGCGAGATTTTGGCCATCGGCAAAGGCCGCATCGTCCGCGAGGGCACGAAAGTCGCGCTGCTCTCACTGGGCACGCGGCTCGCCGACGCCTTGAAGGCCGCGGAGGAGTTGGAGCGCTACGGGATATCGGCGACGGTCGCCGATGCGCGCTTCGCCAAGCCCATTGACCGCGATTTGATCCGTGGGCTGGCGGCGTCGCATGAGGCGCTGATCACGATCGAGGAGGGCTCTATTGGCGGCTTCGCGGCGCAGGTATTGCAACAGCTTACTGAGGAGGGGCTGCTGGACGGGGTTCGGCGCCCGCTGCGTTTCCGCAGCATGATGCTGCCGGACGCCTATATCGATCACGACAAGTATGAGATCATGATCGCGAAATCGCAGCTCGACGCCCCGGCGATCGTCGCGAAGGTGCTGGAGGCGCTGGGGAAAGAGCAGGTCGCGCGCGCGAAGATCGCGTGAGAGGCGACGCTGCTGCTTCGCGTTGGCTTCCGCGACCTTGACTGTGTCTTCAGGAAATGACACTACTTTTGGTTGCGGCGCTCCGGCGTTTCGTCGAAAAGGCGCGCCGGCCTCGAGAGTAAAGGTGTTTTCATGCGATCCAGACTTCTTCCCACTCTTCTTAGCTTCCTTCTGCTCATGTCCGGCGCGGCCTTCGCAGAAGCACAAGACGCCAGACAGGCCGAGTCGCAAGCCGCTTTCGAAGCCGCGGGCAAGGTCGCAAGACCCGGCCCGACCAGCGTCGACATCTCGAACCAGGCGAGGCTCAGCCTTCCCGACCGTTATGTCTTCGTGCCGCAGCCAGAGGCGGGGCGCGTCTTGCGCGCCATGGGCTCGAACGGCGGCTCGAGCGACGTTGGCATCATCTTTCCCCGCGGCGAGCAGCTCGAATGGTTCGCAACGTTGCGCTTCGAGCCGTCGGGCTACGTCAAGGACGAGGAGGCGAGGAGCTGGGACGCTGACGCGTTGCTCAAGAATTTGAGCGAGGGCGTCGAGGCGGGCAATGAGGAGCGCCAATCGCGCGGCTTTGCTGCGTGGGAGGTTCGCGGTTGGGTTGAGAAGCCCGCCTATGACGAGGCCAACCGGCGGCTTGTCTGGTCGGCGCTGATCGCCGACAAGGGCCGGCAGGGCGGCTCGGTCAACTACAACACCTACGTGCTCGGCCGCGAAGGCTATGTCTCTCTCAATCTCGTGACCGACCAAATGTCCATCGAGCGCTTCAAGGAGGACGCGCGCACGCTGCTCACCGCTATCGCCTTCGAGCCCGGCAAGCGCTACACGGACTTCAACGCTGCGACCGACCATGTGGCCGAGTTCGGCATCGCCGCGCTCATCGGCGGCATCGCTGCGAAGAAGCTCGGCCTGCTCGCGATAGCCGGCGTGTTCCTGCTCAAAATCTGGAAGCTCGCCGCTCTGGCGGTCGTCGGCGCGGCGGCCGCCGCGCGCAAGTTCTTCAGCGGCGGCGAGAAGAAGCAGGCCTGAACGTGTTCAAGGCGCTGGCGCTGCTGTTCGGAGTCTTCAAATTCGGCAAGGTCGCGACGACGGGCGGCACGATGCTGCTCTCGCTCGCGGTCTACGCCGCGGTCTGGGGCTGGCCTTATGCGGCGGGCTTTATTGCGCTGCTCTTCGCGCATGAGATGGGGCACTTCATCGCCGCCCGTCAGCGCGGGCTCGACGTCGGCGCGCCGACCTTCATTCCCTTCGTCGGCGCCTGGATCAATCTCAAGGACCAGGCAATGAGCGCCGAAACCGAGGCCTATGTCGGCGTCGCGGGGCCCCTGGTCGGCAGCCTCGCGGCGTTCCTCACCTACTTTCTCGCGCGCGAGACCGGCAGCCCGCTGCTGCTCGCCGTCGCCTATTCAGGCTTTTTCCTGAATTTGTTCAACCTCCTGCCATTGTCTCCGCTCGACGGCGGCCGCGTCACACAGGTTCTGAGCCCGCGCGTCTGGCTCTTCGGCGCACCGCTCATGCTTGCTCTGATGCTCTATCAGCCCAGCCCCGCCCTGATCCTCGTCGCGATTTTCGCTGCGCCGCCGCTCATGCGTGCTTGGCGCCATGATCCGAACGCGCCCGAGGAGCTCGCTCGCGCATCGATTCCGCTCGAGAGCAAGGTTGAATATGCGGCGCTTTACTTGGGGCTCACCGCGCTGCTCGCGATCATGACCTATCAACTGCACGAGTCGCTTCAGCAGCTTTCCCGATAGGCCTCAGCCTTCACCATTTACCCTTGATTCACCAAGAGCTGGTTCCACCCCCATCCTCTCCTCCACCCAAGCGGCGGCGTGGACGTAAAGTGGCGACGCTTCGTCAAATAACGCGCTTTTCAGGGCGGACCTTCCGGATCCAGACAAGTGGGGATGCGAAGGCTTGTGCGCATTGCTCCCGCGCAAATGGGACCGGAAGGTCGGCCTCTCGATTCCTGAAGAGGGTCGTTAGTTCTCACGGCCCCGTGTGCGCCGCCTCGCCTCCGGCCATTACGGAGTCGGACTCGATCATCGCGGGATCATCGCGCTTCGACATCGGATAGAGCTAGCTCACGCAAAAATCCCGCTTCGCATATTCGTTCGGCGCCGTGAGATAGTCCGGCGTGCCGCGACAGATCGCCGCGAAAACGCTTTCGGCGTCGTATCGTGGAGCGAACGTTCATGCAGTCGTCACCGTGGGGCGAGAGGCTTGACGCCGCGCCAAGCGCGGAAAGGTAGGTTGGCGACGCCACGTCGGCCGACCGATCGTGGAGCGCGAACGATAGGGGCGTCGCAGCTTGAACTCAAGGACAGCGCAATGGGCGTCGAGGTCGAGCGCAAGTTTCTCGTCGACTCCGCGCGATGGAAGCCGGAAGGCGACGGCGTGCTCTATCGTCAAGGCTATCTGTCGTCGGCGAAAGAGTGCGTCGCGCGCGTACGCGTTGCCGGCGACGAGGCCTATCTGACCGTGAAGGGAGTCTCGATTGGTTTGAGCCGGCTCGAGTTCGAATACGCCATCCCGCGCGAGGACGCCGAAGTCCTGCTCCAGCGTCTGTGCGTGCCGCCGCTCGTCGAAAAGACGCGGCGCCGGCAAGTCGTCGACGGGAAGCTATGGGAGATCGACGTATTCCATGGCGACAACGAAGGCTTGATCCTGGCCGAGATCGAGCTCGAGTCCGAGGACCAAGCGGTGAAGCTTCCCTGCTGGGTCCGCGAGGAGGTGTCTGACGACCCGCGCTATCTCAATGCGAATTTGGCGCGTTTTCCGTACAAGAGGTGGTCGGGGGTAGAGGCGGGACCGAAGCGGCCTGCCGCCAAATAAATGCCCGATGTGCCAGACGCTTGTTCGCACCGCCGTCGACAAGCGGGGTGGAGGATGTCCGAGCCCCAGAGATCGCGCGCCGCCAAGGCCTGGTATTCGACCTAGAACGTGTCCGCGACCTCGCTTGCGGCGCAGCAGCTCGACGCGCAGCGTCGATTGTTGTCGGTGAAGGCTCACTCGATGTCGCGCATCGACAGATCGCGCGCGTAGATCTCGATGGCCAACGGTTCAAGCTCCTGCGTGCGCCCCCGCGGACCTTGCCCGATCTGCGAGATAAAAGGCGTCGCCTGTTCGAACCTGCGGCGCGGCGCCCCCCACGCCTCCTGCGGCTTTGAGGCATCCCATCGGATAGAGTTCCGATAGCCGCGGCTCAACGCCTCGCTGCGCTTGCGCCACTTGCGGCCAAAGCCTCGCCGACCTCCCCTTCCAAGGCTTGCTCAACAATTAACTTAATGTCCTTGCGCATCGGCTCGCTCGCGCCAGAACTCTCGTTCATCAGCTCCGCGATTTGCTCGCGCGTCGTCTCGCGGGCGGATACTCATTTCGCGGGCGGCTCTCCTTCCTCCAAGCTGTGGCGAGCGATTCGTCCTTCCCGCCCGCTAGGAGCCTCCCTTCTCATCTTTCGAGCGGCTCAAGGATTTCACCGGCGCTAAATGAATGTTCTGGGGACAAATCAAGGCGCTTATGAACAAGCGACGTCCGCCTCACGACGAGCTCGCCGAGCGTAGCCCGGTCCCGCTGATCATCGCTATCATCGGGCTGCTTGCCGCAGTCGTCAGCTTCGCGATCCCCGACGAGAATCTCAGCGCATCGGTTTTCGGCTCGGGGCTCATTACCACCAGCTGGTGCATCATCTACTGGTTCGCCAATCCGACGCGGGAGCATGATTGAAAGGAGGGATCGTGTCGCACGCGGCGCGGGAGCGCGCCCCCGTCTTCGCGATGATCCAGACAGCGGAAGTCCGATGCAATAACTCGTTTGCGGCGGCTGCTCAGGATGCAACTCCGGCGAACAGAGATGCGAATCCGGCGCCTGGAAACCGCCTGTCGTTCCGAAAAACAAAAATTATCTGGTCGCGCCAGCCTATGCTTTTCTCTAACACAAATCCACCGTCAGAAAACAATTGAATAAATTCTTCCTGTGTAAGATGACTCACCCATCCATTGTTATATCTTACAGCCAAGCTCCTTAGATTTTCTAGAGGCGTATAGGACGCCACCACATATTCAACTTCTTGTGAGAGGAATCCAACCAGGCGTCTTGTGTCTCTAATGTATTCTAGCACGCCCGAAAACACGGCATGAGAGCATTTGAAACGCAACTTCGGCAGCGACTGATTGAGGTCGCAGACTATGGTCGACGCATCCCGCGCCACCAAGTCGGAGCCCTGATACACGCAATCAGGCCCTAGGATATCCTTTAGGATCATCCTTCCGGCGCCGAACTCGATCACGACGGCTCCATTCGGAATCATCCCCGCCATGGCGCGCGTCCGCTCGTCCCAATCCTCAAGAAGATTGGCGGGTTCAGCCCATCTCCTCAGCAGGTCATCGTCCGAGACCGGGCGGATCGCCCGTTTCAGAGTTTTGACGGGCGACGCAACCGCGTCTCTTAAGGCCAGACGCCACCGCAACGCCGCGGGATGGAAGCGCAACCGATGATCCAGACGTGCAGAAATTCCGAGTCCTGAGACGAATCTTCGGGCGATTTCACGCATGACGGCCTCCTAGGGCGTGTCGTCAAGTCAGAAACCACCAGCTAAGCTGGTGGTTTGATGGGGAACCGCTAAAAGCGGTTTTAAAGGACTCTGCTACTTTTGGGATGGGACTACGAGATCAGGGTAAGCTGGTCCATTTCGCGATCCTGTTGCTCTTGGTTCTTGATGTAGGTTCGAATGGTTTCCTCGTCCCGTCCCACCGTTGAGACAAAATAGCCCCGAGCCCAGAACCTGTGCCCCGTGAAATTGCGCGCCTTGCGCTCAACGTTTTGCGCGATCCAGATCGAACTCTTGCCTTTGATGAAGCCGATCACCTCCGCCACGGAGTATTTCGGCGGGATCGAAATGAGCATGTGGACATGGTCGGGCATCACATGCCCTTCCTCGATCTTGCTCTCGCGACGCCGCGCCAGTTCGTGGAACACGTCGCCGAGGCGCTTCTTGATGACCCCGAAAATCGCCTTCTTGCGATATTTCGGGATGAAAACCACATGATATTTGCACTCCCATGTGGCATGGTTCTGGTGATGCAGCTGCGTCATTGGGGTCTCCTTCGAGGGAATAGCGGTTCCCAAGGAGACCCTTCTCATTGCTCGACCCGCGAGCTACTCATGAAAACGTTTAACTGCCTTTAGTCGCCCCGGCATAGCCGGGGGCTTAGCGATCGGGTTACGGCTCGCCGCTCCCGGCTTCCGGCGGCTTATAGGCCCGCAGCGTCTTGGCGATGATGGGCTCCGTCGTCGAGCGCCATTCGGGTCCCGCCTTCTCCACCGGCGTCGGGCCGGGCCCCGCCACCATATGCACGATTTTGAAGCCCTTTTCGTCGAGCGTCCGCAAAAAGTCCGGCAGCATCTTCGCCGTGCTCTCCTTCGAGTCGTGGAACAGCACGATGCCTTTGCCGGCCTTCTCCAGCCGCTCCATGACGAGCGCGAGCTCGGCCTGCGGCGTCATCTGGCGCCAGTCCGAGGCCCAGAGGTCCGAGCCGAACACCGCCATGCCGCGCCCATGCGCGTAGTCGAGGAGCGCCGGCGAATCGGCGAAGCCGGGAAAACGGAAGAACGGCGAATGCGGCGCGCTCGACGCCTCGCCGAAGCCCGCCCGATCCACCGCGGCGACCCCTTGCTCGATGTCGCGCCTGGCGGCTTCGAAGCTCATCATGCGC
>DASPSI010000088.1:0-84841 GCA_035624015.1 Methylocystis sp.
CGCGATCCTCTTCGGAAAGCCGCCAGAAGCCGCCCTGGAAGCCGGTCAGAAAGAGCCAGGTCAGCAGGGCGGCGAGGGAGACGAGAAGAAGGATCATGGCTAGCTTTCTGTGAGCGTTGACGCGCCCTAAGGCGCCGGCTGGGCATTGCGGCATAGCGGCCCGCGGCGTCAAGCTAAGCCTGCGAAATGAATGAATAATTTGCGCTGCCGCCTCGGTCGGCGGCGCAGCTCGCCCTTCTTGCCCCGACGATTCAGCCGATGGAGGCGCGCCAATGACCTTGCGTGCAAATGGCGCTGTTAGACGACCAGGCGCCTTCGCCCGCCTTGCCGGCCATCTTGCCGTCTGCGCGGGCTACCACGCCATATGCGCTGATCTCGATCGTGACTGCCCCGTCGGGCGCGACCGCGCCGGACGCCGCCATATTGGCCGTTATGCCCCATACCGCCAGCACCTTGCCGCCGAAGACGAAGGCGGTGAGCTTCTTGCGCTTGACGGGGCAGAGCGGGCTCAAGACGTCCGCCTCGATCGTCCAGAGCCCATCGAAGCTCGCGGGGGCAGGCGCGGACGTGTCGGCGAGAGCGCCGCTAAGACCAAAAAGGGCGCCCGCGGCGACGAGCGCGAGAACAAGTGGCGATCCGCGCTTAAGCGGAGCGCGGCGAGAGAGAAAAGCGCGAAGCATGGCCGCTCCTTTCGTGCGGGACGCGATGCGTTCGCTGGCAGCTTTGCCGTATCGCGGCTGAAAATCAAGCGCAGAGCGGAGACGAAGCGCCGACGAGGTGGGTGCCCCATCCCGACGTTGGATCGGTCGTGCGTCTAAGCCAGGATGCCGACCGCGCGCGACGCGACGAGCGCAATCGTGACGAGAGAGATAAGCGCCTGGAGCATCATCAGCAACTTTGCTCGAGCCGTCAGGGGAAAGGTGTCGGACGGCGAAAACGCCGTCGCATTCGTGAACGCCAGGAAGAGATAGTCGATGTAGCCGGGCACATAGGCGCGTCGGGTAAGCTCGGACGGCAATGTCTGCTGCGTGAAGACGAAATCGGGCGGCTGCTCGGTCTCCGCTGCTGAAACCTTCTTGTCCAGGTTCCAATACCACAGCGAAAAAATGATAACGTTCGTAGCCCAGATGTTGAGCGCGTCGATCAGAAGAGATTTACCGCTGCCGGCGCGTCCTCCCAAAATTGCCTGCACCATTCCGGCGAGCGACAAAAGATTTGCGATGCTGACCAAGCCGGTGAGAAACAGGAAAGCCATGCGGATCATGCTGCGTTGACGCGTGACCGCCTCCCAGAAATCGCTGGGGCTGTGGGCGTCTGCGACCTTCTTTGTCGCACCGATGGACCACGCTGTGGCGATGGACAAGGGCGCCAGCAGCGCCAGCTCGAGCGAAGGCATCACCCACCTCGGCGTCAAAGTCAGATCGTTGACGAGCAGAAATTGCAGGGCGACGATCACGAGCACGGCGCACCGGGCGAGCCAAATATCCTTAGCGCTGCCCGCGAAACTTCGGGCCGCGGAGGCCGCTCGCTCGTTCTCTTCTTTAGCCGATTTAGCCGAGACGTCGTCGGATTCCATTTCGTCATTCTCTGGACAAACGCCGGTCCGCGAGCGCCGAGCGTGTCGGAGCCGGAGTATGATAGCATTCGCTGGCGAAAAGCGTAGCCTGGTCTTGAAGGCGGAGCCGCGCGACCGTCATCGCCCCTGCTCTCGGTTGAAGATGACGCTGCCGAAAAAACGCGGGCGCCGCTCTTTCTTAGCTTAATGTTCGAGCTTTTTTAATGCTGATTAGACATCGGCGGTTGGCGCTCTAGCCTCAATCCGCAAGTGCGGCTTCCGCCATCGCTTGGGAGAGGGCGGGCCCACACGGGATCAATGAGCTTCAAAAATGAGTCTTGATCTTTGCGCTCGGCCCATGAATCTAAAAAGAGCGTCCAGCGCCGCGCTCTCTCCGAGGCGGGGAATTTTTTGCGCGAGGATCGCGAGCTGGCAAAATATCGCGCTCGCGACCCAAAGCATTTGCCTCGTGATCGCGCTTGGCTCGAGCGCATTTGCAGCGTCGGGAGGCGGCCAAACGGGTCCCTCCGAGGCTCTCTTCATCGTGCAGATCGCGTTGCTGCTTTTGACCGGCCGCCTATTCGGCGAAATCATGCAGCGCATTGGCCAGCCGGCGGTCATGGGACAGCTCATCGCGGGCGTCGTTCTGGGTCCTTCGGTGTTCGGGGCGTTTTGGCCGGAGCTTCAGCACGCGATTTTCGGCGGCGGACGCGAGCAAAAGGCCATGATCGAGGCTGTTTCCGACCTCGGAATCTTGATGCTGTTGCTTTTGACCGGAATGGAGACCGACCTCAAGCTCGTGAAAAAGGCTCGACGAGCCGCCGTGAGCGTATCGGCGGCGGGAATAATCATCCCGTTCATTCTGGGGTTCACGCTGGGCGAGCTGCTGCCCGAGTCGATGCTGCCGAGGCCGGATCAGCGGCTGATCACTTCGCTTTTTCTTGGAACGGCGCTTTCGATCGCGTCCGTGAAAATCGTAGCCACGATCGTGCGTGAGATGGATTTCATGCGCCGCACGGTCGGGATAACTCTCGTCGCCTCCGCCATTATCGACGACACGGTGGGCTGGACGGTCATCGCGATCACCTCCAGCCTGGCGTTGCGGGGCGAGCTGAACGCCGCCACCGCAGCGCAAAGCTTGCTTGGAACGGGGCTTTTCCTGCTGGCGAGTTTCACGTTCGGCCGCCGTCTCGTGTTTTCGCTGATTCGTTGGACCAACGACGCGTTCGTCAGCGAAGCGGCGGTCGTCACGGCAATTCTGATCGTCATGTGCGCGATGGCGTTGCTCACGCATGTGATCGGCGTCCACACCGTGCTCGGAGCTTTCGTCGCAGGAATTCTCGTGGGCGAGTCCCCAATCCTGACCCGCCATATCGCCGAACAATTGCGGGGCCTCGTGGTCGCCCTGTTCATGCCGGTCTTTTTTTCGCTCGCCGGCCTGAACGCGGATCTGTCCATCCTGAAAGACCCCCAGCTTCTTATTCTCGCCATTGGCTTTATTGTGATCGCGAGCGTTGGAAAATTCGCCGGCGCGTTTCTTGGCGGCGCGGCGAGCCGGTTGAGCCTTCAAGAGTCCTTCGCGCTCGCCTGCGGCATGAACGCCCGAGGATCGACGGAGGTCATCGTCGCGACGATAGGGCTCTCTCTCGGCGTCATCAGCCAGGACCTCTTCACGATGATCGTGACGATGGCCGTGGCGACCACCCTGGCGATGCCGCCGATGCTGCGCTTCGCGCTATCGAGGCTTCCGTTGCAAGAAGAGGAGAAGGTCCGTCTCGAGCGCGAGGCCTTCGAAGCGAAAGGGTTCATCACCACTGTCGAGCGTCTGCTTGTCGTCGTCGACGACAGCCCCAATGGGCGGCTCGCTTTGCATCTGGGCGGCTCAATCGCCAGATCGCGCGGGATCACCACCACTGTGCTCCAGCTTGGGCGTGGGAGTCCGGAGGGGGCTGTCAGAACGGCGATAGCCGCGACGGACGTTCCCCTGTCGGGACTAAACGAGGGGCAGGGCCGAAAGGCTCATGTGACGCTGCGCGCCGAAGCCCTCCCGCCTGAAACGGCCGTCACCAAGGAAGCCCGGAAGGGTTACGATCTGCTCATTCTCGGCGTTGCGAACGCCATGGCGCCTCACGGAGGATTCCACGACGACGTCGCTCGCGTCGCCGCCATCTACGAAGGCCCGCTCGCGGTTGTCGTTGCGCGCGGCGCCCACGTCGAGTCCCCAAGCCAAGACCCTTTAAACATCCTTGTGCCCATCAGGGGCAACACGGCGTCGCGGCGGGCCAGCGAGCTCGCTCTGACCTTGGCGAGGGCGAGCGATAGTCCGATCACGGCGCTCTACGTCCTTAGCACGGTGGGGCTCGGGGCCGCGCAACGACGGCTCAAACGTCCGACGCTCAGCCGCCGCCACGAGGAGGCCGTCCTAAAGGACATTGTGGGCCTCGCCGAACGCTATGGCCGGACGATCCGCACTGCCCTGCGTCTTGATGCGGCTCCTGAGGACGCCATCCTGCGGCAGGCTCGCCTCGGCCGCTACAACCTGATCGTCATGGGGGTAGGCCGTCCTGGCGGAGACGCGCTGTTCTTTGGCAAGGTCGCGGCGGCCGTGCTTGAGAACAGCGACCGCTCGATGCTTTTCCTGTCGAGCTGAGACCGTCTACGCACGCGCGCTCCTCCGCGCCGACATCGCGGAGCGTGCCGGACTTGCACCGGCGTTGTTAGGAATTGCGAAACCGTGAAGCCGCGGACCGCGCCATCTGCCTCATTCTGGGGATTTGAGCGCGAAACGCGCACGAAACGGGTCCGAATCGGGAGCGGCGATCTGCGGCGACAAATTCGTGAAGAAAGACTTGACGCCGCCGCGTTTAGGGCTTTCGCTCGACCGACGGGCGGCGGCCGGAAGCGCGCGGCCTCGCCTGAGAACTGGAGGAGTTTAGCCATGAAAATCGTTGCCTTCGCTTGCCTGCCCTTTCTGCTCTCGGTAGGCCTCGCCCATGCCGGAGAGGCTTCAGGCAACGGCGCTTTGGTCCTTGCGGCGCTCGTCGCTCTGCATTCGCCGCATCTGAACGCCTCCGAGAAGGCGCTTCTCGCCAAATATCTGGAGAGCGAGTCTCAGGCGCCTTTTCCGGCAGGCGAGAAATTCGTGGTCAAAGTCGAGGACGCGATTTGCCGCATCGGCGACGTGGACATCACCGCGCGCAGCTGCGAGCTGAATTTCGGCTCTAAGAAGGTCGAGCTCAAGGGGCTCGAGGCGCAGGCGCTCTATGCGACGCTGGTCGAAATCGGCGTTCCCTCCGACGGCGCCGCGGGAACTATCTATGAAAGCGTGAAGACGCTCGATTGCGCGATCAATCCGGATGAGGTGAGAGAGGGCGGCGGCGGCGGCGCCAAGTGCAGGTTCAGCCGCGGGCCGTAGTTGTATGGTTGGGGGGCTTGAAACCAAGTTGAGCGGCGTGACGCCATGGCCATTCCCGAGAAAGTCGAAATCGTCGAGGTCGGCCCGAGAGACGGCCTGCAGAACGAGGCGACGACAGTCGCGATCGACGACAGGGTGAGGCTCATCGAGCTGCTGGCGCAGGCCGGATTGCGGCGCATCGAGGCCGGCAGCTTCGTCTCGGAAAAATCCGTTCCGCAAATGGCGGCGACCGCGGAGGTCTTCAGCCGCTTGCAGCTTTCGCCCGAGGTCCGGCTTTCGGCGCTGGTTCCGAACCTGCGCGGACTTGACGCGGCGCTCGCCGCCGGCGTGAAGGAGATCGCGATCTTCGCCGCGGCGTCCGAGACCTTCTCGAAACGCAACATCAATTGCTCGATCGCGGAGAGTATCGAGCGCTACGCTGCCGTGGCCGCCGAGGCGCAGCGGCGCGGCGTCCTTCTTCGCGGCTATGTGTCCTGCGCGCTCGGCTGTCCCTATGAGGGCGCCGTCGCCACCGAAGGGGTCGCGGCGGTCGCCCGCGATCTTTTCGCTCTTGGCTGTGGCGAGATTTCGCTTGGCGACACGATCGGCGTCGGCACGCCGCTGCAGGCGCGCCGTCTCGTCGAGCGCGTTGCGCGAGAGATCGGCCTCGCGCGCGTGGCCGTGCACTTCCACGACACCTACGGTCAGGCGCTCGCCAATATCTTCGCTTGTCTTGAAGTCGGCGTATCGGTCGTCGACGGCTCGGTCGCTGGCTTGGGGGGGTGCCCCTATGCGCCGGGGGCGGGCGGCAATGTCGCGACAGAAGATGTCGTCTATATGCTGAGCGGCCTCGGCGTCGAGACCGGCGTCGATCTCGACGCGCTGCTCGAAGCGTCGGCCTTCATCGCGGCACCTCTCGGCAAGCCGCCCGCGAGCGCTGTCGCCAAGGCCGCCGCGGGCAAAAGCGGCGCTTGCCGGAGCGCGGCTTCGCTATAGATGGCTGTCCATGTCCTCGCTCTTCGGATTGACCGACGAACAGCGCGCCATGCGCGACACGGCGCTGGAGTTCGCCCGTGAGAAGATAGCGCCGCAGGCGTTGCGCTGGGACGAGAACGAGCATTTCCCGATCGACGTCCTGCGCGAGGCGGCGGCGCTCGGCATGGCCGCAATCAATGCGCGCGAGGAGTTTGGCGGCGCCGGGCTCGCCCGTATGGACTCGGTGCTGATTTTCGAAGCGCTCGCCACGGGCTGCCCCTCGATCGCCGCCTATCTCTCGGTGCACAACATGTGCGCCTGGATGATCGACGCCTTCGGCTCGACCGCGCAGCGCGACGCCTTCGTGCCGCGCCTGGCGTCGATGTGCTCTTTCGGCAGCTATTGCCTGACCGAGCCTGGCTCGGGCTCCGACGCCGCCGCGCTGCGCACGAGCGCCGTGCGCCGAGGCGGCGCTTACGTTCTCAACGGCGAGAAGCAGTTCATCTCCGGCGCCGGCGCGAGCGGCGCAGAGCATGTCTACATCGTCATGGCCCGCACGGGCGGCGAAGGGCCGAGCGGCGTCTCGGCCTTCATCGTCGAAGGGGGCGCGCGAGGCCTCGCGCTCGGCGCTCCGGAGCGCAAGATGGGCTGGAACGCGCAGCCCACGCACGCCGTGAGCTTCAACGACTGCGTCGTCCCAGCGGAGAATCTTCTCGGCTCGGAGGGATCGGGGTTCAAGATCGCCATGGCTGGGCTCGACGGCGGTCGGCTCAACATCGGCGCCTGCTCGCTCGGCGGCGGCGAGGCCGCGCTGGCTAAGGCGCTCGCCTATATGAGCGAGCGCAAGGCCTTCGGGCGGCGCCTCGACGAGCATCAGGCCTTGCAGTTTCGCCTGGCCGACATGGCGACGCATTTGGAGACGGCGCGCGCGCTGCTGTGGCGCGCCGCCGCGGCGCTCGACGCCAAGGACGCCCAGGCGACCGTGCTCTGCGCGATGGCGAAGCGCGTTGCGACCGATGCCGGCTTCGCGGTCGCGAACGACGCGCTGCAGCTGCATGGCGGCTATGGCTATCTGCGCGACTATGGAGTCGAGAAGATCGTGCGCGATCTGCGCGTGCATCAGATTCTCGAAGGAACGAACGAGATCATGCGCGTCATTGTCGCGCGCGACCTCATCGGGAGAGGCGCGAGATGAGCGAGGAGGAGCTCATCGTCTCGCGCGACGGGCGTCTGGGCGGCATCCGCCTGAATCGGCCCGCCGCGCTCAACAGTCTCACGCTCGGCATGGTGCGACTGTTCAGGCACGCGCTTGACGCCTTTGCGACCGACGACGAGATTTGCGCCGTTCTCGTCACGGGCGCCGGCGAGCGGGGCTTGTGCGCCGGCGGCGACATCCGGCTGCTGTATGAAGCCCGCGGCGCTGCGGATCACCCTTACAAGGAGTTCTGGCGCGAGGAATACCAGCTCAACGCGCGCATCGCTTCTTTTCCGAAGCCCTATGTCGTCATCATGGACGGCATTGTGATGGGCGGCGGCGTCGGCATATCGGCGCATGGAAACCGCCGGATCGTCACCGAGCGCACGCGCCTCGCCATGCCGGAAGTTGGCATAGGCTATATCCCCGATGTCGGCGGCTCCTGGCTGCTCACGCGCAAGGAAGGCGGCGGCGGCGCCTATATGGCGCTGACGGGCGCGGCGGTCGGCGCGGCGGACGCGATCGGCGTGGGCCTCGCGGATGTAACGATCGATTCCGGCGATGGCCCGGAATTACAATGCTGGCTTGCGGACGTGAGCACGGTGGCAGAGGTCGACCCGATCCTGGAGCGCTTCGCGCGAAAGGCGGACGAAGGAATCCTCGCGCAGCACAGGGATTTGCTCGAGGCGGCGGTGACGCGCGAGCGTGTCGAGGAGATCGTGGCCGCGCTTTCCGCGGAGACTTCCGATTTCGCCAGGTCCGCCGTCGCGAAGATTGTCGCCAATTCGCCAACGAGCGTGCGGCTGACGCATGAGCTGCTCAAGCGCGCAGCGCGGGCGGGCTCGCTTAAGGAGTGCCTCAACAACGAATATCGCGCCGCTTGCAGCCTGCTTGAGACGCATGACCTCTATGAAGGCGTTCGCGCCGCGATCATCGACAAGGACAGGAGCCCGCGCTGGTCGCCCGCGAGCTTGAACGAGGTTGACGATGCAACGATCGAGCGCCTCCTGGCTGGAACCGGCGACGTGGATCCATTTGAAGAGTCTTCGTGATTGCCTCCGTGGCTTTGTGTCTTCGCGGTGAAAACAAACCACGAAGACACAAAGACACGAAGAGGACCACAAAAGCGCAAACGGAGGATGAGCGCATGAGCGATAACGCCGTCGTGATCCTTAGCGCGGCGCGCACGCCTATCGGCGCCTTTCTGGGCAACCTCAAGGACGTGACGGCGCCGCAGCTCGGCGCCTGCGCGATCGAAGCGGCGACGACGCGTTCGGGGCTCGCCCCCGAGCGAATCGACGAGGTCCTCATGGGCTGCGTGCTCCCCGCCGGCCTCGGCCAGGCCCCGGCGCGCCAGGCCGCGCTCGGCGCCGGCCTGCCGCAGGAGGCCGGCTGCACGACCGTCAACAAGATGTGCGGCTCGGGCATGAAGGCGATCATGCTCGGCGCCGACGCGCTGCGCGCGGAAAGCGCACGCGTCGTCGTCGCTGGCGGCATGGAGAGCATGAGCAACGCGCCCTATCTGCTCGACCGCGCGCGCACGGGCTTCCGGATGGGCCACAAGAAGGTCGTCGACCACATGTTCCTCGACGGGCTCGAGGACGCCTACGAGAAGGGCCGGCTCATGGGTTCCTTCGCCGAGGACTGCGCCACGAGCTATCAGTTTACGCGCGGCGCGCAAGACGAATATGCGGCGGCGTCGCTGGCGCGTGCGCATCGCGCCGACGCCGACGGAGACTTCAGGTGCGAGATCGCGCCGATCAAGGCGACAATCGGCAAGTCGGAGACGACCGTCGCGCGCGACGAGCTGCCGGCGAAGATCAGCCTGGAGGAAATCTCGCAGCTCAAGCCGGCGTTCAAGCCCGACGGGACGATAACGGCGGCGAACGCCAGCTCGATCTCCGACGGCGCCGCCGCGGTGACGCTCGCGACGCTTCGAGAGGCCGAGCGTCTCGGCGCGCGGCCGCTCGCGAGGATCGTCGGCGCCGCGGGCCACGCTGGCGCGCCGAGCGATTTCCCGACGGCGCCGATCGGCGCGATCGAGAAGCTTCTCAATCGCATCGGCTGGGACAAGAAGGACGTCGATCTCTTCGAGATCAACGAGGCTTTCGCGGTCGTGGTCATGGCGGCCATGAGCGATTTGGGTCTTTCGCATGACAGGGTCAACATCCACGGCGGCGCCTGCGCGCTCGGCCACCCGATCGGCGCCTCGGGCGCCCGTGTCGTGGTGACGCTGCTGGCGGCGCTAAAGAAATACGATCTCAAACGCGGCGTCGCCGCGCTCTGCATTGGCGGCGGAGAAGCGACGGCCATCGCCATCGAGCGCGGGGTTTGATGTACTGACTTGAGTTCAAAACTCGAAAAGCTCGCTGGAGGCGAGCCCGAGCCTTTGCGACACGCCGAGCATGCCCCTCTCCCCGCTTGCGGGGAGAGGGGGCAGCCCCCGGCCTTCATCGACTTTTCTGGCTCGCATGAGAGAGAGCTCGCCGCTTTGCTCGCGACGATGACGCCTCAACGCCACCGCCGCAGCCGCATCGCCTTACGCAGACGATCTTCCGCAAGCCCCTTCGCCGCGTCGTAGGGCGAGACGCCGAGCTCGCGCGAGCGCTCGAGCGTGAGGCGCGTGTTGCGTCCGATCTTCTCCTCGATCATGGCGAAGGCCGCCGATTCCGACCCGCCGTGATACTCGACCGCCCCGCAGATCACACCGCCGGCGTTGCAGATGAAGTCGGGCACGGCCACGATCCCACGCTCATACATGTATCTCTCCGCCTGCGGCGTCGCGCCGATATTGGCGCCCTGCACCACGAGCTTGCACTTGAGGCGTTCGACGTTGTCGGCGCGCAGCGCGTCGGGACGGGCGGCGGGAATCCAGATGTCGCACGGGACGGCGACGAGATCGTCGGGATCGATGCGTCGGGCCTTGTCGTAATCCACCACGCTTTTGCCGGCGCGGGTCAGCTCGGCGAGCGCGAAGACGTCGAGGCCAGAAGGATCGACGATGGCCCCGCGACGATCCGCCGCCGCGACCAGCCGCGCGCCGCGCTGCGCGAAAAAGCGCGCGGCGTTGCGGCCCACGGCGCCGAATCCCTGCATCACGACGCGCGCGCCCTCGAGCGAGAGTTGCGCGAAGGGCGCTGCGGCCTGCGCGGCGATCACCAAGCCAAACCCCGTGGCGCCGATTTCGTCGAGCGGAATGCCGCCGATCTCCGAGGGCAGACCGACCGCGCGTCCGATCTCGTCGTGGATCCAGCCCATGGCGATCTCGTTCGTGCCCATGTCGGGGCCGGGGATATAGTCTGTCAGCGGCTCGATGCATTTGGCGAAGGCGCGGATCAGCCGCTCCTTCTCGGGCTCCGGCATGTCCGGATCGGCGAAGATCACCGATTTGGCGCCGCCGTGCCGCAGGCCGCAGGCGGCGTTCTTCAACGTCATCGCCCGCGCGAGGCGGAAGCATTCGCTCAAGCTCACATCGGGCGCCATGCGCGTGCCGCCGATCGCCGGACCTGCGGCGACATTGTCGATGACGACGATGGCGCGGAGATTGACAGAGGGGGACCACAGCTGGATGATCTTCGCGGGTCCGAACTCATCGTTGAAGGCGAAAGTCTGAGTTTCCAACGCAGGAGTCATGCTGCCTATTTTGTGCGCGTTAAGGCTCCTTCAAGGCCGAGGCCGCACAATGGGGACAAATTTGGAGTTGCGGTCCTGACTTCGGGGCGCGGCGCGCTAGGTTCCGCTGGGAACGGACCTTAAGCCGCAGCGGTGGACCGACGCGATGGGCCTGGACTTTCACATCGATCATCTGCAGCTGCTCTCCCCGGCTGGAGAGGCGAGCGAGAGCGCTGGACCCATCGCCGAGGACGCTCAGCTGCTGCGGCGCCTCTATCGCGCGATGAACCGCACGCGCGTCTTCGACGCCAAGGCTGTTGCGCTGCAACGCACCGGCAAGCTTGGGACCTTCGCGTCGGCCTTGGGCCAGGAGGCGATCGGCGTCGGCGTCGCCGCCGCCATGGCGCCGCACGATCTCCTCGCCCCGTCCTATCGCGATCATGGCGCGCAATTCTTGCGCGGCGTGTCGATAACCGAAATTCTACTCTACTGGGGCGGTGACG
This sequence comes from Methylocystis sp., assembly GCA_035624015.1. GTDB lineage: Bacteria > Pseudomonadota > Alphaproteobacteria > Rhizobiales > Beijerinckiaceae > Methylocystis. The sequence goes on from DASPSI010000088.1 coordinate 11,235, forward strand.
CGCGCGGGAGCGACTTCAAGGCCGCGCGCGCGGATTTCCCCATCTGCGTGCCTGTCGGCACGCAGGTCGCGCATGCGGTCGGCGCGGCTTACGCGTTCAAGCTGCGCAAAGAGCCGCGCGTCGTGGCGACTTTTGTCGGCGACGGCGGCAGCAATAACGGCGGCTTCTATGAGGCGCTCAACATGGCGGGGGTGTGGAGGGCGCCACTCGTCGTCGTCATCAACAACAACGGCTGGGCGATCTCGACGCCGCGCACGATCGGCACCGCCGCGGAAAGCCTGGCGCAAAAGGCAATCGCTGCGGGCGTTCTCGGCCGGCAGGTCGACGGCAACGACGTGCTCGCGGTTCACGTGGCGGCGCGCGAGGCGATCGAGAAGGCGCGCGACGGCGGCGGCCCGACGGTGATCGAGGCCATCAGCTATCGGCTCGGAGACCACACGACCGCCGACGACGCCACGCGCTATCGCGACCCCGAAGACCTTAAGGCCGCATGGGCGCGTGAGCCGATCTCGCGGCTGCGGGCCTATCTCGCGGCCAAAGGCTTTTGGGACAGGGAGCAGGAGACTGCGCTTCTCAAGCAGTGCGGCGAGGAAGTCGAAGCCGAGGTCGCCCGCTACCTCTCAACGCCTGCGCCGAAGAGCGACGCCATGTTCGAGCATCTTTACGCGACGCTGCCTCCAGCGATGCGGCTGCAGCTCGAGGAGGCGCGCCGCTTCGCGCCGGGCGAGGGGGACGGCCATGGCTGAAGTCACGCTGGTCGAAGCCGTCAATCTCGCCCTTGCTCATGAGATGCAGCGCGACGCCGACGTGCTGCTGCTCGGCGAGGATATCGGCGTCAACGGCGGGGTGTTCCGCGCGACGAACGGGCTCCTCGGGCGCTTCGGGCGCGAGCGCGTGATCGACACGCCGCTCGCCGAGGCCGGCATCGCCGGGGTGGCGATCGGCATGGCGGCGATGGGCTTGAAGCCCGTCGCGGAGATTCAGTTCTCGGGCTTCATCTATCCTGCGATCGACCACATCATCAATCACGCCTCGCGGCTGCGCAATCGCACGCGCGGGCGGCTGACCTGCCCTATGGTGCTGCGCTCTCCGTGCGGCGCCGGCATCCACGCGCCGGAACATCACTCAGAGAGCCCCGAGGCGATGTTCGCCCATATGCCGGGCTTGCGCGTCGTGATTCCGTCGACGCCCGCGCGCGCCTATGGGCTGCTGCTGGCCTCGATTCGCGACCCGGACCCGGTGATGTTCTTTGAGCCGACGCGGCTCTATCGGCTGTTTCGCGAGGAGGTCGCGGACGACGGCGAAGCGCTGCCGCTCGACTCCTGCTTCGTCTCGCGCGAGGGACGCGACGCGACCGTCGTGACCTGGGGCGCGACGCATTACGACGTCCTCGCCGCTGCGGAGCAGCTCGGCGAAGAGGGGATCGACATCGAGGTCGTCGACGTTGCGACCCTGAAGCCGCTCGACTTCGACACCATCCTCGCTTCGGTGGAAAAGACCGGGCGCTGCGTCATCGCGCATGAAGCGCCGCGCACGGCGGGATTTGGCGCCGAGATCGCTGCGCAAATCTGCGAGCGCGGGCTTTACTTCCTGCAGGCGCCCATCAAGCGCGTCACGGGCTATGACGTCGTCGTGCCGCTCTCGCGCCTGGAGAAGCAATACATGCCGAGCGTCGAACGCATCGCCGACGGGGTGAAGCAGGTCATGGAGGCGCAATGAAGATCTTCAAGCTGCCCGATCTCGGGGAGGGCCTGCAAGAGGCGGAGCTCGTCGCCTGGCGCGTCGAAGCTGGCCAGATGGTGGCCTTGGACGAGCCGCTGCTCGAGGTCGAGACGGCCAAGGCTGTCGTCGAGATTCCTTCGCCTCAGGCCGGGCGCATCGAAAAGCTTTTCGCGGAGAAGGGCGACATCGTTCACGTCGGCGCGCCGCTCGTCGGCTTCGATAGCGGCGCAGAGGGGGTCGCTGATACGGGCTCCGTCGTCGGGGCGGTCGAGACCGGCGCGCGCGTCATGCGCGAGGCGCCTGTCGCGCATGGCCGCGGCCATGGCCATGGCGTCGGCATGAAGGCCGCGCCCGCGGTGCGCGCGCTGGCGCATAAGCTCAACGTCGATCTCGCCATGGTCACGCCGACAGGGCCGGATGACGTCATCACGGCTACAGACGTGCAGCGCGTCGCGCGGATCCTGAGCGAAACCGAGCCGGCCGAACCGCTGCGCGGCTTTCGCCGCGCCATGGCGCAAAGCATGGCTCTCGCGCAGGCCGAGGTCGCCGCCGCGACCATCATGGACGACGCCGACATCAACGAGTGGTCCAAGGGCGCCGACACGACGATCCGGCTCATTCGCGCCCTCGTCGCCGGATGCCGCGCCGAACCGGGTCTCAACGCCTGGTTCGAGAGCGGCTCTCTCTCTCGCCACGTGTTGAAAAAGATCGATCTCGGCGTCGCCGTCGACCAGCCGGACGGGCTGTTCGTGCCGGTGCTGCGCAATGTGGGCGAACGCGCCGGCGCAGATCTACGCGCCGGGCTCGACCGCATGCGCGCAGACGTCGCCGCGCGAAAGATACCGCCGGAGGAGCTGCGCGGCGCGACGATCACGCTGTCGAATTTCGGCATGATCGCGGGCAGGTACGCCGCCCCTGTCGTCGTGCCGCCGACGGTGGCGATTCTCGGCGCGGGCCGCATCCGCGAAGAGGTTGTGGCGTTCGATGGCGCGCCTGTGGTTCACCGCGTGCTGCCGCTGAGCCTCACCTTCGACCATCGCGTGGTTTCCGGCGGCGAGGCCGGGCGTTTCTTAGCCGCGGTCATGGCCGATCTGGCCAAGCCGGCATGAGAAACGTCATCACTGCTCGACGACGAACTCGACCTTGCCTTGCATGAGGTCGCCATCGGGAGTGAGCATTCTGTACCGCACGCGATAGGCGCCGGGGGCGAGTTTCGGCGTTTCCATACGGAAGCTCCGCGAAGTGGTCGGCTGCGCTTTCTCGGCCAGAACCACACCATCGTCGCGCTCGAGCCTGACGGTCGACCAATTTGCGTCCGCACGCAGCGAAAACAGCAGGCTGATGTGATGCGGCGACTCGGTCAGGCGAGCCTTGCGATTGGGGAACGACTGCACGAGATAGCCGTGCGCGCTCGCGGCGGTGATCGACGCCGCCCAAAGCGCCGCGCCGCACGCGGCGGCTCTTGCGAACCCGGAGAGCGTCATCGCGAACCTCCTTTGTGCCGCTTTGGTGTCGAGAGCGGCATCGAATTCTCAAATTACAAGGTAGCGCGACGCGAAGCCTGGGCAATCCCGTGGGCGCCGAAGCGATCGGCGATCCGATTGGCGAACGGCTCGATCGGCGCGCGACGCCGCGCGCGCATGAGCGCCGAAATTTTGGGGTTCGAAATTTGGAAATTTGTGGGAAGATGCGCCCGAGGGGTGGTCCGGAAAGCCTGGGGGCGTTCGATGGAGCTTCTTGAGAAAATACCGGTTTTTAATCTTCATGGCGGCGAGTTCTTGCTCGCGTTTGGGCTGTTCGCGACGGCAGTGGCGCTCGTCGCCTATTTGGGGTTCAGGGCGAGCGACGACTCCGACGCATCTTCGCCGCCGCGCGTCCCGACTCGGCCGGATCCGTTGGAAGTCGCCTATCTTGCGGGCGGCGTCCAAGGAGTCTTGCGAACCGCGCTTTATGACTTGCATCGGCGGGGGCTGATTGATGTCGGCAAGGACGGCCGCGTTTTTCACACGGGCGTCTCGGCGACAAGGCCGGAGTCGCAGGCGGATCGGCTTCTGCTCGACGCGACGCGCGACAATCCGAAAGCAGCGGCGCTGATGCGGCAAAAGATGTTGCGCGAGGCGGCGGAGAGGCTCTGCGCTCCGGTCCGCGGTCGCCTTGCGGCGCAGGACTTGCTGCTCGCCGAAGAGTCGCGGCGGCGCATATGGCGGATCGCTTTCGCGGCGGCGGGCTTCATCCTCGCGGTCGCCGGACTGAAGATCGCGCTCGCAATTTCCCAGGGCAGGTCGAACGTCGGCTTTCTGGTCGGCCTCGCGATCCTCGCATCCTTTCTGCTGTTCCCGCTCGCGCTGAAATACGCGGGGGGGACGGCGAACCGCAAGGGGCGAGCCTATCTCGCACAGATGCGGCGGGCGTTCTCGAGCCTCACGGCGCAGGCCGCCCACGCTCCTGTCTATGACGGCGGGACCCTCTTTCTCGTCGGGCTCTTTGGCTATGAGATGCTAAAAGGCGCGCCCGGGCAGAATTTCGCCGCGGCCTTCAGGTCGCCGTCCGACGGCGGCGGCGGAGACGGCGGCGGCGGGGGCGGCTGCGGCGGCGGCGGGTGCGGCGGGTGAGCAGGCCGGCATCGCTCGGCAGCGGCCTCGGCTACCGCCCGCAGTTTCGCGCTGAGCTCTTCCTGCATCGATCGGAGGTCGATTTTCTGGAGATCATCGCCGACCATTATTTCGATGCAAGCCCGGAGAAGCTCGCGGAACTCGATATGCTCGCGGCGCATTTTTCGCTCGTGCCGCACGGGCTCGATCTGTCGCTTGGGAGCGCCGAGGGCGTGGAGGAACGCTACGTCGAAAAATTCGCGGCGCTCATCGAGCGCAGCGGCGCGCCCTATTGGAGCGAGCACGTTTGCTTCACCAAGGCCGGCGGCGTCTCGATCGGGCATCTTGCGGCGCTGCCCTACACGCAGGAGGCCCTCGACGTCATAGCGCGCAATGTCGAGACCGTGCGCAAGACGATCAAAACGCCGCTCATCCTGGAGAACGTCACCGCGGTCGTCGTCGTGCCGGGCTTCGAAATGAGCGAAGCGGAGTTCGTCGCCAGCGCCTGCGCCCTGACGAATTGCGGCTGGCTTTGCGATGTCGCCAATCTCTATGCCAATTCGGTCAATCACGGGCCGTCGCTCGACGAGAGCTTCGAGCATTGGCCTTGGGAACGCCTCGTGCAGATCCACTATGCGGGCGGACGCTGGAAGAACAACTTTCTGATCGACAGCCACGACAGCGCGACGGACGAGCCTGTTTGGGCGCTGCTCGAGCGCGTCGCCAAACGCGCAGGGGCGAGGAACGCCATACTCGAGCGCGACGAGAATTTGCCGGCGTTCCCCGAGCTCTTGGCTGAAGTCGCGCGCGCCCGCGGCATGCTCGAGGGCGCGTGAACGATGGCTCTCGCACAATTGCAGACGGCGCTGGCGCGGCTCTTCACGGATGCGGGTCTGGTCGAGGCGTTTTGCCTCGATCCTCTTGCCACGGCGCGGCGTCTCGGGCTGGCGGCGAAGGACGTCGAAGTCTTTGCGGCGCTCGATGCCGCAACCGTCCAAAATTTCGCGAGCACCCTCACGCGCAAGCGCATTCTCGACGTGCGCAAGACGCTGCCCTTGACCTATCGCGCGTTGGGCTCCGACTTCGACACTTTGCTTGTGGCCGAGATCGCCGGGCCGCCTCGACCCGGGCGCCATCGCGCCGACGCCGCGCTGCTTGCGCGCCTTCTGGCGGCGCGCGCGGCGCAGGGGGCCGCTTCTCCCTCCTGGATCGGCGATCTTGCGCGCTACGAAGCGACGTTTCTCGTTTTCGAGCGGCCTGGCCGCGGCGTGGCGATTCGCAGCTTCCACTTTCCGCTGAAAATTTTGATCGGCGCCCTTCTTTCGGGCGAGCGGCCCGGCGAAGTCGCGCCGCGTCCGGGTTTCGGGCTTTGGCTGCGCCTCACCAAAAGCTCGGGCCTCATTCACTTGTTGTGGTAAGGAGGGCGAAACAAGGACATGACCATGCCTGTTTCGCCCTTCTGGTCCGATCTGTCGACGAGCGCGTTCGCGGCCCTCGACTGGAGCTCCGTCGTCGTCGTCGCGCCGATCGCGGCGATCGAGCAGCATGGACCGCATCTTCCGGTCGGCGTCGACGCCATGATCATGCAGGGGGTGGTCGAGCGCATCGTCCCGCGCTTGCGTGAGACGCCGCGCGCGCTGTTCCTGCCTACCCAAAACGTCGGCGTCTCGACCGAGCACGGCGATTTTCCCGGCACCCTGTCGCTCTCGCCGCAGACAGCCTTGAGCCTCGTGCTGGAGACCGCCGCCGGCGCCGTTCGCGCCGGCGCAAGAAAAATCCTACTGCTCAACTCGCATGGCGGCAACTCGCCGCTGCTGGCGCAGGCGGCGCTGGAGCTTCGCGCGAAATGCGGCGTTCTGGCCGTCACTTGCTCCTTGAGCCGCTTTGGCTATCCCCAGGGCCTTTTTGACGCTGAAGAGCTACGGCACGGGATTCACGGGGGTTGCGCCGAGACCTCGCTGATGCTGGCGCTGCGTCCCGAGCTTGTCGACATGAGCCGCGCTGAGAACTTCGTTGTGGCGACGCGCTCCTTCGAGCAGGAGTTCGCTTGGTTGCGGGCCGACCGCCCGGCGGGCTTCGGCTGGATGGCGCGCGATCTTTCTCCTGCAGGCGCGATGGGCGACGCGGCTGACGCCACGCCGGAAAAGGGCGAAGCGACGATTGGGCTCTGGGTCGACGCCTTTATCGATTTGCTAACCGACGTCGGACGTTTCGACCTCTCGCGCCTCGCTTCGTCGCCCAACGACAAATTCGGGCAATAAACCGATTTCGGCGGACAAAGCGGAGCAAAGCTCTTTTGCCATTCTCAAGGTCGTCGGCGAAACGCCGGCGACGACGGAATGGAGATTGACGATGAACAAGCGACTGGCGGTTGCCCTGACGGCGGCGGCGCTGCTTCTGCCTCAGCTTCCCGGATTGGCTCTCGCAGCGGCGGACGAGCATAAAGGCGAATGGAAGATTTCGGACGAGGACCGCAGCGCCTTCACCGACGCGCGCGTCGCGGCGCTGAAAGCCGGACTGAAGCTGACCCCCGCGCAGGAGAAGAACTGGCCCGCGGTCGAGGCGGCGCTCCGCGACGCCGCCAAGGCCCGCGCCGCGCGGCAAGCCGAGTGGCGCCAGAAGTTCAAGGATCACGAGGGCCATCACAACGTGATCGAAGGGCTGCAGCACCGGGCGAAATCGCTCGAAGCGCGGGCGGCGGAGCTGACGAAGCTCGCGGATGCGGCCAAGCCGCTCTACGACAGCCTCGACGACTCTCAGAAGCATCGGCTGGGCTTTCTGCTGCATCATCTGCGCGGCGGCGAAGGGAGCCACCATTGGGGCTATGGCGGCGGCCATTGGGGCGGCCACCACGAGTGACCGCACCCCCTCCACCCTCCCCGGACCTGATCCGGGGAGGAGGGCAGGAGAAGGGCCCGGCAAGCGAAAAGGTTAAGGATGAACATGGCCGAAAGCGTCTCCTATCTGGCCGCTCTGGGAATCTATGGCTCCCTGTTCCTATTTTTTCGATGGATGCGCTAAAAGTGGTCGGCGTCTTAGAACCAGAGAACCGAGATTCGATGAACCACGCCGCTTCGACCCTGCTCGTCGAGGACGACTCCGAGATCGGTGCGCTGATCTCGCGCTATCTGAAGGCCAATCAGATCGATGTCGAGCTCGTCAGGGACGGCGTGGCCATGGACGCCGCGCTCGCCGGGCGCAAATTCGATCTTCTCATTCTAGATCTCAATCTCCCCGGCGAGGACGGGCTCTCCATCTGCCGCAGGCTTCGCGCCGAAGGATCGATGCCCATCATCATCGTGACCGCACAAAGCGAGGATGTGGACAAGATCGTCGGGCTCGAGATGGGCGCCGACGATTACGTGACCAAGCCCTTCAATCCGCGCGAGCTTTTGGCCCGCATCCGCTCGGTGCTGCGCCGCGCGAGCGCCGCCGAGACGCCGGAGGCGGGGTTTCACCGGCAAATCTATCGCTTCAGCGGCTGGACGCTCGACCTCTCGGCGCGCGAGCTCGTCTCGCCGCAAGGCGCGAAGATCGCCACGACTGGGGCCGAGTTCGATCTCCTGCACGCGCTCTGCGAGCACCCCAACCGCGTGCTGACGCGCGACCAGCTTATCAATCTCACGCATGGGCCGATGGCCGGGCCGTTCGAGCGCTCGATCGACACGCTGATCAGCCGCCTGCGGCAGAAGATCGAGCCGGAAGCCAAAGGTCCGAAATTAATTCAGACGGTGCGCTCGGAGGGCTATATGTTTGCGACCCAGGTCTCGCGGTCATGAGCGGCCTGTTGCGCCGCTTGCGTCCGGATAACCTCGCCGGCCAGATCGCCATGCTCGTGCTGGCGGCGATTGTGCTGTTCCATCTCGTCGCCACGACGATCACCCACTTCGGGCTATTGGAGGGGCGACCCGCCCCAGTGCTGCCGGGCGAGGTCGTCGCAAGCAGTCTCATAGCCCTCGATGTCGCCGCTCCGTCCGATCGCGCGGCGGCGCTGGCGGCGCTGGGGAAAACTGCGCCCTGGGTCAGGTTTTCGGTCCAGGATGCGCGGCCCGCCGCGAAGGAGGAGGCGAGTGAGCCGGCGACAATTAGGCCGCCCCTTTGGGACGACGCAGAGATCATTGCGCTGGCGAGGAGCGACGAGCGTCCATTGGGCGGCGTCGCGGTCGCGCTGCACAAGGGCGGTTGGGCGGTCGTCGCGCCCATCGAGAAAGGAGCCGCGCTCGATCACCCGACGCTTTGGCGCCGCTTGCTTGAACGCTCCGTTCTGTTCTTCTTCCTCTGTGCGGCGCTGTTCACCGCCTGGGCGTCCCGGGCCGTCGTCGCGCCGCTCGCGCGTCTCGCGCGCGAGGCCGAGCGCTTTCCCGACGATCAAGGCGAGCCGCATCTCGTCGAGCAGGGGCCGAGAGAGGTGCGCGAGCTCACGCGGGCGCTCAACCGCATGCAGGACCGCATTCACATGATGATGGCCGCCCGTAGCCAAGCGCTAGCCGCGATCAGCCACGATCTCCGCACCATCATCACCCGGATCAGGCTGCGCACGGAGTTCATCGGCGACGAGGCTTTGCAGGAAAAGATGCTGCACGATGTAGAGCTCATGGATTCCATGCTTTACAAAAATCTTCAGCATCTGAAGGGGGCCGCCGAAGCGCCGGAAAAATCCTTCATCGACCTCGACAGCGTCTTGCAGACGGTCTCCGACCAATTCGCCGATCTCGGCCATGACGTGACCTACCGCGGCGGCGGACGCCGGGTGATCTTGGGCTCGCTGACCGGCATGCAGCGGGTGTTCAACAACCTCGTCGAGAACGCGGTGACCTACGGCAAGACGGTGGCGATCACGCTCCATGAGCCGAACGCCCGCTTAGTCTGCGTCGAGATCGCCGACGACGGGCCGGGCATCGCGCCACAGGACCGCGCGCGGATGCTGGAGCCCTTTGAGCGCGGCGACGCGGCCCGCAACATGGACGGCCACGGCGGTTTCGGGCTCGGGCTCTCGATCGTGCGGTCGCTGGTGGAAGAGCTGGGCGGCGGGCTGCAGCTTTTGGATCGCGAGCCGCATGGACTCATCGCGCGAGTGACGCTGCCGCTTGCTTTCGCTAAGGAATGAGGTCCATGCGAGGCGATGCGGCGGGCGGATCGCCCCGGACTGGACCGATCGTTGGACCGATCGCGTCCGCAAGGGCGCTCGCCGCGCGGTTCGCGGAGACGTCTTCTTCAACATCTGGGGAACTGACCAGACAAACTCCCAAGATATTGAGCAAGCAATCCGACAACGCGGGCGAAGTCCGATTCGTCAGCATAATGTTCACGGTTCGATAGGAATGTTAACGCCCTCAACCTCCGCCCGCGAGTTTCTTTGCACTTGCGTGACTCTTTTCCGGTTGACAACCTGCGGCCTCGGAGTCCTCTAGCCGGACTCGCGAGGCTTGCGCCGAAGAGCGCATCTCACCAATCCCTAGTCGTATGTCGCCTGCGAGCGCCTATATGTGGGGTGAACAGAACGCAACGGATCAAAGTCGCCGATTCGGGCGCGATTCGTTCGACGCACGTTCAAAATGTGAACGCGGCGTCCGCCGCTTGGGTCATTTTCGCACGCCGCATCGGAAGTGGCGACGGCAAAGCTTAGGCTTAATGGAGAGCCTGCGGCGCCTCGATCGTTAACGAGGGCGGGAGGACGAGCTGGACAGCATGGACGATCTGCTCCGGCCGCCGCCTCCGGTCAGGCCGGCGGCGGGGGGGAGGCTCGCGGGTGTCTGCGCGGCTCTGGGGCCGACCAACACTGGCAAAACGCACCACGCGATCGAGCGCATGCTGTCCTTCAGGAGCGGCATGATCGGGCTGCCGCTGCGACTGCTCGCCCGCGAGGTCTACGCGCGCGTCGTCGCCCGCGCCGGGCCTGAGGCCGTAGCGCTCGTTACCGGCGAGGAAAAGATCAAGCCGCGCGCGCCCGCCTATTGGGTCGCCACGGTCGAGGCGATGCCGCGCGACGTCCAGGCGGATTTCGTCGCCATCGACGAGGTGCAGCTCGCGGCCGATCTCGATCGCGGCCATGTATTCACCGACCGGCTGTTGCGGTGGCGCGGGCTAAAGGAGACGCTACTGATCGGCGCCGGCACGATGGCGCCGCTGATCCAGCGCTTCTTGCCCCGCGCGCCGATTTACGATCGTCCGCGTCTGTCGCGGCTCGCCTACGCCGGGGAGAAGAAGATCGCGCGGCTGCCGCGGCGCAGCGCCATCGTCGCCTTCTCGGCCGAAGACGTCTACGCCATCGCCGAATGGATCAAGCGTCAGCGCGGCGGCGCAGCGGTGGTCATCGGGGCGCTCAGCCCCAGGACCCGAAATGCCCAGGTGGAGCTCTACCAGAGCGGCGAGGTCGACTACATCGTCGCGACCGACGCCATCGGCATGGGGCTCAATCTCGACGTGGATCACGTCGCTTTCGCCAGCGACCGCAAATTCGACGGCTGGCGCTATCGGCAGCTGACCCCTGCGGAGTTCGGCCAGATCGCCGGGCGCGCGGGGCGCCATATGAATGACGGCTCCTTCGGGACCACAGGCCGCTGCCCGCCCTTCGACGAGGAGCTCATCGATGCGCTGGAGCATCACGAATTCGACGGCGTGACCACTCTGCAGTGGCGCAATCCCGACCTCGATTTCTCGTCACTGCAGGACCTTGCCGCCTCCCTCGATGCGCTCCCCAACAATCCCTGTCTCGCGCGCGCGCCGATCCAGGTCGATCAGCTGACGCTCGAGGCCTTGAGCCGCGACGAGCATGTCGCGCGCAACGCCAAGACGCGGGCTGACGTCGAAAGAGTGTGGGACGCCTGCCAGATTCCGGACTACCAGAAGATTTCGCCGGCGGCGCACGCGGAGCTCGCGCGCACGGTTTTCGATTTTATCGTGAGACGCGGTAAAATTCCCGCCGATTTCATGAATCGGCAGCTCGCGCAGGCCGACCGCATTGACGGCGATTTTTCCACGCTTGCCAACAGGCTGGCGCAGGTGCGAACATGGAGCTTCATCGCGCATCGCTCGGGTTGGCTGGATAATTGCGACCATTGGCAGAACCTTGCGCGTCAGGTAGAGGACAGGATATCGGACGCGCTGCACGAACGCCTGATCCAGCGTTTCGTCGACCGCCGCACCAGCGTGCTGATGCGCCGCCTTAGAGAGAACGTAATGCTCGAAGCCGAAATCACCACCGCTGGCGACGTGCTCGTCGAGGGCCAGCATGTCGGATCTTTACAAGGACTGCGTTTCACCGCCGATCCGACCGCCGAGGGCGAGGCCGCCAAGGCGCTCAACGCCGCAGCTCAAAAGGCGCTGGCCAGCGAGTTCGACGCGCGGGCGACGCGCATCTTCGACGCGGTCGACGACGCCTTCGTGCTCGGCAACGACGGGACGATCCGCTGGCTCGGCGAGCCGGTTGGCAAGATCGCGCAGGGGCCGAGCATTCTGAAGCCCACCGCCCATGTGCTGGCCGACGAGCAGCTCGGCGCCGCGGCGACGGAAAAGGTGAGGCAGCGCCTCGAGCTGTGGCTCTCGCAACGCATCGACAAGCTGCTGGGCCCCCTGAAGCCGCTTGAATCGGGCGAGGGGCTGGAAGGGGCGGCGCGCGGCGTCGCCTATCAGATCGCCGAGGAGATCGGCGTCCTGGAGCGCGGACGCGTCGCGCGCGAGATCCGCAACTTCTCGCAGGAGGAGCGCGCGGCGCTGCGCAAGCTCGGGGTGCGCTTCGGCGCCTATCATCTCTATCTGCCGCCTCTCCTGAAGCCAGGTCCGCGGACGCTCGCGGCGCTGCTGTGGGCGCTGCGCCATGGCGGCCTCGAGAACGTCAAAGGCATGGACGAGGCGCCGCATCTCGCCGCCTCGGGCCGCACCTCCTTCGCCGCCTCGCCGGACGTGCCGAAGGGCTTTTATCGCGCAGCCGGCTACCGCCTATGCGGCGACCGCGTCGTGCGCGTCGACATTCTGGAGCGTCTTGCGGATCTCATCCGGCCGGCCATCTCCTATCGCCCGGGAACCAGCGTTGGCGAGCCGCCGCCGGGCGCTGCAGACGGCGAGGGCTTCGTGGTCACGGTCGCAATGACTTCGCTCACGGGCTGCTCCGGCGAGGCGTTCGCCTCGATCCTGAAGTCGCTCGGCTACGCCTGCACGCAGCGGCAGGGGCCGGCGATCACCGTTCCGATCATCCCGGCGGCGCCAACGCAGCCGATCGCTTCCGTCGAGGAGGCGACCGCGGCGGGGACGGCTGAACAAGCAACGGCGGACATCCCGCTTGAAGTGGATGGCGAAGCTTTGGCCGCCGCGCCGATTCCGGCGGAGGCGGCGCCCGCGGCCGAAGCGGTCGAGCCTCCCGCCGCCTCCACCGAGGAAGCGCCGGCGGAGCCTGTGGCGGTCGACGCGGTGGAGGCTTCGGCGGAAGCCGCCGCTGAGGCCGAAGTCGCCGCGGAAGAAACGCTCGCGGCGCCCGCGCCGCCGCCGATCGAAATCTGGACGTTGCAGCCGCGTCCGGCCGCGCCGCCGCGCCGTCCGACGTCTCACGAGGGCCGTCGGCGGGAGGGCGGCGCTCAGAGGCCCCCGCGCGCGGAGGCGGCGGGCGCAGCGCAGCCGGCGCCGCGCGCGGACGAAGGACAAAAGGCGCGTCCGGCGCCGGAGCGCCGCGAGGACCATCTCCGCTTCGAGGCGCCGCGCAGCGGGCATCGCTCCGGCGGCAAGCCGGGGCAGGGGCCACGGGGCGACCGTCCGCCCCGTGACGACGGGCGTCGCGACGCCCGGCCGAACGGCGGCGTTCACGCGCCGCGCCCGCGCGAGCGTCAGCCGGATCCCGATTCTCCGTTCGCAAAGCTCGCCGCGCTGAAGGCGGAGCTGGAGAAGAAGGGAAAGAGCTGAGCCTTCTCTCGCGCAAGGGTCGGGCGCAAAAGCTTGAGCGGAGCGCCTCCGTTTGGATTGCTCGCTTCGCCGCGACGCTTCGCGCGTCCTTAACCGATTGCGAACAAAGTCTTCCTTAGGGGAGACCCAACCAAAGGGCGGTCGATGACCAAAATTCTCCCCGTGATCATGTGCGGCGGCTCCGGTACCCGAGTGTGGCCCGAATCCCGCGAGACCTTGCCCAAGCAGTTCATTCCACTCGTTGGCGAGCGTTCGACGTTTCAAACGACGATGCAGACGCTTGACGATCCGGCGTTCGACAGACCGATCGTGGTCTCCAATTTCGACTACCGCTTCCTCGTCGCCGATCAGCTGCGCGAGATCGGGGCTTCGGCCGACATCGTGCTGGAGCCGACCCGGCGCGACTCTGGCCCCGCCGTCGCAGTCGCCGCGGGGCTTGCGGCGCGGCGCTCGCCGCACACGATCGTCGTCGTGCTCGCCGCCGATCATGTCGTGCGCGACCGCGCCGGCCTCGTCGATCTTTGCAAGCGCGCCGCCGCCGCGGCTGCGGAAGGCTGCATCGTGACGCTTGGCGTCAAGCCGGACGCGCCGGCGACCGGCTACGGCTATCTTCGCCCCGGCGCGCCGCTGCACGAAGGCTCTGACGTGCTGAAGCTTGAAGCCTTCGTCGAGAAGCCGGACCGCGCCACGGCGCAGACTTACATCGACGCCGGCTATTTCTGGAACAGCGGCAATTTCATCTTCCGCGCCGACGTGATGCAGCAGGAAATCGCCAAGTTCGAGCCGGCGATATTTTCCGCCGCGGAAGCGGCGATCGAGGGCGCCAAGAGCGATCTCGGCTTCCTGGTGCTCGACGCCGCGACCTTCGAGCACGCGCCGAAGAAGTCGATCGACTACGCCGTCATGGAGAAGACCGAGCAGGCGGCTCTGATCCCCGCGGACATCGGCTGGTCGGACGTCGGCAACTGGCGCGCGGTGTGGGAGCTGTCCGAGCGCGACGCGCAGGGCAATTCCGTGCGCGGCAACGGCCTCGTCATGGATGCGTCCAACGTGCACGTCCGCTCCGACGAGACGCTGACGACAGTGATCGGCGTTGACGACGTGATCGTCGTGACGACGCAGGACGCGGTGCTGGTGCTGCATCAGGAGCAAGGCGACAAGGTCAAGGAGCTGGTCACGCAGTTGAAGCGCGAGAACCGGCGCGAGGCCGGCGAGCACAAGCGCATCTTCCGGCCCTGGGGCTATTATCAGTCTATCGACGCGGGGGCGCGCTACCAGGTCAAGCGCATCGTGGTGAAGCCCGGCGAGCGGCTGTCGCTGCAGATGCATTTTCACCGCGCCGAGCATTGGATCGTCGTCAAGGGCACGGCCGAGGTCGGCTGCGACGATTCGACCAAGCTCGTGCACGAGAACGAGTCGGTGTATCTGCCGATGGGGTGCAAGCACCGCCTGACCAACCCCGGCAAGATCGATCTGGAGCTGATCGAGGTGCAGACCGGGTCCTATCTCGGCGAGGACGACATCGTCCGCTTCCAGGACGTGTATAATAGGGGCTGATCCCTTTGTGTTCTTTGTGCCTTTGTGGTGAAAAGCAACCACAAAGGACACAAGGGACACGAAGGGAACACAAAGAAGTCACGCGCTGTGTCCCACGTCGCCGTCAAAATTTGCGGCCTCTCGACTCCCGAGACTTTGGAGGCGGCAATCAAAGCCGGCGCCGACATGGCTGGCTTCGTCTTCTACGAGAAAAGCCCGCGCCATATAGATCTCGCGGCGGCGAGCCGCCTCGGCGAGATTGCGGCGGGGCGCATCCAGAAGGTCGCGCTCTCCGTCGACGCCGACGATGATGCGCTGGCGGCGATGATCGACGCGCTCGCGCCCGATTTTTTGCAATTACATGGAAATGAGACGCCGGAGCGCGTCGCCGCGGTCAGGGCGCGGTTCAGGCGCAAGATCATCAAGGCGATCGGCGTCGCGACTGCGACGGATGTCGAGCGAGGCGCGGCCTACCGAGCCGCGGACATGCTGATCTACGACGCGAAGCCTTTGCCTGACGCGGCGCTGCCCGGCGGAAATGGCGTCGTCTTCGATTGGAGGCTGATGCGCGGCGCGGCGGCCGAAAAACCGTGGCTGCTGTCGGGCGGGCTGGATGCCTCCAACGTCGTTGAAGCGTTGCGCGTCAGCGGCGCACGCGGAGTCGATGTGTCGTCGGGGGTGGAGCGCTCGCGCGGGGTCAAGGATCCGGCGCGGATCGCCGCTTTCGTCGGGGCTGCGCGCCGCAGTGGGCTTGGCAAGCCGAAATCGCCTTGAGCGTAAGGTCGAATTACATTACCTTTACCTTGAAGGAGCAATTCCATGACGACGCTGACAGTCACCGCCAAAGGGCAGGTCACGCTGCGCAAGGACCTGCTGCGGCATCTTGGCGTCGAGCCCGGCCAAAGGATCGAGGCGCGCGAGCTCCCCGGGGGGCGGATCGAGATCAGAGCGGCGCGGCCCTCCGGCGATATCGCCGCCTTCATCGGCCTCCTTGCCGGCAAGTCGAAAAAAGTCGCCACGATCGAAGAGATCAACGAGGCGGCGGCCAGCGGCTGGGCCGAAGGGAAATGAGGATCGTCGCCGACACGAATGTGCTCGTGCGCGCTGTCGTCCGCGACGACGAGAAACAGGCCCGGATCGCGGCATCGCTTCTTTTGAAGGCCAGCACCATCGCGATCCCGACCGCGACGCTGTGCGAATTCATGTGGGTTCTACGAAAGCTCTATGGTTTTGATCGAGCTGATGTCATCGCGGTGTTGCGCGCGCTGCTCGATGCGGGCAATGTCGCGGTGGACGGCCCCGCGTCGGAAGCGGGCCTCGCCATGTTGGAAGCCGGGGGCGACTTCGCTGACGGCGTCATCGCTTTCGAAGGGCAAAGGCTCGGCGGAGAGACTTTCGTCTCCTTCGACAAGAAGGCCGTGGCGTTGCTTTCAAAGCTCGGGTCGAAAGTGAGGCTGTTATGACCGATGCTTGGAAGCACGGCGGATGAAGGGGCTGCGGAGCGCGTCGAGGCCGCGCGCGCCAGCGGCGGATTTTCTACTCGCGGCTGGCGATCGTCGCGAGCTGCGCGATCGTGTTGAAGTTTCTTGCCGTGCCATTCTTCGCCGCCGCAATCTTCAGCTTGGAGCGACCGATCCCGCTTTTGTAGAAGACGAATATCTCGCGCGGACCGAGACGCATTTCCTCATCCGCGAGGCCCGTCACATGAGCGAAAGCGTCGTTCGGCGGCGGCTCTTCGAGGAAGATCGCGACGACCCGGTCGCGCGGAGCGGCCGGGAAAGGATCTGCGTCAAGCGTCTCCTGAATTTCCGCCGCGGTGCGCAAAACGAGGTCGAAGTTTTTTCCGGCGCGCAGGAGAAGCCTCTTCTCCAGCTCGGCCTTCACGGCTTCGCGCCCGAGCTGGCTTCCGAAGACGACATTGCCGCTCGAAAGATGGGTTTCGGGGCGCGCGAAGCCTGCGTCCAGGCACGCGGCCTTGAGAACGCTCATCGGAAGCCTGCCGCTTCCGCCGACATTAACGGCGCGAAGAAGCGCCACATATGTGCACATCGGACGAGTCATCGTAAGTATTGGCCTGGGTACGCGCCGCGGCACAAGTAGCGACGATCTTGACGGCTGGGAAGGGCTGGGGCGCGCACACGCGCCGATGAGCCCTGTTTATTCTCAAGCCGTAAAGGTCTAAACATCTCGCAAGCTCCCGTCCCGAGGAATCCGCCCCAGTGACCCAGCACGCACCCAACTCCTTCCGGACCGGCCCCGACGAGAACGGCCGCTTCGGCATTTTCGGTGGGCGTTTCGTCGCCGAAACGCTGATGCCGCTCGTGCTCGATCTGGAGCAAGCCTACGCCGAGGCCAAGGCCGATCCGGCCTTTCATGCCGAGATCAAGAGCCTGCACACGCATTATGTCGGCCGGCCGAGCCCGCTCTATTTCGCCGAGCGCATCACCGAGCATGTCCGCGCCAGGGCGCCCGAGGGCAAGGGCGCCAAGATCTATTTCAAGCGCGACGAGTTGAACCACACCGGCGCGCACAAGATCAACAATGTGCTGGGCCAAATTCTGCTTGCAAAGCGCATGGGCAAGCCGCGCATCATCGCCGAGACCGGTGCGGGCCAGCACGGCGTCGCCACCGCGACCGCTTGCGCGCGCTTTGGGCTCAAATGCGTCGTCTACATGGGCGCAGTCGACGTCGAGCGTCAAAAGCCGAACGTCTTCCGCATGAAGATGCTCGGCGCCGAGGTCATACCCGTGCAGTCCGGCGCGCGCACGCTCAAGGACGCCATGAACGAGGCGCTGCGCGACTGGGTGACCAACGTCGCCGACACTTTCTACTGCATCGGCACGGCGGCCGGCCCGCATCCCTACCCGATGATGGTGCGCGACTTCCAGTCGGTCATCGGAAATGAGACGCGCGCGCAGATGCAGGAGGCGGAAGGACGCCTCCCCGATTCGCTCGTCGCCTGCATCGGCGGCGGCTCCAACGCCATCGGCCTGTTCCATCCTTTCCTCGACGACGATCAGATCGAGATCTACGGCGTCGAGGCGGCGGGCCACGGCGTCGACGTGCCGAACGGCCACGCCGCCTCCATCACCGGCGGCAGGCCCGGCGTGCTCCACGGCAACCGCACCTATCTGCTCATGGACGACGACGGCCAGATCCTCGAAGGCCATTCGATCTCAGCGGGCCTCGACTATCCCGGCATCGGCCCCGAGCACAGCTGGCTCCATGAGATCGGGCGCGTGAAATATCTCAACGCTACCGACAGGGAGGCGCTCGACGCCTTCCAGCTTTGCTCCAAGCTCGAGGGCATCATCCCGGCGCTGGAGCCCTCCCACGCGCTGGCCAAGGTGCTGGAACTCGCGCCGCAGAAGCCGCGCGACCATCTCATGGTCATGAATCTCTGCGGCCGCGGCGACAAGGACATCTTCGCCGTCGCCGAACATCTCGGCGGCATGTAAGGCCGACGCCATAAATAAGCCGCGGAGGGCGCGGCATGGATGCTCTGACGCTGTTCGGCCTCTTCGCTGTGATCGCCATGCTGGCGACTTATGCGCTGGAGGAGCGAAGTCCTTGGTTCACCCTGGCCTTCGCCGCCGCTTGCGGGCTTGGTTCGGCCTATGGATTCCTGCAGGGCGCCTGGCCCTTCGGCCTCGTCGAGGCTGTCTGGGCGCTCGTCGCGCTGCGCAAATGGCGCGGCAGAGTTCCGAATTGAGACGTAGCTCTCGCCCTCCGGCGCTGGACATCTTGGCGCGATAACGCGATAAGACCGCCGACAGCTCAAAGGAAGCCACGCTCATGTCATTCTTGGTCAGGCTCTTCACCTGGTGGAACCGCGCGACGCTCAGCACCGGCCTCCACACGCTGCTCCACGGCGAGCGCGTGGGTGAGGACGAGCTCGGCAACGTCTATTACCGCACGCGCGGCGGCAGAATCGACCCGGCGCTCGGCATCGAGCGGCGTTGGGTCATCTACAAGGGCTTGGCCGAAGGTTCGAACACGCCGCCAGGCTGGTACGGCTGGCTGCATCATACGGTCGACGCGCCGCCGACGAAAGAAGACTACAAACCCAAGGACTGGGAGCTGCCGCATCAGGAGAACCTGACCGGAACGGCGCACGCCTATCGGCCGCCGGGATCGCTGCTCGCCGAGGGCAAGCGGCCGGCGGCCGGGGGAGACTACAACGCTTGGAGCCCGGAGGGCTGAAGGAACCGGTTGCTGGACGGATGACTCGTGGTGTTGGCTTGAGCCTCTTTCGATCTTGCGCGGCGGTTGCGGCGGTGCTCGCTTGCGGTGTCGCGGCGAAGGCCGATCCGATTCGCCATCCGACCGCCGTCTTCGCCGGGCTCGACAAGACCACGGGCCGCATCATCAATTTCGAGGTCGGCATCGATGAGACCGTGCAGTTTCGCACGCTCATGATCACGCCGCGCGTCTGCAACACCCGTCCGCAGACCGAGACGCCGCAAACGACGAGCTTTGTCGAGGTCGACGAGCAGCTGCCGAAGCCCGACCAGCGGCGCGACGCGACCGGCGTCGCCGAGAAGCCGGTGCTGAGGACCGACGGCAAGTCCGAGGTCAAGCGGATATTCTCGGGGTGGATGTTCGCCTCGAGCCCCGGCCTGCATGGCGTCGAGCACCCCGTCTATGACGTCTGGCTCGTCGACTGCAAAGGCGGCAAGGAGGCGCCCCCTCCGCCCGAGCCTACAGCGACGCCCGAGCCAGCGCCTGCGGCCGGAACGGTCGAGGCGAAGCACAGCGGCGCTGGCAAGAAGCGCAATGCGGCGGCCGCGCCGAACGCCGACGCCCAGCCCGGCGCTGCGGACGATCCCGTGTTCGACGCTTCGGCGACCGGCGATCCCGGCGGGACAGCGCCGCCAAGGAAGAAGAAAAAGAAGCCCAAAAAGCCGCCCGAGCCCGCGGCAGGCGCGGCGCCGGACGCCCCGCCGCCCGCCCAGAACGGCGGCGGCCTGTTTTAGACTATGCCCGAACGCGCAGAGCCATGCGAAAGGCTCCAGCCACAGTTTATCAGCGCAGCCCACGCTCGACCGTCGCGATGAATTCCTCGAGAGCCGCGTCCAGCGCTTTCGCCGAAGTCGGCGCGAGCTTCTCTTCAACGCCGATCAGCACGATCCCATGCACCGCGGAAAACAGCGTGCGGGCGCGCGCGTGCAGCTCTTCCTTCGGCGCGCCGGGCAAAAGGCGCGACAGCGGAGCCTCCAGCAACGAAAATAGGTGGTCGAGCTCCTGCGCATACCATTCGGGCAGCGGCTTGCCTGGCATGCGATGCTCGAACAAGGCGCGCCAGCGCGGGCCCTCGTCCCGCGCATAGTTGACGTAGGCGCGCGCCAACCGCAGCAACTCGCCGCCGTCGCGCGCGGGAGACGTGAGCGCCGCCTCCAGCCGCGCCAGCGTGCGCGCATTGACGCACAGGACCAGCTCGTCGAGGTCGGCAAAGGCGGTGTAGATCGCGCCGAGCGCGCAGTTCGCCTGTGTGGCCACGTCGCGCGCCCTCAACGCCGAAAGGCCTCCCTCCGCGATCGACCGTTCGGCGACGGCGATGAGTCGTTCGCGCAACTGCTCGCGCCGGCTCTTCCCCGCGTCAGGGCTTGGCTTCGTCACGATTCACCCCCTGCTAACCTTGTTTCTGAACGTCGTTCAGAATCTTGTTGAACATTGTTCAGAGACGGAGTGGGCTCCCATTGTGAACGATGTTCATAACAGGAGTCGTCCAATGTTCAAGACAATCGTCACCCTGATGCGGGGGCAGGCGTTTGACGCCGAGCAGCGGCTAAAGGACCAGAACGCGCTGTCCTTGCTCGACCAGCAGGTGCGCGACGCCGCCGGCGCCGCCGAGCGCTTGCGCCGCGCCCTGGCGATCGCGACGGCGCAGGAGCGCCAGGAAGCGCGCCGTCTGGATGGGGTCCGCGCCGAAATCGCGGATCTGGAGGCGCGCGCTATCGCCGCGCTGAAAGGCGCGCGCGAGGACCTCGCCGAAAAGGCGGCGCTGGCGCTGGCGGAGCTCGAGGCGGACGCCGCCGCCTCCGCCACTGCCCAGCAGCGCTTCAAGGCGGAGATCGCCAAGCTTGACGCGCTGTTGAAGCAACAGACGCGCCGGCTCGCCGAACTCGCGCGCGGCCGCCGGGTCGCCCGCGCGGCGCAGGCGGCGCGCGCCGCCCGGCGCGGCGGGGTCGAACCCGCCTTCTGCTGCGAGAACACGCTCGCTGACGCGGAGGCGACGCTTGCCCGCCTGCGCGAGCAGCAGGCCGAAGCCGAAGCGGCGGAAGAAGCTTTCGCGAGACGAAAGGCCGCGGATGAGGCCGAAAGCGTCGCCGACGCGCTCGCGCGCGAGGGCTTCGGCCCGGCGAGAGAGCCGCGGGCCACCGACATCCTCGCCAGGCTCAAGGAGAAGGCCGCGCAGTGACGCGGCCCGAGCAACGACAGTCATAACGGAGACTCGACCATGAATAATCAACCCCTCCATCATTCCGCCGCCTGGGTCGCCTTCACCTATGCGACCTTCCTGCTGTCGCTCGTCATGATCGGCGCCGGCGTCGTGTTCATGCCGATCGACCCCTGGATGAAGAGCTTTCTCGGCATGGCGGTCGTGCTGCTCGTGCAAAGCTGCGTGACGCTCACCAAGACGCTGCGCGACAACGCCGAAGCCGAAAAGCTCGTCAACCGCATCGAAGACGCGAAGACCGAGCGCCTCTTGATGGACGTCGCCAAGGCGCCATGAGTCTCAGGCAGTCGGCAATAGGCAGTCGGCAGTCTGACGGCCGGCGGCCGGCCGCCAGTCCCAATGGCTAAGCAACCAGTCCTTGAGATATGCCCGGTACGCTGACGGCTTCGTCGCTTAGCAAAGGAATTATCCCATGTCGCAGACCCTCCTCCTGACGCGCCGTTTCGCGCCGCTGTTCTGGTGCCAGTTTTTCGCCGCCTTCAACGATAATTTTCTCAAGAACGCACTGGCGCTGTTCATTCTCTTCAAGATCGGCGGCGAAGGCGGGGCCTCGCTGGTCACGCTCGCCGGCGTGACGCTCATGGCCCCCTATTTCCTCCTTTCGGCGCTCGGCGGTCAGCTCGCCGACAAATTCGACAAGGCCGTCGTCGCGCGGCGTCTCAAGCTCGTCGAGATCGGCGCGGCGGGCGTCGCCGCGCTCGGCTTTCTCTCAAGCTCCGCGCCGCTGCTCTTCTTCGCCTTGGCCCTCTTCGGCGTGCTCGGCGCCCTGTTCGCGCCTGTCAAATACGGCATTCTGCCGGACTGCCTGGCGCGCGAGGAGCTGCCCGCTGGTAATGCGCTGGTCGAGGCGGCGACCTTCATCGCCATCCTGCTCGGCACGATCGCCAGCGGGCTCGTCATTGAGGGCGGCGGCGACATGACGCTGCTTGCCCTCGGCATGGTCGGTTTCGCCGTCGCGAGCTATGCCGCCGCCTGGTTCATCCCCGGCACGGTCCGCGCCCAGCCCGGCCTCGTCGTCGACGCCAATGTCCTGCGCTCGACCTTCACGCTGCTGCGCGAGCTGTGGCGCGATGCGAAGCTTTGGCGTCTCGGCGTCGTCACCAGCATCTTCTGGCTCATCGGCGCTGTCGCGATGTCCTTGCTGCCGACGATGGTCACACAGACGATGCACGGCGCGCAGGAGGTCGCGACCATTCATCTCGCCTTCTTCGCCACCGCCATCGGGCTCGGCTCCGGACTCGCCGCGTTCCTGCTGCACGGCCGCATCGTGGTCCTGCCTTGCGCCGTCGGCGCTGGCGTCGCTGCCTTCGCCGCGTTCGATCTCGGTCTCATGCTGGCGCTGCGCGGAGCGGCTGGGGCCGGCGAGATGCTGGCGCCTGCAGCCTATTTCGCGCAAAGCGGCGCCTGGCGCGCGCTCTTGGATCTCACGATTCTCTCGATCGCCGGCGGCCTCATCGTCGTGCCGTCGTTCGCCGCGCTGCAAGCCTTTTCGGCGCCCTCGGAGCGCGCCCGCATCATCGCAGCCGTCAGCACGCTCAACGCCGCGGCGATGGTTTCGGGCGGCGTGCTCGTCGCGGGGCTGCAGGCCTTGGGCGCGCCGATCTTCGCGCTCTTCGTCGGCGTCGGCGTCTTCGCCGCCGGCTCGGCGGTCTGGATTTTCCGCGGCGTTGTCGATTCCTGGCTGCTCGATCTCATCTCGATCGTCTTGCGCGCCTTCTATCGACTGGAGATCAAGGGCCTCGAAAACATCGCCGCCGCTGGGCCGAACCCCATCGTCGCCCTCAATCACGTGAGCTTTCTCGACTGGGCCCTAGCGCTCTGCATCCTGCCGAAGGAGCCAGTCTTTGCGATCGACGCGACGATCGCCAAGGCGTGGTGGGTCGCGCCTTTCCTGAAGTTCACGCGCGCCATTCCGCTCGACCCGACGAAGCCCTTAGGCACGCGCACGCTCGTCAATGCGGTGAAGGCCGGCGATCCGCTCGTGATCTTTCCCGAGGGCCGGCTCACGGTCACGGGAAGCCTCATGAAGGTCTACGACGGCGCCGGCCTCATCGCCGACAAATCCGGCGCCATGGTCGTCCCTGTGCGCATCGAAGGGCCGGAGGCGACGATCTTCGCCAATCTCTCGCGCGAGCAAATGCCGAAACGGTGGATCCCGAAGTTTAAGCTGACGGTGCTGGAGCCCGTGAGCCTCACGGTCGACGAGAATTTGAAAGGGCGGGCGCGCCGCCGCGCCGCGGGTCTCGCGCTCTATCAGGTCATGTCGGACCTCGTGTTTCGCACGAGCGACGCCGACCGCACGCTCTTCGCAGCGATCGTCGAGGCCGCGCGGACGCACGGGCTTTCGCGCATCGCCGTCGAGGACCCGATCGGCGGCAAGCTTAGCTATCGGAAGCTGCTCGTCGGCGCCCGCGCGCTCGGCGAGAAGCTCGCTCCCGATGTCGCGGCAGGCGAGGCGATCGGCCTTATGCTGCCGAACAGCAACGGCGCCGCCATCGCCTTCCTCGCTTTGCAGTCCCTCGGCGCCGTCCCCGCGATGCTCAATTTCACCGCCGGCGCGGCGAACATCCTGGCCGGTCTTGTGGCGGCGCGGGCGCAAACGATTCTCACGTCGCGCGCCTTCATCGAAAAGGGTCGCCTGGAGCGGCTCGTTGCGGAGCTTTCGGCGCAAGCGCGCGTGATCTATCTCGAAGACTTGCGCGCAACCGTGACCCAAGGCGACAGGCTGCGCGCGCTCGCGCTCTTTCGGCGCCCCCTGAGGCGGCGCGCGCCGACCGACATGGCGGCGATCCTTTTCACCTCGGGCTCGGAAGGCGCGCCGAAGGGCGTCGCGCTCTCGCATAAGAACATGCTGACCAACGCCGCGCAGGCTTCGGCGCGCATCGACTTCGGACGAAAGGACAGGCTCTTTAATGTGCTGCCGATGTTTCACTCCTTCGGGCTCACAGTCGGCTTCGTGCTGCCGCTCGTCTCGGGCGTGCCGATCTATCTCTATCCGTCGCCGCTGCATTATCGCGTCGTGCCGGAACTCGTTTACGCCTCGAACGCGACGATCCTTTTTGGCACCGACACCTTTCTCGCCGGCTATGCCCGCGTCGCCAATGCGTACGACTTCCGGTCGCTGCGCTATGTCGTCGCTGGCGCCGAGCCGGTGAAGGAGGCGACGCGCGCAGTCTGGAGCGAGAAATTCGGCATTCGCATATTGGAGGGCTACGGCGTCACCGAAACCTCGCCCGTGCTGGCCCTGAACACCCCGATGCACAACAGGTTCGGCACGGTCGGGCGGCTCATGCCGGGCGTAGAGCGCCGGCTCGAGCCCGTCGCCGGCATCGCGGACGGCGGCAGGCTGTTCGTGCGCGGGCCGAACGTGATGCTCGGGTATCTGCGCGCGGAAAACCCCGGTGTGCTGGAGGCGCCCGAAGAGGGCTGGCACGACACGGGCGACATCGTCTCGATTGACGCAGAGGGCTTTGTGACGATCAAGGGCCGGGTCAAGCGCTTCGCCAAGATCGGCGGCGAGATGGTCTCGCTCGCCGCGGTCGAGGCGCTTGCCGCGCAACTCTGGCCGGGCGTTGCGTCGGCGGCGGCTACAGAGTCCGACCCGCGCAAGGGCGAGCGCATCGTGCTCTTGACGCAAGGGGCAGGAACGCGCGCCGAGCTCGCGGCCTTCGCCAAGAACAGGGGCGCGGCGGAGCTGATGGTCCCCGCAGAGGTTCTGGCGGTGGAGAAGCTGCCGCTGCTCGGCTCCGGCAAGCTGGATTTCGCGGGAGTGGCGAGAATGGTGCGGGAGCGGGCGCGGCAAGCGGCGTGAGGTCCGCCTAGTGGCCGAGCGTCCGAAGCGCCGTCGCGCCGGCGACGCCCTCCCGTGGCCAAACCGCGAAATCTCCCGCGGGCGCTTCGAGCGCGTCAGTAAGCAGTTGGCGGTAGCTCTCGCGCGAGATCGTCACCGCGCCGAGCGAGGCGAGATGCGAGGTCAGGAACTGCGTGTCGAGCAGGCGAAACCCGCCCGCGACAAGCCGCGCGACGAGATGCGTGAGCGCCACCTTCGAGGCGTCGCGCTCGCGGTGGAACATGCTCTCGCCAAAGAACGCGGCGCCGAGCGCCACGCCATAGAGGCCGCCGACGAGCCGCCCCTCCCGCCGGCACTCGACCGTATGAACGACGCCCTGGTCGAACAGCGCTCGGTAGAGGCGGCGAATCTCGCTGTTGATCCATGTGCTGAGCCGCCCTGGGGCCGGCGCGGCGCAGGCGTCGATCAAAGCGTCGAAATCGCCGTCGACGCGCACCTCGAACACGTCCTTGCGCACGGTCTTGGCGAGCGAGCGCGAGACGATGAAGCCGTCGAGCGGAAACACGGCGCGCTCTTGCGGCTCGACCCAGAATATCTCCTTGGCGTCGGCGTCTTCGGCCATCGGAAACAGCCCGAGCGCATATGCGCGGAGCAGTATCTGCGGCGTGATCTCGAAATGCGCAGAGCGGCGGGACATGGGCGCAAATCTAACGTATTTTGGCGCGCTGGCGATAGGCGGCGAAAAGATATGAGCCCTTCGTGATAGGCGAAACATCCGGATGGACCGCCGCTCCCGAGCGGCCAACGCTTCTTCCCGGCGAGGCGCATGTCTGGCGCGCGTCCGGCGGACCCGACGCTGCCGCTCTCGCTCGAAGCGCTTTTGTGCTCTCGGATGACGAACGCGCACGGGCGGCCCGCCTCCATTTCGAGCGCGACCGCATCCGTTTCATTCGTGCTCACGGCGTTTTGCGCGAAGTGCTCGCCCGCTACCTCGCGGCGCCGCCGGCGCGGCTTTCCTTCGTCAAGGGGCCGTTCGGCAAGCCTTCGATCGCAGGTTCGGCGCTGGAGTTCAACCTCAGCCACTGCGAGGACATGGTTGTCGTGGCGATCTCCGGTTGCGGCGCCGTCGGGGTCGATGTAGAGCGGGTGCGCGACATGCCCGACGCCAAGAGCCTCGCGGCGCATTTCTTCGCGCCTGCGGAGAACGCGGCGCTCGCCGCTGCTCCCGTGTCCGAGCGTCGGGGGCTGTTCTTTTCGATTTGGACCCGCAAGGAGGCCTACGTCAAAGCGACCGGCGAAGGGCTTTCGCGACCGCTCGACAGTTTCGAGGCGGCGCGCCTCGAGCCGCCGCCTCCGCCTTGCGCCGCGCTTTGCGACCTGCCGCTCGGGCCCTGGCATGCCGGCGCGCTGGCCTCGTTTGGGACGATAGGCCGGCTGCAGCTCCATGATTTCGCCGAGGCATAAAAAAGACGCTTTGGCGGGTCACCTTCCGTCCCCTTGTGCTCTAGCGTAACCGTCATGGAACTTTTGCCAGCTATGAACAGCGGAAGGACGGCTGCCGGAACCTCGGGCCGGGCGGTCGGCGCGGGGGGCGCCGCCGCGTCGCGGCGAAATTTTGCAGGCTTTCGCGGAGTCCTCGCGTTGCGCGGCCAGCGCGAACGGAAAGCGCGGTCATGGTCGGACTGACGCTCGGACGCTATCTGGCCTGGCGATTCGTCAAGGTTATCCTGACAATTCTCGCGGCGATCTTCTGTTTGACCTTCGTCGTCAATTTCGTCGAGCTGCTGCGCCGCGCGAGCGACAATCCGGAGGCGGGTCCCGGCCTCGTGGCGATAATCGCTCTTCTCAGCGTGCCGCACACGACCGAGCTGATCCTGCCCTTCGCCGTGCTGTTCGGCGCGATGTCGGTCTTCGCCGACCTCACGCGCAAGCTGGAGCTCGTCGTCGCGCGCGCCGCCGGAGTCTCTGTATGGCAATTTCTGACGCCGCCGACCCTGGCGGTTTTCGCCATCGGAGTCGTCTCTGTGTCGCTTTTCAATCCGATCTCCACGACCTTGCGACAGCGCGCCGACCGCATGGAGCTCGAGCTGTTCGGCGTCGCGGGCAGCCTGCGCCTCGATCACGGGCTTTGGCTGCGCCAGCGCGGCGCGGATGGCGACGCCGTCATCCACGCCGTAAACGTGGCGAAAGGCGGCGCTGAGCTCTTCGAGGTGAGCGTCAACATCTATGCGCCGGAGGGCGGCTTCCTGGAACGGGTCGAAGCGGCCCGCGCCGAGCTGGTCCCGGGCGCCTGGCTCCTCCACGACGCGCGCGTCAGCGTTCCCGGCGAGCCGGCGAGCGAGGTCGGCGAATATCTGCTGGCGACGGAGCTCACGCCTGAGAAGCTCGCCGTCGACCAGGCCTCCGCAGCCAAAACGTCCTTTTGGGAACTGCCTGGGCTCGCGGCCCAGGCGGCCGAGGCCGGCCTCGACGCCCTGCCCTACCACCTCCAGTTCCAGACGCTTCTTGCGCGGCCGCTGTTTCTCGTGGCCATGCTGCTCCTGGCCGCAGCGTTTTCGTTAAGATTTTTTCGATTTGGGGGCGTCGCCAAGACGCTAGCGGGTGGCGTCGCCGCCGGCTTCGTGCTTTATATCGCGGCGGCAGTCGCCTCCGATCTGGGCGGGGCCGGCGCGATCAGTCCCTGGGTCGCCGCCTGGTCGCCCGCTCTGGTCGCTAGCATGCTGGGCACGTTGTCGCTCTTGAATTCGGAAGACGGGTGATGGACCTTCGCCGCACATCCCGGCCTGTCCCTCCCGGCGCGGTCTTGCGGCCGCGCGCGGCGGCGTTTGTGCTCGCGCTCGTGGCGGCGTTCCCCGCTGCGCGGTCGCTGGCGCAGCCGGCTGGTCCACCCGCCCGCATGGTCGTCGAGGCGAAGGAGCTCGTCTACGACGAGACCAAGAACACCATCTCGGCCAGGGGCGCGGTGCAAATCTATTACAAGGGCCGGCTGCTCGAAGCCGACACGGTGATTTACGACCGCAAGACCGGGCGCGTCCATGCGGAAGGGCATGTGCGGGACACCGAGAAGGACGGGACGGTCACCCGGGCCGAACGGCTCGACATGACCGACGACTTCAGGAACGGCTTCATCGAGAGTCTGCAGGTCGACACGCCCCAGGACACGCATTTGAGCGCGCCGCGCGCCGAGCGGTCGGAGGGCGAGACGACCGTCTTCGACTACGGGACCTACACCGCCTGCGACGCTTGCAAGGACGATCCGTCGAAGCCGCGCACATGGCAGCTTCGCGCCAAGCGCATCATCCACGAGGCGAGCGAGAAAACGATCTATTACGAGGACCTGACGCTCGAGTTCCTCAACATCCCCGTCGCCTACGCGCCGTTCTGGTCCGCCCCGGATCCGACGGTCAAGCGCCAATCCGGCGTTCTTTTTCCGGCTCTGCCCTATAGCAACCAGCTGGGGTTCGGCTTCGGCATACCGCTCTATTGGGCGATCGCCCCGGATTCCGACATTACTTTACAGCCCACCTATTTCACCAAGCAGGGGCCCTATCTCGCCGGCGAGTATCGACAGCGTTTCGAGAACGGCCGGTTCGCCATCAGGCTCGAGGGCGCGCACGCCAACGACCCAGACGCCTTCGCCCCGGCGCCCTACGGCGCCGCCGACCGCACTTGGCGCGGCGCGGCGCACAGCGACGGCGAATTCGCGCTGAACGATTACTGGCGCGTGGGCTGGAACGTCACGGCGTTGTCGGATCGGTATTTCATTCAGGACTATCGACTGCCGAACGACTTCCTGCAGAACTATTATTTCCGCGAGAACTCGTCGACCGTCTATCTCACGGGGCAGGGGGATCGCAGCTATTTCGACCTGCGCGGCTATTATTTCCAGGGCCTGTCGCCGAACGACGTGCAGTCGCAGCTGCCGATCGCCCATCCCGTGCTCGATTACAACCGCGCTTTCGACTTTGATCCCGCGAAGACCTTCGGCCTCGGCGGACAGCTGGACGTCGACGCCAACGTCACGAGCTCGTCTGCGCAAACCGCGGCCTACGAGTCCATCCAGCCGCGCACGCTCGACAGCGTCTACGGGCTCTACAACGTGTGCCAGCTCTATGCGCCGGCGCCGAACCGCGCGCAGAGCACGTGCCTCTTGCGCAGCATCGGCGGCGACTACGAGTCCGGCACCTTCATGGCCTCATGGAAGCGCAACGTCGTCGATCCGGTCGGCGGCGTCTGGACGCCCTTCGTCTTCTCGCGCTTCTTCGGCTCCTATTTGAACTACGACACCTCGGGCGTAGCGCCGATCTACAACGCTCTTGGCCAGCCAATCCCCAACGCAGCGCAGGGCGCTTTCGTCAACGGCGCCGACAACACTTTCCGGGGGCAAGTCACGCCGGGCGGCGGCGCCGAGTGGCGCTACCCGATTTTGGCGCATGGCCCCGCGGGCGATCTCGTGGTCGAGCCGATCGCGCAGCTCGTCGCGCGGCCGAACCAGTCGTCGATCCCGTCGCTCGTCAACATCGACGCGCAAAGCCTGGTCTTCGACGACTCCAATCTGTTCGATTGGAGCAAGTTCTCCGGCTATGACCGTTTCGAGACCGGGACCCGGCTCAATTACGGTGGCCAGGCGACGCTGACCACTGGGAACGGCGCCTATGTGAACGGCATGGTCGGCCAGTCGCGGCAAATCGTCGGCGCCAATCCCTATGCGACGCCGGACGCTGCCAACGTCGGACTCTCCTCGGGTCTCGACAATCGTGCGTCCGACATTGTGGGGCGTTTCGCGCTCTCGCCGTTCACGGCATTGAATTTCGTTGCTAAAGGCCGCTTCGACCCTGTCTCGCTGAGCGCGCGCCGCATCGACCTCTTCACCTCGCTCAAGCTCGACCCTGTGACGTTCGAGGCGCACTACGCCAACTACCAGTCCCAGCCGGAGATCGGCTTCGACCAGCGGCGCCAGGGCCTGTCTCTCTCCGGCCGCTACGATCTCACCAAGAATTATTTCGTCGCCAGCGCCGTCACTTTCGACATGAGCCGCTATCTCTATAATTCGCTGACGGCCGATCCGCTGACGAACGCTGTTCTCACCGGCGTGACGCTCACCGGCACGGCGCCCGTGTTCTCGGTCGCCACGCTCGGCGCCGCCGCCGGCTATCACGACGAGTGCACGAGCCTCACGATCAATTATTCGTCGCGCTACCAGCCGACCGCCGGCGGGCAGCCGGCAAGAAATCAAACCATTCTGCTCTCGCTGCAGCTGCGCACGCTCGGCGAGGTCAAGACCAGCATCAGCCTGGGCTCGGTGCTGCTCAACGACGGCGTGAAAGCGCAACCTTAATTGACAAAACGACGCGCCGCCAACCGAGGGAAAGAACACAACATGAGGATCAACCGCCTTGCCGCCGCCACGCTCGTCGTCTGCGGGGCCCTTCTTGGCGCGGCGCCGGCTCGCGCCGGCGATTTTTCCGCCGAGCAGAAGATCGAGATCGGAGCGATCGTCCACGATTACTTGTTGAACAATCCTGAGGTCGTGAAGGACGCCATCGATGCTCTGGAGAAGAAGGAGAAGGTCATCCAGGCGGCCGCGCGCGAGAAATCGCTGGATTCCGACGCCGATCGCATGTTTCGCTCGCAGAGCCAGGCCGTCGTCGGCAATCCCGACGGCGACGTGACGATCGTCGAGTTTTTCGATTACAACTGCGGCTACTGCAAGCAGTCCCTGGCCAACGTGGCGAAGCTCGTCGAGAGCGATCCGAAGGTCAGGGTCGTTCTGAAGGACTTCGCGATTCTTGGGCCCGATTCGGTCGAGGCGGCCGAGGTCGCGACCGCCGTGCGCAAGCAGCTAAACCCGCAGAAGTTTTGGGAGTTCCACAAGCGTCTCCTCGGAACGCGCGGCCATGTCGGGAAGGCGCAGGCGATCGCGCTGGCCAAGGACCTCGGCGCTGATCCGGATCAGCTGGAGAAGGACGCCAAGAGTCCGGGGACGCATCAGGCGCTGACCGAGGTCGAGCAGCTTGCCGACGAGATGAAGTTCGACGGCACGCCGGCCTGGGTCATCGGCAAGGAGGCCTTCGTCGGCGGCGTGTCCTACGCGTCGCTCAAGGCCAAGGTCGACAACGTCCGCAAATGCGGCAAGACCGCCTGCTAAAGTCTGGGCTCATCAAGGCTTTCATTCGCGGGCCGAAGCGTTTAAGACACTTCGGCCCCGGCCTTGCGGCCCCGTTCCAGATCGCGCTTGGCGTCGAAGATGTTCTCCGTCCACGTCCTCAACGGACCCAACCTCAATCTGCTCGGCGCGCGCGAGCCCGAGATCTACGGCCAAGCGACGCTCAAAGATATCGAGGCGTCGCTTAAGGAGCGCTGCGCCCGAGAAGGCGTTCCGCTTACCTTCAAGCAGTCGAATTTCGAAGGCGATCTCGTCAGCTGGGTGCAGGAGGCGGGCGCCTGCGGCGCCTGGGTCATCCTGAACGCCGGCGCGCTCACCCACACGTCGATCGCCCTCCACGACGCCATCAAGGGCGCCAAGGCCAAGGTCGTCGAGGTGCATCTCTCCAATCCCCATGCGCGCGAGGCCTTTCGGCACATTTCCTTCATCTCGCCGGTCGCGCGCGGCGTCGTTGCTGGCTTCGGCGCTCTCTCCTACGCCCTGGCCCTAGAGGCGATCATTTCCGCCGAGACAAGAAAGAGCTGAAGCCCGATGGCGCGCAAGACCGAACCCCGTTTCGACGACGAATCGCAAAAGCCCGCGGGGCCGGCGACGCCCGAAGAAGATCTGCTGCGGCTCGTCGCCGGTCTGCTCGCGGAGTCCGATCTCTCCGAGATCGAGATCGAGAAGGGCGATCTGCGGATCCGCGCCGCGCGCACGGCGACCGCCCTGGCGCCGGCGGCGCAGGTCGTTTACGCGCCGGCTCCTGTCGCCGTTCCCGCTGCGCCGCCGGCGGCGAGGTCGGTCGCGCCCGCGCCGAGCGAGATCGCCGCCAGCGCCGCCGACAATCCCGATGCGGTCAAGTCGCCGATGGTCGGCACGGCGTATCTGCGCCCGAGCCCCGACGCCAAGCCCTTCGTCGAGATCGGCTCGCGCGTCGCCGTCGGCGACAAGCTGCTGCTCATCGAGGCGATGAAGACCTTCAACGACATAGTAGCCCACAAGTCGGGCGTCGTGACCGCCATGCTCGTCGAGGACGGCCAGCCGGTCGAGTATGGCGAGCCGCTGGTGATCATCGAATGATCGACAAGATTCTGATCGCCAATCGCGGCGAGATCGCCCTACGCATCTTGCGCGCCGCCAAGGAGCTCGGAATCGCCACCGTCGCGGTGCATTCGACCGCGGACGCCCATGCGATGCATGTCAAGCTCGCCGACGAATCGGTGTGCATCGGCCCGCCTGCCGCGCGCGATTCCTACCTCAACATCCCGGCGCTGCTCTCGGCCTGCGAGATCACCGGCGCCGACGCGGTTCACCCCGGCTACGGCTTTCTCTCGGAGAACGCGCGTTTCGCCGAGATTCTCGAGGAGCACAATATCGTCTTCATCGGCCCGAAATCCGAGCACATTAGGATCATGGGCGACAAGATCGAGGCCAAGCGCACCGCCGAGCGGCTCGGCATCCCTTGCGTGCCGGGCTCCAAGGGCGCGATTGCGAGCGACGAGGAAGCGGTCGCCGCCGCCAAGGGGATCGGCTATCCGGTGCTGGTGAAGGCGGCGGCGGGTGGCGGCGGGCGCGGCATGAAGGTGGCGCGCGACGACGAGGAGCTTCGTCAAGCGCTGACAGCGGCGCGCACTGAGGCTCAGTCCGCCTTCGGCGACGACACGGTCTATCTCGAGAAATATCTCGAGAAGCCGCGCCATATCGAAATCCAAGTGTTCGGCGACGGCAAGGGCGAAGCCGTGCATTTGGGCGAGCGCGACTGCTCGCTGCAACGCCGCCATCAGAAGGTGTTCGAAGAAAGCCCGTCGCCGGCGTTGAACGACGAGCAGCGCAAGAAGATCGGCGATATCTGCGCCAAGGCCATGCGCGAGCTGCGCTACGCCGGCGCCGGCACGATCGAGTTCCTCTATGAGAACGGCGAGTTCTATTTCATCGAGATGAACACGCGCATCCAGGTCGAGCATCCGGTGACCGAATCGATCACCGGCGTCGATCTCGTCGCCGAGCAGATCAGGGTCGCGGCGGGGTCGCCGCTATCGCTGCGCCAGGAAGACATCTGGTTCTACGGCCATGCGATCGAATGCCGCGTCAACGCCGAGCACCACACGACCTTCCGTCCGTCGCCGGGCCGCATCGCCTATTATCACCCGCCGGGCGGCGTCGGCGTGCGCGTCGATTCGGCGGCCTATCAGGGCTACGCCATTCCGCCCAACTATGATTCGCTGATCGGCAAGCTTATCGTGCACGGGCGCAACCGCACCGAGGCGCTGATGCGCCTGCGCCGCTCGCTCGACGAGTTCATCGTCGACGGCGTCGACACGACCCTGCCGCTCTTTCGCACGCTGGTGCGCAACGCCGACATTCAGAACGGCGTCTACGACATCCATTGGCTCGAGCACTTTTTGGCGACAGGGGGGATTGAGCCAAAATTGTAAAAGAAAGAGGCGCGCGCCTGAAAGCGCGCGCCCGCAATCTCGCGATCAATACGGCCCCGGGCCGTAATAGGGCCCCGGCGGCGGGGGCGGCGGCGGATAATAGCCGGGTCCCGGCGGCGGCGCGACATTGTTGCCCTTGGCCGCCATACATTGCGCATAGACCGTGTCGTAGCGGCTCTGCACCGCGCCGGCCGCGGCTTGCGCGTTGCCGGCGCCCACCGCCGTGCCCGCGAGCAGGCCCGAGCCCGCCCCGACGGCCGCGCCTGGACCCGCATTGTGCGAGGCCGCGCCGATCGCCGCTCCTGCCGCTGCGCCGAGCGCGGTGCCGACGAGCGCGGTGCCGATCTGCGCGTCCGCCGCCGCCTGCCCCGGCGACTGGCCGCCGATCGCCGCCTGCGCTTGGCTTTGGCAATAGGCGTCGTCGCGCTGGAAGCGTCCGTAGGGCTTGCCCGGCGCCGGCATCGCAGCCACCTGCGGCACGGCCGGTCCCGTGTTCGCGCATGCGCCGAGCGATAGGCCGAGCGCGCCGACGCATGTCGATATGATGACCGTCTTCAGCCTCATGTCTTGAACCTTCGAAGGGCGCCCCGCGAGGACCTCCGCGTCGGCGCTGAAAAAAAGAGTGCGGGTCGGCGGCGGGACTCGAACCGGATACGACGCCTTGACGCTGATGACACCCAGAACGCGGCAATTTCGAGGCGGTCTGCGCCATCGGCTGTTGATCGCAGCCGCGCGCGCAACATGCGTTTCGACGTGGCGAAATATTTTTTTCCTGCGCCGCCGCGACGGCTTTTGCGCTAGCATGGAGCCATGCTTCGAATCTTGCGCAAAGAGACCGCGCCCGTCTCGGCCTCCTCGCAGCTCGTGCTTGCTCACGCCGGCGACACGATCGTCGTGTTGCTGCGTCGATCGCAAAACGCCCGCCGCTACACGCTGCGCGTGCGCTTCGCCTCGCGCGACGCCATTCTGACCATGCCGCAGCGCGGCTCGGTGCGGGAGGCGCGCCTCTTCGCCGAGCGCAACGCGGCCTGGATTTCTGCGCGGCTCAACCGCCTGCCCGACGTGATTCCCTTCGAGGACGGCGCCGTCGCGCCGCTGCGCGGCGTCCCGCATGTGCTTTCGCATCGTCCGCTCGCACGCGGCGTCGTCTGGCGCGAGCCGCTGCTTGGCGCGCCCGACGCGCCAGCCTTCGCGCTCTGCGTCGCGGGCGGGGGCGAGCACATGGCGCGCCGCGTCAGCGACTATTTCCGTCGCGAGGCGCGCCGCGATCTCGAAGCCGCCGTCGAGAGGCACACGACAGCGCTGGGTCTTGCGGCCCGCTCCGTCGGCCTGCGCGATCCCGTGAGCCGGTGGGGCTCGTGCTCGTCGTCGGGCTCGCTGAATTTCTCGTGGCGGCTGATCATGGCGCCGCCCTTCGTTCTGGACTATCTCGCGGCGCATGAGGTCGCTCATCTCGTGCACCTTAATCACTCGCAGCAATTTTGGGCGCTGGCGAAAACGCTCTCCGCCGACGTCGATCGCGCTGAGGGCTGGCTCAACGCCAACGGCGCGCAATTGCATAAATACGGCGCGCGGGAGGGAAAATGGGCAGTGGGCAGTCGGCAGTAGGCAGTCGGAAAGCGTGGCGCCCCGACTGCCTACTGCCCACTGCCCACTGCCGCCCCCGCTCGCGGATGCGCAGAGCGATAAGCCTCGAGCAGGCGCTGCTTGTCCACGGCGGTGTAGATCTGCGTCGTCGACAGCGACGCATGGCCGAGCAATTCTTGAATCGTGCGCAGGTCGCCGCCGCGCCCCAGAAGATGCGTGGCGAAGGAGTGGCGCAGCGCGTGCGGCGTCGCGGATTCCGGCAAGCCAAGCGCGCCGCGCATGCGCTGCACGGCGAGCTGCACGATCCGTGGCGAGAGCCTCTCGCCGCGCACGCCGATGAACAGCGGGCCGCCGGATAGCTCGTGTGGGCATAGCTCGAGATAGGTCTCGACGAGCCGGCGAACCGGCGCGATGACCGGCACGGTGCGCGTCTTGCCGCCCTTGCCGAGGATCGTTATGCGGTCCGCCGTGCCGATGGGCGCGTCGGCACGCGCGATCGACAGCGCCTCGGAGATGCGCAGGCCGGCGCCGTAGAGCAGGCCGAGCACGGCGGCGTCGCGCGCGAGAACCCAGGGCTCGCGGGCCTCTCCGGCCCGGCTCTCCTGATCGACGAGATCGCGGGCGTCGGCGATCGTCAGCGCCTTGGGCAGCCGATGCGGGCGCTTGGGCGCGCGGACGGCGGCGAAGAGATCGGTTCGGGCTAGCCTCTTCTTCTCGAGAAAGCGCAGAAAGGAGCGCACCGCCGCCAGCGCGCGCAGCAGAGAGCGGCTCTCCAGCCCCTCGTTGCGGCGTTTGGCGAGAAAGGCGCGTAAATCTGCGGGCTCCAGCGCCTTCAGCGCTTTTGCGGTCGCCGGCCCGCCCAGGTGCTCGGCGAGAAAGCTAAGGAAGAACCGCGCGTCGCGGCAATAGGCTTCGAGCGTATGCGGCGAAGCCCCGCGTTCATTCGCGAGATAGGCCAGCCAACGCTCGGCCTCGTCGCGGATCTCGCCGCTCGCGATGAGGTTTTTGACACAGGGCGGCTGCGGCGATTCGGGCATGGGTGAAGCATGCCGCGCAAGGGTAAAATTTGTGAGGATGACATGGGTTTGAGAAGGCCTCGCGCCTTCTCACCCTTCGCGCCCAAAACCCGGCGGCTCGGGAAGGGCGGGGTGTGCGACCGCGAGCGCCTTGAACAACTCGCCCATGACCTCGCGCGCGTCGCCTGTTCCTATGAGCCTGCGCAGCGCGGCGTCGATCTCCGCGCGCTGCTGCGGCGTCGCGCGGCGGCTCAGAGTCTCGGCTCGGCGAGCTATGCCGAGCTGGCTCAAGAATTCGCCCTGTGTCGTCGGCCCGAAAACTTTCGCCCCCGCCGCCCTCGCGGCGCGCGAGAGCGCCGCGAAATCGACATGCGTCGTCAGGTCCGCTTCTCCGGGAGACTCCAGCGGATCGACATAGGCGTGCTTGGCCACGGCCTGCAGACTCTCGCCGAGCGAGGTCTCCGTGTAGCCGTAATCGATGACGAGCATCACGCCGCCATCGCGCGCGACCCGCCCGGCGATCTCGGTCAAGAGCCGCTGCGCGGCGGCGTTGACCTCGATGATCGAGCCTTCCTCCGCCTCGACATGCAGAGCGACTTCGATCTCCGGCGCCAGCCCGAAGCGAAGGGCGCCGGCGGCGTCAAGGCCGATGAGCCGTTCGCGCCAGCCCTGCGGCGTGCGCACGAAGTGACGCGCGGGCAGCGCGTCGAAGAATTCGTTGGCGACGACGAACAGCGGCCCGCGTGGAACCTCCGCAAAACTGTCGCGCCAGGAAACTTTCGGCGCCGCGTTCGCCAAAGCTTGGCGTTGCCGCTCGCGAAGCCGTGGGCTCGTCTCGACGAGATCGACCTCGATCGCGCTCAAGAACTCCGGAGCGACGCGCGCGGCGCGCAGGGCGTCGGCCATCAGCGTCCCGCGTCCGGGTCCGAGCTCAACGAGCCGCGCGGCTCTGGGCCGACCCGCGAGCGCGAAGGCTTCGGTCATCCACAGGCCGATCAATTCTCCGAACATCTGGCTGATTTCTGGCGCCGTGACGAAATCGCCGCCGGCGCCGAAGGGGTCACGCGCGAGATAATAGCCATAGCGCGGATGCTGAAGGCAGAGCTCCATGTAGCGTTCGAGCGTGATTGGACCCTCCTGCGCGATCAGCGCCGCAATTTCCTGGGCCAACGCGTTCATGCGACCGCCCTGCGGTTGCGAAAGGAAAGGCCGATCAGCAGCAGTCCCACGATCAGCATCGGCGCCGAGAGCGCGATGCCCATGGTCAGGCCGTTCGCCAGCGCCTCTTGAACGGGATGTGGCTCGCGGAAGAATTCGCAAAAGGTTCGGGCGCAGGCGTAGCCGACGCCAAAGAGTCCGGCGACGAGGCCGGGACGCTTCAGCGCGCCGGCGCGCACAGCGAGCCACAGAAGCAGGCCGAGCGCCAGCCCCTCGAGCCCCGCTTCGTAAAGTTGGCTCGGGTGGCGCGGAACATCGCCCGCGCCCGGAAACACCATGGCCCAGGGAACCTCGCTTGGTCGTCCCCACATTTCCGGCCTGATGAAATTGGCGAGCCGTCCGAAGAACAGCCCGATCGGCGAGACGGTCGCGCAGAGGTCGGCGACGGTCGTCCACGGCAGCCCCTGGCGGAAGGCGAAGAGCGTGAGCCCGGCGACAGCGCCGATGAGGCCGCCATGAAAGGCCATGCCGCCCTGCCAGGTTTTGAAGATGTCGATCGGATGCGCCAGAAAAGGGCCGGGATCGTAGATCAGCACGTGCCCGAGCCGGCCGCCGATAATGACTCCGAAGGCGGCATAGACGAGCAGATCGTCGGTCTGCTCCTTCGTGGGCCGCGGCTGACCCGGGAGCCACCGGCTCTCGCGCGAAACGAGCGCGCGCATGAATATCCAGGCGCAGACGAAGCCGGCGATGTAGGCGAGCGCGTACCATCGCAGCGGAAGCGGACCGATGTCGACCGCGACCGGATTGATCATGGGGAAGGGGATGACGAAAATCGGCATGGGAAGGTCCGTCGGGTGCGCTTGGAGCCCGCGGCCTTCTAGCCTCTCGCGGCCCCGATGTCATGCGCCTACAGAAGCGCGCCGCGGCCGGCGTGTGAGGAATATACAAAGATTATGCATTTGCTATAGCCACAGGGGCAGTCACGAAAGAAATTTACAATCCGTAAGCATTAAAAGCTTAAGATAATTCGCGCTGTTGTCGCAGGAGGAGGGCAATGCGTTCGCAGCTTGGGCCCTATGCTCGAACGACAGCTTCGGCGCGGGCGCGGCCAAGTCGCTCGAAACCCGGCTAAAAGGACGGGCGCATGCTAAGATTCTTTTTGTTATCTTAGGCTTGCCTGTGCAGCCCGGCCGGAGCGGCGATCCGGATGGGAGTATCAAAATTCTTCCGTCGGCTGGTCCGGAGGTTGGAGGAGGTAACGATGTCCGAGTTCAGATCGGGGTCGGGTTCGGAGGTATATGTCGGCGCAGGGGCCAGGGTCTCGGGCCTGTTACGCGGCGGCGGGCGGGTGGAGATTCATGGCGAGGTCGACGGCGAGATCGCATGCGATCGCTTGGTCGTCGGCGTGCGGGGCGCTGTGAGCGGCGACGTGTCGGCGCAGGACGCCGACATCAGCGGCAGCGTTCGGTCGAGGATCGCCGTGGCGCATCGGTTGAAGGTGCGCGCCGAAGGCCGTGTCGAGGGAGTCTGGAGCTATGTCGAACTCGAGGTCGAGAAGGGCGGCGTTCTCCGCGGCGACGCCACACCCGCCTCGGTTCCGCCTGGAGGCGCTGCGCCGCGCCCCAGAACGGGCGTCCGGCGTCTCAAGCTCGTTTACGTCAATCGCGAGCCGCTCCCTGCTAGAACAGACACGCGGCGAGCGTTTTAGCCCGGCTGGCGGCGGGCGGAAACTATTAAGAATCAGTAAATTCGAACGAACCATGTCGCAAAAAGCGATGTAGTGGGCGCTGACTTAAGAAAGTTGCAGGAACGTTCCAGGCCGCCGCGGTTATACCTTGAAACGCGTCGGGCGCCGAAAACGGCGCCCGAGCAGAAGGCCAATCATTGGGGGTCCGGAGCGGCTGCCGGCTGGTCCGCGGCCGGCTTGGGCTTGGGCTTCGGCTTCGGCTTGGGCTTCGGCTTGGGCTTCGGCTTGGGCTTCGGCTTTTGGGCGGCCGGCGCTTCCGGCGTCTCCGCGGGGGCGGCCGTCTCGGCAGCCGGCTCATTCGCCGCAACGCTTTGCGAAGAAGGCTCAGGCGCCGCGGCGGGCTCTGCGGCCGCGACCGGCGCCGGCTGGCCGCCCATCTGGTCAGCCGTTGCGCCGGAGTCCTGCGCGATCGCGCCAGTGGACGTGTTGTCGGCGGCTGCGGCTTCGGTCGCA
The DNA here is from genome assembly GCA_035624015.1 of Methylocystis sp. Lineage (GTDB taxonomy): Bacteria > Pseudomonadota > Alphaproteobacteria > Rhizobiales > Beijerinckiaceae > Methylocystis. Next base: position 50,773 of record DASPSI010000088.1, read on the forward strand.
GGCGCGGCTTGCTCCTGCTCCGCCTCGGCGGCTTCGGTCGCCGGCGTGGGGGCCTTCGCGACCGGAGTTGGGACGGTCTTCGGCCCCTCGAGCGTGGCGATAAACCCGGAGACGGCGCCGACGCCGCTCTCGATAGCGGTGCGGAGCCCGGCGGCCTGTTCCATCGGCGCCACATAGACGCCCGCGCCGAAGCCGGCGCCGCCGGCGACGAGCGCGATCAGAAGCGTCCTGAATAGTCTGCCCAACATTTTCTCGTGTCTCCCTTTCAGGGGTTCTGACGCCCCGGCGAGATAGACGGGGAGTCTACGCAAACACTCGCGTCATAAATATGGCCGGGACGTGCGGAATGACTCTTCGTCGTAACGCTCCAGCCGCGCACGTCCGGCGCGAGCGAATCGCCGGCGTCTGCTGCAGTCTACGCAACCCTTTGAAAACGCTGGGGAGCACCCTTGCGGGTTCGCCCCTGCGTCGCGAGGGGGAGAGCCCCCTCAAATCTGGTCGGGCTCCACGGATACGCCCACAACGCTAAGCCGTGGGCGGAGAATAGTCAAAACCTTAAGGATACGCAAACGCGCTCAGAGCCCGTAAACCTTGGCGAAATCCGAATCACTCGCCGCGACCTGGCGCGCGAGGTCGACGATCACCTTGGCCTGTTTCCAGGTGGCGTCGTCCTGCATGCGGCCGTCGATCATGACCGCGCCGGCGCCGTCGGGCATGGCCTCCAGCACGCGCTTGGCGAAGGCGACCTCGGCCGGATCGGGTGAGAACACCTTCTTGGCGATGGCGATCTGCGACGGATGAAGCGTCCAGGCGCCGGCGCAGCCGAGCAGGAATGCGTTGCGGAACTGCGCCTCGCAGGCGGCCGTGTCAGAGAAGTCGCCAAAGGGCCCATAAAAAGCCTTGATGCCGACGCTGGCGCAGGCGTCGACCATCTTGGCGATGGTGTAGTGCCACAGGTCCTGCTGGTAGCTCGCGCGCGCGCCCTCGCCGGCAGCGTCGGCGATCACGCGGTAGTCTGGATGGCCGCCGCCGACGCGTGTGGTCTTCATCGCGCGCGAAGCCGCGAGGTCCGCCGGACCAAGGCTGACGCCGTGCATGCGCGGGGAAGAGCTCGCGATGGCGTCGACGTTCTTGACGCCCTCGGCCGTCTCCAGGATCGCGTGGATCAGGATGGGCTTCCTGACGTTGTTCCTGGCCTCGAGCTGCGCGAGCAGCTGGTCGAGATAGGCGATGTCCCAGGGGCCCTCGACCTTGGGGAGCATGACGACGTCGAGCTTGTCGCCGATACTGCCCACGATCTCGATCATGTCGTCGAGCGCCCACGGGGAATTTAGCGCGTTCATGCGGGTCCACAGGCCCGTCGTGCCGAAGTCGGTCGCGCGGGCCATCTCAATGAAGCCTTTTCGCGCCGCTTCCTTGGCGTCCGAGGGAATAGCGTCCTCGAGATTGCCGAGCACGACGTCGACCTGCTTGGCGATCTCCGGGACCTTCGCGCGCATTTTTTCGAGGTGCGGCGGCACGAAATGGATCATGCGCTCGACCTTGACGGGGAGTTCCCGCAAAGGCGCTGGCGCGCCGACGGCGAGGGGGCGATAGAACTGGCTTGGAAGTTTCATCTAGGGCTCCGCGGGATTCGCGCAGGGGCTACAGCAGGCGACGGGAAGATGCAAGGCGAGGGAGCGCGTGACCGGCTATCTGTTCCACGGACGGTTCGCCTCGCCGCCCAGGGACGAGCATCGCCTACCGAACGCAGTCCGCTATCTGGCGTTCAACCTCGTGCGGGCGCGCCTCGTCACGCGCCCCGAGCTTTGGAGACGAGCGAATGTTCCGGTCGTTCATGCGATCGCCCGAGTTCACCGACAGGGCCGAAGCGTTGCTCGGACGAAAGCTGCGGCCGGGTCGAGGCGGACCTAACCCGAAAGCGAGCGACGCGGCGCAAGGAGCTGTGCACGTCCATAGAGGCCGCCCCGCTAAAACCTCAACAGCGCCGCCCGCTTGACGCCGGGCAGCTTCCGGATCGCCGCGAGCGCCTCGACGGACACCACGCCATCGACGGCGACGATCGCCATCGCCGAGCCGCCAGGTTGGTCGCGGCCCAAGGCGAAGGTTGCGATGTTGATGTCGGCGTCGCCGAGCAGTCCGGCAAAGCGCCCGATGAAGCCGGGCTTGTCCTCGTTCGACACGAAGATCATCGAGGCTGAGAATTCGGCTTCGACCGCGATCTCGCCGACCCGCACGATGCGCGGCTTGCCGTCATGGAACACGGTTCCTGACACTGCAATCTCGCCTTGCGCCGTGAACGCTCGGAGCGTCACGAGCGACTCATAGTCGCTATCGGCTTCGCGCGTTACCTCCTCGACGACGATCCCGCGCCTCTTGGCGAGAGACGGCGCGCAAACGGGATTCACGTCCTCCAGGATCGGCTTGAGCAGTCCGGAAAGCGCGGCGGCGGTGATCGCCTTGGTCTTTTGCTCGGCGACCGCGCCCTCATAGACAAAGGAAATCTTGTCGATGCTCGCGCTCGCGATCTGCCCGACGAAGAGCCCGAGCTTTTCCGCGAGCTCGACATAAGGGCGCAGGCGCGGCGCCTCCTCGGCCGTGATCGACGGAAAATTCACCGCGTTCGCGACGGCGCCGCGCGTAAGATAGTCGGACATCTGCTCGGCGACCTGCAGCGCGACCGTCTCTTGCGCTTCCGCGGTCGAAGCCCCGAGATGTGGGGTGCAGACCACGTTCGGGCGGCCGAAGAGCAGGTTCTTCGTCGCGGGCTCGGTGGAAAACACGTCGAGCGCCGCGCCGGCGACGTGACCGTCGTCGAGGGCTCTGCGCAGAGCCTCCTCGTCGACCAGTCCCCCCCGCGCGCAATTGATGACGCGCACGCCCTTTTTGGTCTTGGCGAGGTTATCTGCCGAGAGGATGTTGCGCGTCTGCGCGGTGAGCGGCGTGTGCAGCGTCACGAAGTCAGCGCGGCTCAAAAGCTCGTCGAGCTCAACCTTCTCGACGCCGAGCGCCGCCGCGCGCTCCGCCGAAAGAAAGGGATCGAACGCGATGACGCGCATCTTGAGGCCCAGCGCGCGCGTCGCGACGATCGAGCCGATGTTGCCGCAGCCGATGACGCCGAGCGTCTTGCCGCTAATCTCGACGCCCATGAAGCGGTTCTTTTCCCACTTGCCCGCCTGCGTCGAGGCGTCGGCCGCGGGGATTTCGCGCGCGAGCGCGAACATCAGCGCGATGGCGTGCTCCGCGGTGGTGACCGAATTGCCGAAGGGCGTGTTCATGACGATGACGCCGCGCGCGGTCGCCGCCTCCACATCGACATTGTCGACGCCGATGCCGGCGCGGCCGATGACTCTGAGCCTTTTGGCGTGCGCGAGAATCTCCGCCGTCACCTTCGTCGCCGATCGGATGGCGAGGCCGTCGTAATCGCCGATCACGGCGGCCAGGTGCTCGGGGTTCTTGCCGAGCGTCGGCTGGAAGTCGACCTCGACTCCGCGCATCGTGAAAATTTGCGCGGCGGCAGAAGAGAGCTGATCAGAGATGAGGACGCGTGAGCGCATGGAAGAGGCTCCAATTGGAGGCCGGCCAGCCGACTGGCGCCAAGCCTCTTCGTGTCCGTTGTGTCCTTCGTGGTGAAAAATACCACAAAGGACGCAAAGAACGCCAAGGGTCTCACCCTTCAAACTAAGGGCGCAGCTGGGGATAGTGCGGCAAGCGCTTCCGCATAGGCCCAATCGATCCAGTCTGTGAGCAGCGCCAGATCGCCGGCCTCGACGGTCGGCCCGCACCAGACGCGCAGGCCGGGCGGCGCGTCGCGGTAGGCGTTGAAGTCATAGCCGGCGCCTTCCGCCTCGACGCGCGAGACGATCGCCTTGGCGAAAGCCGCGCGCGCCTTCTCGTCGACCGCCAGGACTCTCGGCTCGGCGAATTCGAGGCAGACGCTGGTGTTGGAGCGCGTTCGCGGGTGCTTCGCGAGAAAGGCGAAAGCCGGCTGGCGGTCGATCCACTCTGCGACGACCGCGGCGTTGGCGTCGGCGCGGGCGCAGAGCGCGTCGAGTCCGCCGATCGATTGCGCCCAGCTCAGCGCGTCGAGATAATCCTCGACGCAGAGCAGAGACGGTGTATTGATGGTCTCCCCGGCGAAGACGCCTTCGATGAGCCTGCCGCCCTTGGTCAGGCGGAAGATTTTCGGCAGCGGCCAGGGCGGCGTGTAGGACTCCAGACGTTCCACCGCGCGCGGCGACAGGATAAGCACTCCATGGGCCGCTTCGCCGCCGAGCGACTTCTGCCAGGAGAAGGTCACGACATCCAGCTTGGCGAAATTGAGCGGCTGCGCGAAGGCCGCGGAGGTCGCGTCGCAGATGGTGAGGCCCTTGCGATCGGCTGGGATGAAATCGGCGTTTGGCACGCGGACGCCCGATGTCGTGCCGTTCCAGGCGAAGACGAGATCGTGGGCGCCATCGACTGCGCTCAAGTTCGGCAATTCGCCGTAGGGCGCCTCGAGGATGCGGGCGTCGCGCAGCTTGAGCTGCTTTTGCACGTCATTGGCCCAGCCGGAGGAGAAGCTCTCGAAGGCGAGCACGTCGACCGGACGCGGCCCGAGCAGCGACCAGAGCGCCATCTCCACGGCCCCGGTGTCGGAAGCCGGCACGATGCCGATGCGATGGTCGGCGGGCACGCGCAAGACTTCTCGCGTCAGCATGATGGCGCGCTCGAGCTTCTCCTTGCCGGCCTTGGCCCGATGCGATCGCCCGAGAGCCGCGGCGCTCAGCTTTTGCGGCGACCAGCCGGGCCGCTTGGCGCAAGGACCGGAGGAGAAGCAGGGATTTTTCGGGAGCGCTGCAGGTTTTTGATGTGACGCGGTCATTGGTCTCTGCCTCCCTCGTGAAAACCCGAAACGCCCAGGAAGGCCCGAATCTGTTCCCTCTCCCTGCTCGCGGGGAGAGGGGGCAGACTCGAGTCTTCGCGAAGGCGTGGGCTCACGAAGCTCCTCTCCACAGCTCCTATAGCACAGCCAAACTCGGCTCGTTGCGCCCGACGGCGCCGAGGATTCGAGTCATCGCCGAAAGCAGCGGCGCGACCTCGCTGATCTCGGCATGCCCACGCCAGCGCCGCCGGTCGATCTCGTCCTGATCGGTGATGGCCCAGCCTTGCGCGGGCGCGCGCTCCAGGATTCCTGCGGCCTTGGATTTGCGTCCGCCCTTCTTGGATTGGCCTCTGGCGCCTGCTTGCTTGGCCATGCTTTATCTCCGACTCGCGAGATTTTCTCGATTTGGCGCGATCTGCGCGCCTGCATTGATGACCCCGATAGTTCCGCTGAAGCAATGGGCGAAAAGAATAATGCACAGGTTTCGCGGGCGAGCCGGCCTGCGCGATCAGAGGATTCGGTGGATTTCTAGAAGAAACCGGAACAACGAGGCCTCCGCAGCGGCCGCTCGTCTCACAGAGTCGAGGTTAATCCGCTGCGCCACTCCCATCTTCGTTGGAGGCCTCCGGTAGGCGCAGGCCCCGCTGGACATTTCGACAGTGCCTTGATGAAACGGAGGCGGGAGAACACTGCGTCGACTATGTATTCTTACGGATTGTTAATCTCTCCAGCTGGCGTTCACTTAAGGGGCGGCGGAAACGGGACCGCGAGCGAACGACATGCCGCCGAACTGCTGGGCGCGGAGTCGTTTTGGCTATGCAGGATGGAAAGCTCGAAAGCTGGCTGCCCGAATGCCAAGAGTTTACCCGCACGATTCTCGAAAATAGTCCTGATTGTTTGGGACTGCTCGATTCCGCCGGGCGCTTTCTCATGATCAACGCGACTGGCCGCTGTCTTCTGGAGGTTGACGACGTGGCCGCAGCTCGCGGCAAGGAGTGGCGGTTCTTGTGGCCGGAGAGCGCGCGTGGGCAAGTGCAATTAGCCATCGCGGCTGCAAACAGCGGGGGCAAGGGCCGGTTTCGCGAGTGGTGTCCCACGGCGAAGGGCGAGCTGAAGTTTTGGGATGTCATCGTGACCCGTTTGCCGGACGGTGGCGGGACGGCTCGTTTCATGACGGTTTCGCGCGATATCACCGACATCAAGCGAATGGAGGATGCGCTGAGATGGAGCGCTCGCCGCAATGCGCTGACATCCAAAGCCGCAGGCGAGCTCTTGCAAAGCGACGATCCTAAGGCCGTCATTGACCGCCTCTGCCACAGAGCGATGGCCGACCTTGATTGCGAGTTTTTCTTCAGTTTCCTCTTCGACGAGCCTACGGGCTGCTTGCGCCTCAATGCGTTCGCTGGCGTGCCCGAGGAAGAAGCTCGTAAGTTCGAGCAGCTCGACTACGAGATGGCCCTACGCGGCTGCGTGGTCCGCCGCTGCGAGTCCGAAAACGCGTGCGCCGCGCGCGACCTGCGCAACGAACTACGTGAATCTTATGGCGTCACCGCTTATTGTTGTTTTCCGCTGGTCGCGCGGGGACGGGTGATCGGCACGCTCTCTTTTGGTTCGCGCACGCGTCCAGGCTTCAACGAGTCGGAGCTTGAGGTCATGGAGACCTTGAGCCATTTCGTGTCGATGGCGATAGCGCGCGCGCAGATGGAGAGCGCGTTGCGCCAATCCGACAGACGCAAGGATGAATTCATAGCGGCGCTCGCCCATGAGCTGCGCAATCCGCTGGCCGCTATTCGCTATGGCTTCAACGTGCTCGCTGAAACCGGCGGCGCAGCGATGCCGCGGTTGCGTCCCATCTTGGATCGGCAGCTCGACCTGCTGGTCCGCCTGGTGGACGACCTGCTGGAGACCGCACGGATCAAGACCGGCAAGATCGAGCTTAAGAAACAGCGCGTCGATCTCGTGAATCTTATCTCTCAGTCTATCGAGGCAAACGAGCCGGTGCTTCGGTCTCGAGCTCACAATGTCGCCGTGCGCCTTCCGTTGGAGGCTTTGATTGTGGAGGGCGACCCCACGCGTCTAGCGCAAGTCTTCGCGAACCTGATCGACAACGCCGCCAGGCACACTGCCCAGAACGGCCTGATCGACGTGAGCGCGGCGCGGGATGGCGCCGAAGCGGTCGTGAGCGTTCGCGACAATGGCGTCGGAATTCCCGCTGAGAAACTGGAATCGATCTTCGACATGTTCAACCAGGTCGATTGTTGGCCTGAGGGTTCTGGCGGAGGACTTGGGGTCGGCCTGAGCCTCTCGCGCGATCTGGTCGAGCAGCACGGAGGGAGACTCGAGGCGCGCAGCTGCGGCCTCGGCCGTGGCAGCGAATTCCTGGTCTTTCTGCCTCTCCTTTTCCATTCGCCGGACGATGAGGCGCCGCGGCAAGGTAGCGCCACGCCCTCCGCGGTCAAAGCGAAAAGCGCAGGTGGATCATGAACACAGCTAATCTTCAGCTCGAAGGCGTCTACGCCGTTCTCGCCGCCTTGCTCGCGGCCGTCAGGGACAAGGGAGTTTTGGACGGCGAAGAACTGGACCGGCTGTTGGCGAGCGTCGAAACGACCCTCGCCTCGGACGTTCGGCGGCCAGTCGAGCTGAGAGACGCCAACGTCGACGCGATCTGCTTTCCGGCGCGCTTCCTGAAGCACGCGCTTCGAGCCTCCTCCGAGGGGCGCGCCTTTTCCTTTGCGCAGCTCGCGTCCGAAGTTGCACAGATGAAGCCGGATCGTTGACGAATCGGGGAGGAAATTCCTCTAATTTGGCAAATTCCCCGGTGTGCGGCAGTGCTCTTTCCGCTGGCGCAATCACGCGAGCCTCAAGAAACCGCTCAAGCAAAAAGCTGGAATCGCAAAGAAGCGATCTCTCATGCAACTGGCGGGCGCGATCTCGCCGCCACCCGGCGCTGCTTGGGGCGGCCCAGGCTTTTCCATTCCGTCGGCTGCAGGTCGATCGTGCGCGGCCCTTTTGGGCGCTCGCCGAAGCGTTTGGCGATGTCGGAGCGGATCGAGGGCGCCTTCAGCGCGAGCCCCACCAAGTCCGAGGCGAAGCCCGGCAGGATCAGCAGCAGCGCCCCCAGCGCCTGCAAGCCGCCGTCGACGACGTTTGCTCTCGCCCTGTCCTCCTTGGGCTTGCCCATGCGCGATCGCAGGTAATCGACGAGCCGCTTGATGTCCAGAAGCCCCAAGACTGTGGTGCCGGCGCCCAGGATCATCGCCGGGATTAGGCCCATGAAATGCACGACCAGCACGAAGGCGATCGCCTCAATCGCCAACCAGCCGCCGACAAGATACAAAAGCAGCTTCGATCTGTTCACCTCTTCCGAGCCTTCCTCAAGGGCGCGCCGCCGCCCCACTGCGATCAATCTTAGGGGTTGATTCGTGACTTGCAACCGCCGACATGATAGCGCACAGTCGCCTGCTTCGGGAGAAGACCTTGTCCACCGACGACCTCGATCCTTCGCTGCTCATCTTCGCCGTGATCGCGCTCTTCGTGCTGTGGCGGCTGCGCTCTGTGCTCGGCGAACGCACCGAGCGCGACCTACGCGCTTCGAGGGGCGTCCCGCATCCCGGATCGGCCTTCCGTCTACGCCCGATCGCCGGCGGCGCCTCGGCCGGCGCGCCCTCGCGCTCCGCCGACGAGGAGCGGTGGAAGGGCCTCGCCGAAGGCGGGAGCAAAGCCTGGGCCGGCCTCGACGCCATCGCGGCCGTCGATCCGAGCTTCTCCGGCCGGCACTTTATCGACGGCGCGAGGAGAGCCTACGACATGATCGTCTCCGCCTTCGCCAAGGGCGATCGCGAGACGCTGCGTCGCCTGCTCTCCACAGAGGTCTACGGTCGCTTCGCCGCAGAGATGGACGCGCGCGAAGAGCGCGGGGAGACTGCGGAAGCCGCCGTCGTTTCGATCGACTCCGCGACAGTGGAGGACGCCGCCGCGGTCGGGCAGAACGCCACGATCACCGTGCGCTTCGCCAGCAGGCTGATGTCCACGCGGCGCGATCGCGGCGGCGCCGTGATCGACGGCGGCTCGGGCCAGACTGTTGCGCTCGTCGATCTCTGGACGTTCTCGCGCGACCCCAAGGCGCAAGATCCGAACTGGAAGCTCGTCGCGACCACCACCGCGCATTAAGCGCAAGCCTGTGCCTCGAAGCGACTTCGCCGACCTGCCGGGGCTCGAGCGCGACGATCTCGACGCGAGCCTCGAGGCCTTTCGCAGGTCTGCAGTAATCATCGTCAACAAGGCCCGGGAGCAGCGCCCGGCTCGCCCGCCGACGCCGGCTCTCGTCGCTGCGGCCGAGGCCGCGCTTTCCGGCGGCGGCGACGGCGGCGCGTTCTTTCGCCGCTGGTTTCGTCCGCTTCGTCTGAGCGTCCCGGGATTTCTGACAGGCTATTACGAGGTCGAGGTCGAGGCGCGACGAGAGCCCGACGCCGAATTCTCGACGCCGATCCTCGCGCGTCCAGACGATCTTGTCACGCTGAACGACGCGCCGCTTGAAAGCGCCGACGGCGCGGCGCTCACCGGCGCCCGCCGGCGCGCGGACGGCGCACTGGAGCCCTATGCCGAGCGGCGCGCGATAGAGGACGACGATTACGCCGGCAAGCCGCGCCCGCTCGCTTATCTTCGCGACCGCGTCGAGCTCTTCCTCATCCAGGTGCAAGGCTCGGCGCGGCTGCGCTTTCCCGACAGAAGTGTCGCCGCGCTTACCTATGACGGCCGCAACGGCCATCCCTATACGTCGATCGGCCGGCTGATGATCGCGCGCGGCCTCGTCAGAGAAGAGGACATGTCGCTCGCGAAGCTCAAGGCGACGCTGCGCGAGATGGGCCTCGGGCCCGGAGCCGCCGGGCGCGAGCTCTTGCAGGAGAACAAGTCCTATGTCTTCTTCCGCATGGACGAGGGGGAAGAGCGTCTGCAAGGCCCAATTGGCGGCCAGGGCTGCGCCCTGACGCCGCTGCGCTCGATCGCAGTCGATCGCGCGCGCTGGAGCTACGGCCTGCCCTTCTTCATCTGCGGCCAGATCCCGTGGGAAGGTCCCTCCCCTTCACCTTTTGCGCGGCTCATGATCGCGCAGGACACGGGCTCGGCCATTCTTGGCGAGGCGCGCGCGGACGTCTATTTTGGCGGCGGCGCCAAGGCTGGTGATCTTGCTGGCGGCCTGCGCCATCCCGCTGATTTCTTCGTGCTTTCGCCGAGAAGCTGAAAGAGGACGCCATGAGCGGCCAGGAGCGCCCGCCCCGCCGCACGAAAACGCTGACGCGGCTCGATCTTGAGCTCTGGTCGGCGGTGACCGCCGACGTGCGCCCGTTTCGCGCCCGCCCGATTGTCCCGCAGGCCGAGCCTGCGGCTCAGGAGACCCGCGCGCACGCCGCTCCCGCGCCTCATCGCGACGCGCCGCTGCTCCCGCGACAACCGCCCGCGCTCGCTGAGATCGACCACCGCACCCGGCAAAAGCTGCGGCGGGGCCGGCTTGAGGTGGACGCCAAGCTCGATCTGCACGGCATGCGCCAGGCCGAGGCGCATGCGGCGCTGAACGGCTTCCTGCGCCGCGCGCAGGCGGACGGCGTCAAAATTGCGATTATCGTGACGGGCAAGGGACGCGGCGGCGATGGCGCCGGCGTTTTGCGGCGTCTGGCGCCGATGTGGCTGCAATTGCCGGGCCTGCGCGACGTGGTGGCGGGCTTCGGCGAGGCCGCACGTCAGCATGGCGGCGAAGGCGCGCTCTATGTCCGCATCAGGGCGAGGAAGAGCGAACGTGGGTAAAATTTGTCGGCAGTGGGCAATGGGCAGTAGGCGGTGGGCAGTCGGGAGCGCGGTCCGACCACCTACTGCCGATTCTTTGACATCCCCCGCGCATGGCGGCCAACAGCGCGTGGCGCCCAGCATCGTTCTCGTCGCCGGACCTACCGCCTCGGGCAAGTCGGCGCTCGCGCTCGCGATCGCGCGAAGGATCGGCGGCGCCGTCGTCAATGCCGATTCGATGCAGGTCTATCGCGACCTGCGCATTCTCACCGCGCGCCCGACGCCCGAGGAGGAGCAGGGGGCTCCGCATCTGCTGTTCGGCCATGTCGACGGGGCGGAGAATTATTCGGTCGGCCGCTGGCTGCAGGACTTCCGCAGCCGCCTGGACGAGCTTGCGGCGAGCGGCCGGCCGGCCATCGTCGCCGGCGGCACGGGAATGTATTTCCTCGCCGCCCTGCGGGGCCTCTCCGACATTCCCGCGGTCCCTGCGGAGATCCGCGCGCGCGTGCGGGCTGAAGCCAAGGGACGCGCGCCGCAGGAACTGTACGCCAAGCTCAGGCGCCTCGATCCCGAGACCGCCGCGCGCCTTCGCGAGACCGATCCGCAGCGCGTCCTGCGCGCGCTGGAGGTTTTTGCCGCGACCGGGACGCCGCTCGCGCGTATGCAGCAGGAGCGCGCGCCCCCGCTTCTCGACGGAGACTGTCCGGCGTTCTTCCTCGCGCCGCCGCGAGCGGAGCTTTACGCGCGCATCGAGGCGCGGTTCGACAAGATGCTGGCGGCGGGCGCGCTCCAGGAGGTCCGGCAGCTCGCCGCGCGTGGCCTCGATCCGGCGCTGCCGGTCATGCGCGCGCATGGCGTCCCGCATCTGATCGGCCATCTCGAAGGCCGCCTCTCGCTCGACGAGGCCGCTGCGCGCGGCAAGGCTGACACGCGTCATTACGCCAAGCGCCAGTTTACTTTCGCGAGGCATCAGCTGAAAAGTTTCGTCTGGCTGAAGAGCGAGCAAGAGCAGGCGCAAGTGATCGAGCGCGTCGCGGCGTGACGCGTGGCCTTGCTCTTGCGGTGCGTGGTCTGATCAATAGCTTGGACTCTGGACTTCACTCTTGAGCGTCGCCGATGTCGCCTCCCCTGCTCCAGTCCCGTCGCGTCGCTTCCCTCGCCGAGATTGATGCGGCGGCTTGGGACGCCTGCGCCAATCCTGCGCGCGGAGGCCTCGCGGAAGCGGACGGCGAAAGGTTCAGCCCTTTCGTCTCGCACGCTTTCCTGAGCGCGTTGGAGCGATCGGGGTCGGTCGGCGGCGCGACCGGGTGGACCCCAGCCCATGTCGTCGTGGAAGCCGCGGGACGGCTCGTGGCCGCGGCGCCTTCCTATCTGAAGGCGCACAGCCTCGGCGAATATGTCTTCGACCACCGCTTCGCCGAGGCGTATGAGCAGGCCGGCGGGCGCTACTATCCCAAGCTCCAGGTTGCAGCGCCCTTCACGCCGGTGACGGGCCCGCGCCTGCTCGTCGCAGGCGACGCGCCTTCGGGCGCGCGCGAAGCCCTGATCGCGGGCCTGCGCGCGTTGCGGCACGCAGCCTCCGCCTCCTCCGTCCACGTGACCTTCGCCACGCACGCCGAGGCGCAGACCCTCGCCGAAAGGGGCTTTCTGCTACGCACTGGCGAGCAGTTCCATTTCGTGCAACAAGGCTATCGCGACTTCGAGGACTTTCTGGCCGCGCTTTCGTCGCGCAAGCGCAAGACCATCCGGCGCGAGCGCAAGGAGGCGCTGGGTTCCGAGGTCTCGATCGAGCTGCTGACGGGCGGAGACTTAAAGCCGGCCCAATGGGACGCTTTCTTCGCCTTCTACATGGACACGGGTTCGCGCAAATGGGGCCGGCCCTACCTGACGCGCGCCTTCTTCCAGGAGATCGGCGAAACGATGAGCGAGCGCATCCTGCTCGTCATGGCGAAACGGGACGGCCGCTACATTGCCGGCGCCATCAATTTCCTGGGCGACGACGCGATCTACGGCCGCAACTGGGGCGCGATCGAGGAGCGGCCCTTTCTGCATTTCGAGGTCTGCTATTACCAGGCGATCGACTACGCGATCCGCCACGGCTACAAGCGCGTCGAGGCCGGCGCGCAGGGCGAGCACAAGCTTGCGCGCGGCTATCGGCCGGTCGCGACCTACTCTGCGCATGAATTCGCCGATCCGCGCCTCGCGGCGGCGGTCGAGGCTTATCTGCGGCGCGAGCGCGCCGCAGTCGAGGAGATGATTTCGGACTACGAGGAGGCGCTGCCGTTTAGGCGCGAGTGACTCTAGCGAGCTTCAAACGAGGGGAATCACCCCAAATTCTTCCCCATCCGTCCCGCCAGATCGACGATGAACTGCCACGCCACGCGGCCCGAGCGGGCGCCGCGGGTGATCGACCATTCCAGCGCTTCGGCGCGCAGCGTCGGCTCCGACGCCGTGAGACCGAAATGACGAGCGTAGGCGGACACCATCGCGAGATAGTCGCCCTGGCTGCAGTTGTGGAAGCCCAGCCACAGGCCGAAGCGGTCGGAGAGCGAGACCTTCTCCTCGACCGCTTCGCCGGGATTGATCGCGCTTGACTGCTCGTTCTCGATCATCTGCCGGGGCGTGAGATGGCGGCGGTTCGAGGTCGCGTAGAACACGACGTTCGCCGGCCGCCCCGCGAGCCCGCCTTCGAGCGCCGTCTTCAGGGACTTGTAACTCGCTTCCGGCCCGTCGAAGGAGAGATCGTCGCAGAACACGATGAAGCGGAAGGGCTCCTCGCGCAACGCGGAGAGCAGAAGCGGCAGGCTTTCGATGTCCTCGCGGTTGATCTCGACGAGCTTCAAGCGGCCGGCGCCCGCGAGCGCGCCGTGCACGGCCTTGACCAGCGAGGACTTGCCCATGCCGCGCGCGCCCCAGAGCAGCGCGTTGTTGGCCGGCAGGCCCCTGGCGAAGCGCTCGGTGTTGGAAAACAGCAGATCGCGGACGCGCGAAATGCCTTCGAGCAGCCCGAGATCGACGCGCGCGACCTTCGCGACCGGCTCAAATCCCGGTGGCTTCGCGTGCCAGGTGAAGGCCTCGGCTTCGCCGAAATCCGGCGCGGGCGGAGTCGTTGGCGCGAGCCGCTCCAGGGCTCCGGCAATGCGCTCCAGAAGCGCGATCTGCTCCTCGGTCGACATCAGGCGGCGCCTCCCAGCATGAGGTCGAGGTTCTGCACGGCCGCCCCCGAAGCGCCCTTGCCGAGATTATCGAGCCGCGCGATCAGCACCGCCTGGCGGCGCGCTTCGGCGCCGACGACGAAGATTTCCATGTCGTCGGTTCCGTTGAGCGCCAGCGCGTCGAGCCGCCCGTTTGCAGGCGCCTCGCGAAGGCGCACATGCGCCGCGTCTTCGTAGTGACGCGCGTAAGCGTCCGTAAGGTCGGCGACTTTAGGCTTTTTGGGCAGGACGTCGAGCGCGAGCGGGATCGAGACCAGCATCCCCTGGCGGAAATTGCCGACCGACGGCACGAAAAGCGGGCGGGCCGCAAGCCGCGCATATTCGACGATCTCGGGAATGTGCTTGTGCTCGAGCTCCAGGGCGTAGAGCTCGAAAGGCGGCGGCTCCCCGCGCTCATAGGCTTCGATCCATTGGCGCCCGCGCCCGGAATAGCCCGAGACGGCGTTGATCGTCAGCGGCGCGTCGGCAGGGATGAGCTCAGCGTCGATGAGCGGGCGCAGCAGCGCGATTGCGCCGCTCGCATAGCAGCCGACATTGGCGACGCGCTCGGCGCCCGCGATTTTTTCCGCCTGTCCGGGGCAGAGCTCGGGAAAGCCGTAGATCCAGCCGGGCGCGGTGCGATGCGCGGTGGAGGCGTCGAGCAGGCGCGGCGCGTCCGCCGCGAGCGCGTCGCAGAGGGCGACGGTCTCGCGCGCGGCGTCGTCGGGCAGGCAGAGGATCGCGACATCGACGGAAGCGAGAATGTCACGCTTGGCCGCGGCGTCCTTGCGCAGCTCTCGCGCGATGGCGACGAGCTCCAGATCTGTGCGCCCGGCGAGCCGCTCGCGAATCTCGAGGCCCGTCGTGCCGGAGTCGCCGTCGATGAAGATTTTGTAAGACATGTTTTTTGCCTTTCGCCGCGGAGCGAGAGGGCAATGGAGCGCTGGCGTCGGGTTGTCAATGACGCCGCCTCCGGCGCGCTGACGACGGCGCCAGTATAGGTCGGGCCGGCCCCGCAGCGAAAAAACGCGAATTCGGAACGCAGCGAATGCTCAGGCGGGAGGACAAGGTTAAACTTGTTCGCCCGCCCGGGTTCGGCCCCTCAGGGCCATCGCGTCTGCTGAAAGATGTTCGTATAACCCACCGCTTGCGCATTACGTATGCATGCTTTCTGGGTGGCCTCCATAGCGGACCATGTTGCGCGGGGCGCCTGATTCGATATGCGCATCCTGCAATAAAAGGTGCGGTTGGTTTGTGGATTCCTCAAAACCACATATTCATATCGGACAAGTCCGGCGCTTATGGGCGCCGTCGGCGTGCTCGCGCAGCCTCCGACCGAGAGAGCGAGAAATATGGTCGCCAGTCTCGCATTCCAATTCTGCATCTTGTGATCCTTTCGCATCGCTGTCGGCATTCGTTGAATGAGGTTGTTTACTTTTTCATAATGCGCTCAAAGCGGGCATTTGACAAGGTCAAGCTGGGAGGAATGCGAGGGCGTCGCCTCATCCGCAGCGGCGAGCGCAGACGAAGCGGACGAGATTGCATGAGATGGCGGAGCTGCGCGTGGACGGTCACGCCCGCGACGCTCCCGCTCGTCAGGAACATCTCGCGCCCTCTTGGTGGCCTTCGTGTCTTTGCGGTGAGGCATGACCACAAAGACGCGAAGACCACGAAGAGGGGCGCGCCTAAATGTCCAGCAGCCCCGTGGCGAAGGCTGCGTTTTCCTGGATGAAGGCGAAGCGCGCCTCTGGCTTGTTGCCCATGAGCCGCTCGACGCAATCGGACGTCTCAGCGCGCTCCTCGCTGTCGACGATGACCTTGAGCAGCGTGCGGTTCTTCGGGTCCATCGTCGTTTCTTTCAGCTGCTTTGCCATCATCTCGCCTAAGCCCTTGAAGCGGCTGACCTCGATCTTGCCCTTGCCGGTCAGCTCGGTGCGTTTCAGCTCCTCCATATGCTCGTCGTCGCGCGCATAGACGATCTTGGCGCCTTGCGTAAGCTTATAGAGCGGCGGCACGGCGAGATAGAGATGACCCTTCTCGATGAGCTTCGGCATCTGCCGGTAAAAGAAGGTGATGAGGAGCGAGGCGATATGCGCGCCGTCGACGTCGGCGTCGGTCATGACGATGACCTTGTCGTAGCGCAGCTCCTCCTCGCGATACTGGGCGCCGACGCCGCAGCCGAGCGCCTGGATCAGATCGGCGAGCTGCTGATTGGCGGCGAATTTGTCCTTCGTCGCCGAGGCGACGTTCAGGATCTTGCCGCGCAGTGGCAAAATCGCCTGATTGACCCGGTTGCGCCCCTCCTTGGCCGAGCCGCCTGCCGAGTCGCCCTCGACGATGAAAATCTCGGAGCCCTGCGCGCTGTTGTTCGTGCAATCGACGAGCTTGCCGGGAAGGCGCAGCTTGCGCGTCGCGCTCTTTCTCGCCACGTCCTTCTCGGCCTTGCGCCGCAGACGCTCGGCGGCGCGCTCTGAGGCGAACTCTAAGAGCTTGTCGGCCTGCGTCGGCGCATTCGCGAGCCAATGGTCGAAGGCGTCGCGCACCGTGCTCTCGACGACGCGCTGCGCCTCCGTGCTCATGAGCCGACTCTTGTTCTGACCCTGGAACTCCGGCTCGCGGATGAAGACCGAGATCATCGCCGCCGACTGGCCCATGAGATCGTCGCCGCTCACATCCTTGGCGAGCCGCGATTTGTTGACGCGCTCGGCGTGATCCTTGAGGGCGCGCAAGAGCGCCGAGCGGAAGCCAGCCTCATGCGTGCCGCCGTCGGGCGTCGGGATCGTGTTGCAGTAGGAGTGGACGAAGCCGTCGTCGCCAGCAAGCCAGGCCACCGCCCATTCCAGTGAGCCATGCCCGCCCTCGCGCTCGACCTTGCCGATGAACGGTTGATCCGTCACGGTCTCCTTGCCCTCAATCTCCCGCGCGAGATAGTCCTTGAGGCCGCCGGGGAAGCGCAGCACAGCCTCCGCCGGCACGTTGGAGCCGGATTCGATGAGCTCCGGCGCGCAGCGCCAGCGGATTTCGACGCCGCCGAAAAGATAGGCCTTAGAGCGCGCCATGCGGAACAGCCGCGAGGGCCGCCAATGCGCGAGCGGGCCGAAGATCTGCGGGTCTGGCTTGAAGCGCACCTTGGTGCCGCGGCGGTTGCTGACCTTGCCGAGCTTCTGCAGCTTGCCGAGCGGCTGCCCGCGCGAAAACTCTTGGGCGTAGAGCTGCTGGTCGATTGCGACCTCGACCTCGAGCTTCTCGGAGAGGGCATTAACGACCGAGACGCCGACGCCGTGCAGGCCGCCCGAGGTCTGATAGGCGCCGGAGTCGAACTTGCCGCCGGCGTGCAGCACGGTCATGACGACCTCGAGCGCGGTCTTGCCAGGGACCTTGGGGTGCATGCCGACGGGAATGCCGCGGCCGTTGTCGGTGACGGTGAGCCAGCCCCCAGGCTCGAGGGTGACGGCGATGAAAGTGGCGTGACCGGCGACGGCCTCGTCCATGGAGTTGTCGAGCACCTCGGCGAAGAGGTGGTGCATGGCGGCTTCGTCCGTGCCGCCGATATACATGCCGGGCCGCCGGCGCACGGGCTCCAGGCCCTCCAGCACCTCGATCGAGCCGGCGTTGTAGTCCGCGGGCTCGGTCTTCTTGGCGGGGGCGGGCGCCTTGCGCGGGGCGGCGCCGAAAAGGTCGTCTTGCTTGGCCATAGCGGAGGTTTTAGCGCGATTCGGGGTGGGGAGCGAACAACGCGATTCCGCCCGCTTCCCGCTCACGCCGCCTCGGCGCCCGGACGAAAGCCCAGTGAGTCGATGAAGTCCATGGCGGTCGCTCCGGCGATGAAGAGCCACGCGCCGTTGAGCGCGAGGAGCGGGGCATGCCGGCTCAGAAGGGCGGCGCCCAGCACCACGAAGAGTTGCGCGACGAGGATGACCATTTCGGGCCGCAGCGATCCAATGAATCTCGCCGACGCTGGCGAGGACCCCGCATGGCTTCGCCGCTGCAAGAGGGTGACGACCAGGATGAAGGCGGCGAGAAAGATCAGATTCGCCAATCCGCCCAGCGGAAAGGCGAACGCGTCGTCGTTTGCTCCGCTGTGGAACGCCAGCAGCTGAGCCCCCATGAACAAGCCGTTGCCAACGAAGACGGCGAGTGCGGGGGGCCAGACGATCGCAATCGCCGCTACGCCCAACCGGTCTTCCCGGCACGCCGCTCCGCCCCAGACGCCGCGGCGCAGGATTGAGCGCTGCCCCTGATAGGCGAACCCAACGAGCGCGAGCGCCACGATCACGAAGAGCAGAGCGACTGCGAGGTCGGCCGAGGCGACCTCCCCCGCGCGCCAAAGTTTTTCAATGGATCCGAGCTGACGAGAGAGGTCGGCGAGCGGGCCCGCAAGCAGAAGCAGCCAGAATCCATTGCCGACGCCGTGCACCGTGATCAACTCGCCGAGCCAGCCGAGCAGCGTGGTCGCTGCGACGAAAGTTGCGATCGCAAGCGTGCGAAAGGTCCAGCCCGGCTCGACGACGAGTCCGGCGATCCCTTCCGACGCCTCCGCCAAGCCGAGCCCCTGAAACGCGGCGAGAAACAGGGCCCCGGCGAGGACCCACCGACGTGCGGCTGTCAGCTGGCGCGCGCCCGCCGCCTCCCAACGCGCGAGCCGAGGGAAGACGAGCCTTGCGATCTCGAACACGATCAGCGCCGAAAAGATCGGCATGACGCCGAGCGCAAAGATGGAGAGACGGTCGGCAGAGAAATGGCTTCGCGACGACCCGTTCGCGACGTCGCCGTCGATCCCCGCGACTGGAACATGGCGACCGAGCCAATAGACGAGCAGCGCGCCGAAGGTCACGAGCAGCCGGCGGCCGACAGGCGAAACCGATGTTGTCAGGGAAGGGCTGAGCATGGAGGATTCCAAGATCATTGGGAGTTGTCAGAACCGGCGTTCGGCGCCCAAGCCGCGACGAACAGGCGTCGACATTGATGCAATTCTCCAATCGGCGCTATGCGCGGGCGCACGATACGATCCGCCACAGAATGAACGAGAATGGTGAAGTATCTGGGAATCCCGGCGAGAAGTTGACGGTCGCGCGGTTAAGCTGTTGGCGGTGAGAGGGCTCATTGCCGGCGTTATCAGAACTCCGCCCTCATCCGTCCGCGCTCCATGATATGCCGCGGGTCGAAGCTCTCCTTCACGCGCCGGGTGAGCGCCGCCAACGCGGGAGGCTGCGGCTGAAACACCTCGACGCTCGCCCGCGTTTCCGCACCGGCGCAGATCAGCGTCGAATGGCCGCCGAGACGCGCCACAGCGCTGCGAATGAGCGCAGCGTGCGCGTCCGGGCCCCTAGCGACGCGCAGCCAGACGAGGCCGCCCGCCCAATCGTAGAAGTGCGCCAGGAGCGGCGCCTCCGCATGGCGCAGGGCGTCGACGAGCGCGAAGCCGTCGGTCGGCGCGACCGAGACGCGCCAAACCAGGCCTTGCGCCGAAGCGATCGGCGCCGCGTCGCGCAAATCTCGCCACAACGCCGCCGATTCGGGCGCCGATAGCGTCTCGCCGCCGCCGAGCGCGGCGCGAATATCCTCCAGGCGCTTTGCGACCGAGATCGCCGGCCCTTCGAGCCGCATCAGGGCGGCGTCGCGCGCGAGGCCCAGCGGCGCAGCGCCCTTCGGCAGCGCGGCGAGACCGCTCGTCTCATTGGGCGTCTTCGCCGCAGTCCGCAGCGCGGCGAGCGCCGCCGCTTCGTCTTGCGTCTCGAACACCAGCGTCGCCTCCGTCTCCGCCTTCGGCAGGACCTTGAAGGTGACCTCGGTCAACGCCGCGAGCGTCCCGTAAGAGCCCGCGACGAGCTTTGAGAGATCGTAGCCAGTGACGTTCTTCATGACCCGCCCGCCGGATTTGACGATCTCGCCGCGCCCGGTGACGCAACGAAAGCCCAGAAGATGATCGCGCAAGCCGCCTGCCTTCAAGCGGCGCGGTCCCGAGGCGCCGATCGCCGTCATGGCGCCGACCGTTCCTTGCCCTGGCGCGCCGCCGAGCAAAGGACAAAAGTCGATCGGCTCGAACGCGAGCTGCTGGCCGTGAGCGTCAAGCAGCGCCTCGATCTCGGCGCGCGGCGTTCCGGCGCCCGCGCTGATCACGAGCTCCTCGGGCTCATAGAGCGTGACGCCGCTGAAGGCCGCGAGCGTGAGCGGCTTTCCTTCCGAAGGCCGCCCGAGCGCGCCTTTCGTTCCGGCGCCGACGAGCCTCAGCGGGGTCTCGTGTGCATGTGAGTCGGCGATAATTTCGGCCAGCTCCGCTTCGATTTTTGGGGCAAGAGGGGACATGCTCAAAACCTCGGCAGCTCAGGAAAGGGCATTTGGCCGCCCCGAACGTGCATCATGCCGAGCTCGGCGCAGCGATGCAGCGTCGGAAACACTTTGCCGGGATTGAGCCGCCCCTGCGGATCGAAGGCGCATTTCACCCGCATCTGCTGCGCGAGGTCCACTTCCGAAAACATCTCGCCCATGAGATCGCGCTTCTCGACGCCGACGCCGTGCTCGCCGGTCAGGACGCCGCCGACCGAAACGCACAAGCGCAGAATGTCGAAGCCGAGCGCCTCGGCGCGCCCGATGTCGCCCTCCTTCGATGCGTTGTAAAGGATCAGCGGATGCAGATTGCCGTCGCCGGCGTGGAAGACGTTGGCGACGCGCAGCCCGTATCTTTGCGCTAGCGCCTCCATCCCGGTCAGAACCTCCGGCAGGCGCCGGCGCGGGATCGTGCCGTCCATGCAGAGATAATCGGGGCCGATGCAGGCCACCGCCGGAAACGCGTTCTTGCGCCCCGCCCAGAACTGCAAGCGCTCGGCCTCGCTGTGCGAGACCTTGACGCTCTTCGCGCCTTGGGCGACGGCGATCTCCTCGCAGACCGCGCTCAGGCAGTCGACCTCGGCCGCCGTTCCGTCGAGCTCGACGATGACGAGCGCCTCGGCGTCCTGCGGATAGCCGCAAGGTTGGAAACGCTCGGTCGCGCCGATTGTCGCCCGGTCCATCATCTCGAGCCCTGCGGGAATGACGCCTCGCGCGATGATCGCGCCGACCGCGCGCGCGCCGTCCTCCACGCTCGAAAAACCGAGGAGCAGTGCGCGCGTGACCGCGGGCTTCGGCAAGATGCGCACCGTGACCTCGGTGATGACGCCGAGGAGGCCTTCGGAGCCCGTCATGACGCCGAGCAAATCGTAGAATTCAGAATCGAGATGCTTGCCGCCGAGCCGCACGACCTCGCCGCCCATGAGCACGACCTCTATCCCTAAAAGATTGTTGGTCGTCAGCCCGTATTTCAGGCAGTGCACGCCGCCGGCGTTCTCGCCGACGTTGCCGCCTATCGAGCAGGCGATCTGCGAGGACGGATCGGGCGCGTAATAGAAGCCCTGGGCCTCGACGGCATTGGTGATGGCGAGATTGGTCACGCCCGGCTGCACACGGGCGCAGCGGTTCTCGTAATCAACCTCCAGGATGCGGTTGAATTTCGAGAGGCCGAGCAGAATGCCGTCCGTGAGCGGCAGCGCGCCGCCCGAGAGCGAGGTGCCCGAGCCGCGCGGCACGACCTTGACGTTCATCTCCTGCGCGAGCCTGAGGATCGCCGAGACCTGCTCGACGGTCTCGGGCAGGGCGACGACGAGCGGCAGCGCGCGATACATGGTGAAAGCGTCGCACTCATAGGCCCGTCGGGCCGTCTCGTCGGCGATGACGTTTTGCTCGGGGAGGATTTTCGTGAGGCGCGATATGATTTCGTCGCGTCGGGCGAGAGTCTCGGCCTCGGGTTGGGGCATCAGGAGGGTCATGATGAGGCGCCGGCGTTTGGCGCGGGGCGAGCAAGCGCCCAGCGACCCTCATCCGACCCTTGCAGCGCAAGGGCCACCTTCTCCCGCAAGCGGGAGAAGGAGCGCCGCCGTCCCGCCTCAGAAAAACTGCTCATGCATGCGAACTCTGAAACGCCAGGGCTTCCGCTTCTCCCGCTTGCGGGAGAAGGTGGCCCGCCGAAGGCGGGTCGGATGAGGGCTCTTGCGGCTCCGTGCAAAAGAACCCTCCAGTCACCCCAGCCGCGCGATCGCCATGTTCTTCAGCTCAGCGATCGCCCTTGCCGGCTCCAGGCCCTTGGGGCAGGCCTTGGTGCAATTCATGATCGTATGACAGCGATAGAGCCGGAACGCATCGTCGACATAGCCGAGCCGTTCCCCCCCGGCCTCGTCGCGCGAATCGGTGATCCAGCGCTTGGCCTGCAGCAGCGCAGCGGGGCCGAGATAGCGGTCGGCGTTCCACCAATAGCTCGGACAGGAGGTCGAGCAGCAGGCGCAGAGGATGCATTCATAGAGCCCGTCGAGCTTGGCGCGCTGCTCCACCGACTGCAACCGCTCCGTCTCGGGATCGGCGCCTGCCTGCAGCCAGGGCTCGATCGCCGCGTGCTGGGCATAGAAACCCGTCAGATCCGGCACGAGGTCCTTGACCACCGACATATGCGGCAGGGGATAAAGCCTGATCGCGCCTTCGATCTCGTTCATGCCCTTGGTGCAGGCGAGCGTGTTGGTTCCGTCGATGTTCATCGCGCAGGAGCCGCAGATGCCCTCGCGGCAGGAGCGGCGGAAGGTCAGCGTCGGATCGATCTTGTTCTTGATCCATAGAATCGCGTCGAGCACCATCGGCCCGCAGTCGTTCGCATCGACGAAAAAGGTGTCGATTCGCGGGTTTTGACCGTCGTCCGGGCTCCAGCGGTAGATGCGGAACTCGCGCAGGTTCGCGCTTTCGGGGCGCGGCCAGGTCTTGCCCTCGATGGGCTTCGAGTTTTGCGGAAGCGCGAATTCAACCATGAGACCCCTCGAAGGCTCCCCGGCGCGCGCCGGGGCGGGACTGGCATAACGCGAAATGGGCGGCGCAACAAAGGAAAAAGCGCCCCTGGGCGCTGTGTGTCGAGCTGCAGTGTCAATAGTTGCAGTTGTTAAGCGCGGCCGTCATGGCTAAGAAACGAGGATCGAGGAGGATACGGCATGCGATTCGCACGCAAGTTCGTCGCGCTTTCGGCTTTGGGGCTCACTCTTTCGGGCTGCGCCTCGTCGGAGCTCGGTTACGATCCGTACACAGGCACGCAGGCGCTGCCGACCCGGTACGGCCATGCGGATTTCAAGATCGACTGCTCGCGCGGGCCCGCCTCTTGCCTGGAGCGCGCCGAAGCAGTCTGTCACGGCGCCTACAGGATCATCGGTCAGCCCACGGTGTCGCCGCGCGTGCAAGCCTATGTGCACTGGAACATGGTGACGTTGAACACCGACAATTCCAATATCATCTACGTCGCCTGCGGCGCATAAGAAAGCCTTAAGCGACGCCGCGCCGGGACGGGATAGAGTCCCTGTTGGCGCGGTCTTGCGCCCTCGGCTCCAGACATAGGCGGCGCAGTCGAAATTGGGATCGACGGGTGGGCGCGTAGGCAGGGGAGAGCCGACGAAGCACCGCTTTTGTGATAGGGTCGACGCCATGCGCGCGATGGTGCTGCGAAAGCCGCGCGAGCGGCTCGTCCTTGAACAGCGCCCCGAGCCGCAGCCCGGGCCGGGCGAGATTCGTATCGGGGTCGAGGCCTGCGGGGTCTGCCGGACGGATCTCCATGTGGTCGACGGCGATCTGCCCAAGCCGAAGCTGCCGATCGTCCTGGGGCACGAGATCGTCGGCCGCGTCGACGCCGTCGGCGCGGGCGTCGCCTTGGCGGTCGGCGCGCGGGTCGGCGCGCCCTGGCTCGCCCACACCTGCGGCTGCTGCCCCTATTGCCGGTCGGGAAACGAAAACCTCTGCGACGCGCCGCTCTTTCACGGCTACACGCGCGACGGCGGCTTCGCCACTCATGTGATCGCCGACGCCGCCTACGCCTTTCCGCTCGCAGA
Organism: Methylocystis sp.; assembly: GCA_035624015.1. GTDB lineage: Bacteria > Pseudomonadota > Alphaproteobacteria > Rhizobiales > Beijerinckiaceae > Methylocystis. The sequence goes on from DASPSI010000088.1 coordinate 74,499, forward strand.
GGAGCTCGACGCGGTGGCGGCGGCGCCGCTGCTGTGCGCAGGGCTCATCGGCTGGCGTGCGCTGAAGGCCGCAGGGGAGGCCGAGCGCGTCGGCCTTTACGGCTTCGGCGCCGCGGCGCATATCATCGCCCAGGTCTGCCGCGCTCAAGGGAGGCGCGTTTTCGCCTTCACGCGCCCGGACGATTCGGCGTCGCAGAGCTTCGCGCTGTCGCTCGGCGCCGAATGGGCGGGCGGCTCGGAGGAAAAGCCGCCGCGCGAGCTCGATGCGGCGATCCTCTTCGCGCCGGTCGGCGCGCTCGTGCCCCTAGCGCTTGCGAGCCTCCGAAAGGGCGGGCGCGTGGTCTGCGCCGGCATTCACATGAGCGATATTCCGTCTTTCCCTTACAACCTGCTGTGGCAGGAGCGCAGTATTGTCTCGGTCGCCAATCTGACCCGCGCCGACGGCGAAGAATTTCTGACGCTCGCGCCGCGCGTTGGCGTGCGCACGACGACGAAGGCCTATCCGTTGGAGCAGGCAAACGAGGCGCTGGACGATTTGCGAGAAGGGAGCTTCGAGGGCGCGGCGGTGCTGACGCCGTGATCAGCGGCGGGCCTTTGTTCTGTTCCCGTCACGCCCCCGACTTCACCAGCTTATACACGATCGCATCCACCAGCGCCTCGAACGAAGCGTCGATGACGTTCGCCGACACCCCCACCGTCGACCAGCGCTCGCCCTCGCCGTCCGCGCATTCGACGAGCACGCGCGTCACCGCGTCCGTGCCGCCCTGGAACACGCGCACGCGATAGTCCACGAGCTTCACGTCTTCGATGTAGCGCTGATAGACGCCGAGATCCTTACGCAGCGCTAGATCCAGCGCATTGACCGGGCCGTTGCCCTCCGCCGCCGAGATGCGCTGCTCGCCGCCGACGCGCAGCTTCACGATCGCCTCGGCGCCCATATCCTCGACGCCGCCGTTCCTGCCGAAGCGGCGGTCCACCGCGACGCTGTAACGCTCGACGTCGAAGAAATGCGGCGTTTCGCCCATGACGCGCTTAGCCAGCAAGAAAAAAGACGCGTCGGCGCCTTCATAGGCATAGCCCTGCGCCTCCTTCTCCTTCACCTCCTCCAAGAGGCGCGCAAGGCGCGGATCGTCCTTGTCCAGCCTCACGCCGAGCCGCGAAAGCTCGGCCAGCACGTTGGATCTGCCAGCCTGATCCGAGACCAGCACGCGTCTTCGGTTGCCGACGCTCTCGGGCGGCGCATGCTCATAGGTCGAGGGATCGACCATCACCGCGGAGGCATGAATCCCCGCCTTGGTCGCGAAGGCGTTGGCGCCGACGTACGGCGCGTGGCGGTTTGGCGCGCGATTGAGCAACTCGTCCAGCGCATGGCTTACGCGCGTCAGATGCGTGAGCTTTTCCGCCGTCACTCCGGTCTCGAATCGGCTCGCGAACTCGTCTTTCAGCAGCAGCGTGGGGATGATCGTTGTGAGGTTGGCGTTGCCGCAGCGTTCTCCGAGTCCGTTGAGCGCGCCCTGGATCTGGCGGGCGCCGCCGCGCACCGCCGCCAGCGAGTTCGCGACCGCCTGGCCCGTGTCGTCATGCGCGTGAATGCCCAGCCGATAGCTAGGAATGATCTCGGCCGCCCGAGCGACGATGCGCTCGATTTCGGACGGCATCGAGCCGCCGTTGGTGTCGCAGAGCACGATCCAGCGCGCGCCGGCGTCAAAGGCCGCGTTGGCGCAGGCGAGCGCGTAGGACTCATTGGCCTTGAAGCCGTCGAAGAAATGCTCGCAATCGACGGCGGCCTCCTTCCCGCGCGCCACCGCGGACGCGACCGACTGCGCGATGGCCGAGAGATTTTCCTCCTCGCTCGCGCGCAGAGCGACGCGCACTTGATAGTCCCATGCCTTGGCGACGAAGACGACCGTTTGACTTTCGGCGTCGAGCAGCGCCGCGACGCCGGGGTCGTTCTCGACCGAGCGGCCGGGCCGCCGCGTCATGCCGAAGCCCGCGAGCTTGGCGCGCAGTTTCGGAGGAGCCGAGAAAAACTCCGTGTCCAGCGGATTGGCGCCGGGGTAGCCGCCCTCGATGTAGTCCACACCGAGCTCGTCGAGCATGGCGGCGATCGTGCGCTTGTCCTCGATCGAGAAATCGACGCCGACGGTCTGCGCGCCGTCGCGCAGAGTCGTGTCGAACAACCACAGCCGCTCCCTGCTCATTGCGGGCGCCCCGTCGCGGCGGCCTGAAACAGCCCGCCCGCAGCGATCTTCTTGGTCATGGTGGTGTTGCCGAGCCACTCGCCGGCGATCTGCACGGTGTTGCGTCTTTGCGCCGCATAGCCGCGGCGCGCGAAGAAGTCGCGCGCGGCGTCGGAGACATCGGCGATGATCGCCTCGGCCCCGCGTGCCCCAGCGAGCTTCTCCAGCGCGTCCACGAGCGCGCCGCCGACTCCGCGCCGCGCAAACTGAGGGTCCACGTAGATCATGTCGAGCGCTTCGCCCTCCTTGAGCGAGGCGAAGCCGACAATCTGCCCTTCCAGGATCGCGACGAGCGCGAGAACGCCGCTAAGTCGCGCGGCCAAGGCGTCTTGGTCGCCGATCTGCGCGGCCCAAGCGGCGCGCTGGTCGTCGTCGTAATAGTCTTCGGCGAGCGTCTCGATGCTGGCCTGCGCCAGCGCCGCAAGCCGCGGCGCGTCGGTCGCAAGGAACGGCCGCAGCCCCGGCGGGGTTTTCTTGGACTGCATGAAATCAGAGATAGCCCAAAAAATGCAGCGCCGCCAGCGCGGCGAGCCCCAAAATCAGCAGCTTGAATGCAAGATAGCTCGCCCAATGTCCCGGAAAGGGAAGGGTTTTCTTCCAGTCGTCCATAGGTGTCGCCTTAGGTGTCGCGTTTCTTGGCCGCTTCATGAGACAACATAGGGAGCGCGCGCCTTGGGCGCGAGGCTAGGATGAGACTTGCTAAAAATCGCTAAAGGCCGCAGCGCTCGCGATCATCCTTCGAGAGCGGAACCTGCGCTTTACTGTAAGCAAAAGACACGCTCAAGTCTTGCCGGCTGCGGTTTAGAGTTTTCGTCGCCGCGACGCAATAAAAGGATTCGTCGTGTTGAAACAGCGCGCTGCAGCGGGCGGCGTCGGAAGGCGCGGGTGACTAGCAGAAACCCCTTCGCGGCGCAATAAGGTTCAAGCTTGAAACGCAAAGCTTGCTATGCGTTAATTTGTCGCAGCGGAGGACGGAGAAGCCTCCCGGAGCAGCCGGTCCGCGGTGCTCCTCATGCGCGGCGGCGGCTCCAGTGCGACAAGAGGAAACTGCCATGAACACGCTCACCACGCTTCTGTCGATTTTCGCTGCGGCCGCTGCGATAACAGCGGCGATCACCGCATTGGTCAACGCTTGAGGGATCAAGAGCGCCGACGCGGCGCAGGGTCGCGCCGGCGCGACTGTTTGTTGCGCGAGAACATCGCCTTTATTCCCATGTTGCGCTCCTGAGCCGCATCGCGGGGAGCGCCGTCGCTCAAATCCGCCGACGGGAAGAATAGACGCCAAACGCCAATCATGAGCGTCGTCTTGCGGCAAAATCGCCGCCGCGTCTCTTCTGCCGAACGCGTCATCTCCTGGGAAGTGGGGGGGAAGGAGAGAGCGACCCGACGAATGACGCGGCGGCGACACATGAGCATGCCCCTCCCAAGGGAAGGTCCTGCTCCTGCCCATTGATCGCGGGATTCGCGTGCGATCAATAAGCCGCTGAATTCATAATACTTTATCTTCTCGTCGCCCGGTCGGCCCACTCTGTGCGTGCAGATCCCGGCCACATTATACGTGATAATACGTGCTGCGGCCAAATATCATTACAAAAAAGTTTACGTCTGCGAGTTGCGGCCTCTCGCGCGTTGGCGTCGCGCCGCCATTCTTCCGGCGCGGAGGCGGCGAGGACTCAAATTCCGCTGGAGCGCGAGGCGAAAGAGAAGCGCTCCACGAGGAGCGGCGGCGCGGCGCAGGCGCCGCCCTCGTGGAACGCGCTCCAGACCCGCTCGCTCGGGCCCAACGCTTCGATCTTTCTGAACAGCTTCGCGAGACTTTCGTTGAAGCGCATGTTGCGCACTGGCCTCGTCACGCGCCCATTCTCGATCAGAAAATTGCCGTCTCGCGTGAGGCCGGTGAGCAGCAGTTCGCGCGGATCGAGCCAATTCGTGTACCAGAGGCGCGTGACCAGCACCCCGTGCTTCGTCGCGCGGACCATCTCCTCCAGAGAGGCGTCTCCGCCCCCCATATGGAAGCTCGCGCTGTGCGGCACGGCTTCGGCGTCGGTCTTCTGCGCCCAGGCGCGCGAGCGGTAGAAGCTCTCGACGGCGCCCTTCGCGATGAAGTCTCGGGCGCGATGCGGAACCCCTTCGTAGCCCAGCGCACCCGAAGGCGCGAGGCCGTCGCCGGGATCGACGCGCAGTGTCAGCTTCTCGTCGAACAGCAGCTCGCCCTGGCGGGCGCCGCGCCCCGGACGCGAGAAGAAGCTGCGGCCCTCGTCGGCCGCCCGCGCATCGAGCGCATGGATGAGCCAGGACGCGAGCTCCGCCGTCGCGGCGGGCTCGAGCACCACCGGGTAGTCGCCGGGCTTGAGATCGACGGGCTCGTCTTCGCGCGCGGCCTTCTCCGCCGCGCGGCGCCCGACCTCCGTGGCGTCGAGCGCGTCGGCTGCGAGGCGATTGACGCCGGCCCATCCCGACCAGCGGTCGGTCTTGTTGCGCGCCGTGACGGAAAGCTCGATCTCGCCGCGCGGATCATAGGCGAAGAGGCCGTTGCTCGTGGCCATGGCCTCGAAGCGTCGCCCGCTCGCCGCGCAGCCGAAGGCGTTGACGCCGCGCGCCGCGCAGGCTTTCGCGACGGCCTCAACCTTTAAGGCCAGCGCGTCGAGGCGCAGCTCGCCGATCGAGGGATCGTAGCGGCGCGACTCCGAATAGTTTTGGGGCCCGAGCGGCGCGACATATTCTGGGTCGACGGGCAGGAGCCGCGCGATCTCCTCCGAGCGCGCGAGCGCGGCGGAAAGCGCCGCGTCATCGAGGCTCGTCGTCGAGACGGAGCCGACGCGTCCACCGACGTGGGACGAGACGCGCACGCGAACGTCCGACGCTGCGGTGTTGGTCGTCGCGGCTCCGCGCGCGAAGCGCAGGTTCTGCGCCTCGCCGCCCGAGACCGAGATCGCGCAGGCGTCCGCGCGCGAGCGCGCGAGCAGCCGATCGGTCAGCGCTTTGACGTCATCCGAGGAGAGGAACATTTTATGCGTTTTCCCGCTCGGTGCACAGCACGCTCACGCCGCGGAAGCGCGCGGCGGGCGCGCCATGCGAGACGGGCGCGATCTGTATGGGCTCGGCCTTGCCGCAGGTGAAGGTGCCGCCGAGCCGGAAGGTCGTCTCGTCGCCAAGCCCGTCGAGCGAATTCCAAAACGCCAGCGTGCGCCCCTGATAAGCGGCGCTCTGCACCATCTCGCCGAGCCTCCCGTCGCGGATCTCGTAAAAGAGCTGGCCGCCGAACTGGAAATTGTCGCGCTGCTGGTCGATGCTCCAGCTCCCCGCGCCGATGACGTAAAGGCCCTGCTCGACGCCGCCGATGAGATCATCGAGCGAGCAGGGCGCCTTGTTGGCCTCGAGCGAGATGTTCGGCATGCGCTGGATCGGCAGCGCCGTCGGGTCGTCCGCATAGGCGCAGCCGTTCGAGCGCGAAAGCCCGACGTGATGCGCCTGGCCAAGCGCCATTTGCCAGTTCTTGAACACGCCGTTCTCGACGATCAGGAACTCCGCGGCCTCGGCCGGCGCGCCGTCGTCATCGAAGCCGATCGTCGCCAGACCGCCCTCGCGCGAGCGCTCGGCGCGGATCGTCATGAGGTCGGACCCGAAGCGCAGCTGGCCGCGCATTTGCGGCTTGAGAAAGGAGGTGCCGGCGAAATTCGCCTCCCAGCCGAGCACCCGATCGAGCTCGGTCGAATGGCCGACGGTTTCGTGAATCGTGAGCCAGAGATTGGTCGGGTCGAGCACGACGTCCATGACGCCGGGCGTCACGGGCTTCGCCGCGAGCTTTTGCCGTGCCTGCGCGCCGGCTCTGGCGGCGTCTTCCTTGAGCCCGCACGCAAGCGCATATTCGAAGCCCGCCCCGCGCGCCGGGATCAGGCTCTCGCGCGTGGCGTAGCGGCCCGAGGCGCGGTCGATCGCGGTCGCCTCGAAGGCGGGCTCGACGCGCGTGCGCGACTGCAGCAACCGTGCGCCGTATGAGTTTGCGAACAGCCGCTCCTCGCGTTCGCAATTGAGCCAGGCGGTGCAGAAATCGGCGCCAGCGTCGCGCGCGGCGGCGGTCACGCTGAGCAGAAAATCGGCTTTGGCGGCGGCGGAGACGTCGAGTGGATCGATCTCCACTGGCATGCGCCATAGGGCCTCGCGCGGCTCGTGGCGCTCGACGACGATTGCGCCAGCCTGAACGGTTCGCGCGGCGCGGGCGTTGGCGCAGGCGCGCTCGACGGCGGCGAGCACGCTCGCGCGATCGAGCCGGGTCGCGGCGCAAAAGCCCCAGGCGCCGTCGAGCAGCACGCGCAGGCCAAAGCCCAAGCGGAGGTTGTCGTCGAAGCGCTCGAGCCGGTCGTCGCGCGCGAAGGCGCGCTCGCGCCGCGTCTCGCCGAGACGGATGTCGGCGTAGGACGCCCCCGCCTGCGCCGCCGCTTTGAGGGCGAGGTCCGCGAGGTCGGAGACGAGGGCGCGATCAAGGGAGAAGTCTTTGGCCATGTCTCGTTAGGGATCTGACGCCCGCCAGGTTCGCCGCCGTGACGTTCCATTTGTTATCGGGAGGAACCCCTGGCGCGTCAACCTGAGCGGCGCGCGGCGCTTACCACAGCCGCCCTTAAGCGGGAAGGCGAGACCCGCCCGCGGGCCGACGAAATTCCCGCAGGCGATGGAGACGGCGCCTCTGCAAGAGCAAGGGCGCTTCTTGACCCGACGCGGACGTTACCCGATCACGGCTATCTTGTTTATGGCCAAGCTGATCTTGGCGCCTCCACTTGAGTTCTATGTGGCGCAGATGGCATCGAACGATCCGGTGTTATGTAGCAGGCTCACCACAAGTTAAATCAACGTGTTTTGACGGGCTCACCTTGGCGCGAAGCCCCATTCCTTAGGTGCTTCGCCGTCGCTGATCGCCGTATTCTCGCCCCGCGCCCGAGATTCGACATGCCGCCTAATCGTCTCAATCTGGACATCGGCTACGCGCGCTTCCTTCCTGCAAACGGGACAGCGAATCCATCTCTCTCCGTTGCTGTCGAAAGCTTCGGACTTCGTCTCGCATTTCATGCAACATATTTTTCTCCGCATTTTTCAATCTCATCATTTTATACAAACTTATATATAGCGAGGGCGCTGCTTTCCGAGCTTAGCAGTAAGCCGCTCCCGACGCCACAGGCAAAACCAGCAGATTCCGGCAGCGCCGGGTAGGGGCGTGGGGACCTTCCCAGCGCTGCCCTCGGCCCCTCCATAAATCGTTAGGAGGCGTGAGCGGGAGCTGAAACCGCTCGCCCTACCATCCAGCAAAGCTCTCGCCATGTCGCTCCGGTAGAATCGACAGAGGTATTGTCGGCTATGCGTTTCCTGTCACGAAGGAGACTTGTTGTCTAACGAAATAGTTGCAGAAGAGCTTGTGAACGTCGCGTTATGACCAAAAGCGACCTTCCCAACACTCTGGTCGGGTCAGGGCGACGTTCCGACTTTCGCACGAAACTTTCGCACTAAAATCCGGGCTGCTTTTCAATGAGTTGGTTTGTTACGGAAGTGCTAAGTTTCGCAGGCTTAGACGCAAGCTATGTCGTAGTCTTACGTATTGTTTTTTCCGCAATGCAGCGGACAATGACCTCGCGGAGGGTTACGCTCATGCTGGGAACCGCGTTTGATTCGCTTCGCATCTAAGAAATCGATGATAATCAGGACGTTGCGGATAGTTGCCCTACGCTGCTGCGGTGCCTGGGCGCGAATGTGCGGGTTGCCTATGACGGTGTTACGGCGCTCGCCATGGTTCCCGAGTTCAAGCCTCATCTGGCGCTCATCGATATCGGCATGCCCGGCATGGACGGATGCGAAACCGCCCGCCGCCTGCGAGCGCTGCCCGAAGGGAAAGACCTCGTTCTTGTTGCCCTCACCGCATGGTGCCATGATGAGGTGCGTCACCGCGCTAAAGATGCCGGATTCGATCATCATCTCCTCAAGCCGCTTCCCTTGGAAGCTATAGAGCGGCTGCTTACGTCAGCGTGCCTAGTCGCATAAGGCGCAACAGGGAACTGGAGCCACCCGCCGCGCTCCGTCGGGAGAAAATTTTCGTGGCGCGCGATTCGGGCGAGTTGGCTCGTTATTGTGCTGCTGACGCGGCTCAAGCTCGCGAGACTATAAGTACACATCTCAGTTGACCCTTCTTTTGTTTTTAGCAATTTTGTGACTTCTCGGAGTTAGCGTGTTCCCAACAGTCGCTTGTACCACTCCCATGGAGGGGCCAATGCTAGAGCTTATCTACATAAATCGACTCGACTACCTCGCACGGCGCCGCGTTTCGAGCCCTCCGCCGAAAAGCGATCCGTTGCGAATGTCGGACCTAGCCGCGGCCCTGGAAGAGGGAAGGCGACGGAAGCAAGCGCGGAGCGCGAAGTCAAAGCTCAGGAGTTGAGCGGATTTCTATGCTTAAGGAGAAGCGCCACGACCCCGGATGTAAGGGCGCGGCGTTTTTTGCACCGTTGACCGTTGAACGACGCCCCGCGACCGAAGGCGAGCAATGTGAGAACATGCCTCACAAGCTCGCCCCCTCCCCGGCGCAACTCGGAACACTCCCCCCAACGCCGGAAAGATCGCAGACGATCGTCCAGTTTTGGAACGCTGGACCGTCTAACCGTCTCGGAAAGCGCCAAATATTATTTGGTGTCGGCCAATGCCGAGAGCCCAGCAAGTTTCGTGCGGGCCCGGAACGGGGCGAGAGTATGCGGTGCTGAGGGGGCTTCCTCGCCACGGCGATTAGGGCATGCCGGCGAAGTGGGCGCTGAGATCAACCAGCCCGTCGTCTCTGCCGTGGTGACGCTCTGAAAGATTCGCAGGATGCTCATCCGAGGCGGTGTCAGCCCCGCTCGCGTCTCCTGCCGATCTATGAAGGGAGCGAAGGCAGCGCTGGGAAGGTCCTTGCCCGCTACCTTTTCGGCGCTGCCGCGGTTCTCTAGTGACGTTGGCTTCAATCTATGAGAACGTAACCGCGAGCGGCGGCTGCCGCTCAGGGCGGCAGCGTTGGGTATCTTCCCCGAGTCCCGGTCTCAGCGCTGCCGTACATTACTCGCTGATTTTACGATTGGTGGGCCTGCTACAGGATACCGCGAATCCCCCTATACGAGAGCCCCACAGCTCTCTCTTCCGCGAACTCCATCGGCTGAATAAATTTCAGAGCTGATTAATCCGTTGCACCTTATGATCAGAGCGTCGAAATCAATTCGACAGGTCGAGCGCTCGGCCAAAAATTCATTGAACGGCTAGACCGCCATGATGGCGGTCACGGAGCGCACGAGCCAGGGGCAACGCCCATGTACGTCACCTCCGACGGCACAAACTCGCAGCTCTGCCGAGAATTTCTCGCCTATCTCGCCTCAGAGTCGGAAGCCTCTGCCCCGCCGCTTTCGTCGCCGGTGCGCACGGCTCATCGGGAAGGCCTGCGGCTCATGACCGACGACGACTCGAAATTCGTGGCCCACACCGAATTCTATGGCCGCATGCGCATGGCGTTCTTCCAATCCTGAGGGCTCTCAAGGAAACGACGCATCCCCATCGAACGCTGACGGTCTCGACCGTCGCTGCAAAGCGCCGAGACCCCGGATATGAGGGCGCGGCGTTTACTGGCGGGCGCGTCCTACTGGAAGAAACTGACGACATCGCTCAAGGTGATTAGGACAACCCCGTCAGCAGTTGCACGCCCGTGCTCATACTTTTCACTTGCGAGCGCCTCGAGCTCAGACCGATCCTCATCGAATTGAGTCCGAAGCACATCATCCACTCGCCACCCGAGCGCAGTGAACACATCATCGCTTACGCTGACCTGTACGGTTTGCGCAGTTCCAGCGATGCGCATAGGGAAAGCGAACGCGTGCATTTCCCGCGTGATCTCACCTTCGATCCTTTGAAGTGGCATTGGAGGCACTCCCTAGGCTCGCCCCCCGGCCGGAGTAGGATCGTAGAGATGGCTCCGGTTGTTTGAACAGCTCCCCGCGAAAGATAAGTGGATTCCTGCCGGGTTTGCTGGTTTGCGGGGCTTCGCGCGTTTGGCGTGACGAAAGGAGGGCGTAGCCCGACTGGAGTTACGCCAAACGCGCGAAA